>NZ_CP032550.1:1216312-1520390 GCF_009735645.1 Microbacterium oryzae | reverse complement strand
CGACCGTCGAACCCGCCGAGCCGGAAGCGCTCGCCGCCACCCACGCCTGCGCGGAGTCGGCGTCGGGCGACTCGCTCATGCCGCCGGAGTCGAGAGCGAGCACCGTGCCGCCCGTCACCGAGAGCGTGCCGTTGGTGTCGAGCGCGCCGTTGCCGGAGCTCGTCGGGCCGTACACGACGGTGGTGCCGCCGGTGATCTCCATCGAGCCGTTCGAGTCGAGGCCGTCGCCCTCGGCGTCGATCGTCAGGGTGCCGCCGGCGATGAGCACGTACTCGCCGCTGTCCGCCATCCCTCCGCCGCCCATGCCGCCCGGGCCCTGATCGGTGCTGGTGGACTCCGCCGATGACCCCGCCGACCCGTTGATGCCGTCGTCGGTCGACGTGATGTCGACCGTGCCGCCGCCGATCGCGATCGTGCCCGCCTCGATGCCCTCCTCCGCGGAGATGGTGATCGCGCCGTCCGTCACGATGACATCGGTGTACCCGTCGATCCCGTCGCTGCCCGCGGTGATGTCGAGGGTGCCGCCCTCGATCGAGACGTAGCCCTGCGTGTCGTCCTCGTCCTGGTCGGAGGCGAGGCCGTCGCCGCCGGCGTCGACGGCGACCGTGCCGCCGCGGACGGTGAGCGAGTCGTTGCCCTTCAGCCCGTCGTCGGCCGCCGTGACGTCGAGGTCGCCGGAGAGGACGACGAGGTCGTCCTTGCTCGTGATGCCGTCCTCGGCGGAGCCGTCGACGGCGAGCGAGCCCGTGCCCGAAACGGTGAGGTCGGCCGCGCTCCAGATCGCGGCGTTCGCGTCGGCGTCGTCGGCGTAGGTGCCGGTCGACGCCACGGCGTTCGTCGACCCGTCGGCGAGGAAGATCGCGACGTCGTCAGCCGCGACGACCTGGATGGCCGGGGCCGCGTCGGCGGTGATGGTCGCGCCGTCGAGGACGAGGATCACCTGCGCGTCGTCGGGCGCATCGATGACGACGGAGCCGTCGAGCTCGCCGGAGAGGCGGTAGACGCCGGCCTCGGCGATGGTGACGGTGCCGTCGGCGCTCGTCACGCCGGAGGCGTCGGTGGTCGCGGTGTCGCCGGAGAGCGTGACGTCCACGGCGTCGTCGACCGACCACTCGTCGTCGTTCACGACGGTCTGGTCGGCGTTCGCGTCGAGCACCTCGGTGACGCTGGCGGGGGCGTCGACGGCCGAGTCGGTGCCGGTGCCGGTGCTCGAGTCGGTGCTCGAGTCCGCGGAGGCGGTGCTGGACCCGGACGCTGCCGCACCGGTGTCGGCGCTCGCGATGGCCGAGCATCCGGTGACGCCGGCGACCGCGAGGGCGAAGACGAGGCCGAGGCCGACCCTCGCGGTGCGGGGAGTGCGGGCGGTGCGGGAAGTGGGGCGGTGAGGGTTCATGAGGATCTCCGGTCAGGCGGCGAGCGCGTGATGCGCGTCGAAGTGGGTGCGGAGCACGCGGCTCCACTTGTTGGAAGGGAGGTCGGGGCGGAGGGCTGCGAGGCCCGTCGCGAACTTGCTGATGCCGACGGGGCGGATGCCCGCCCGCCACAGCAGGCGGTCCAGCGACGATGCGCGGCTGGACGATTTCGTCTCCACGATGACGAGGTCGGCCCTGGCCATCCGCTCGCCGTGGACATCCGCCCACTCGAGGTGCGTGTCGACGGTCGCGCGCGCTCCCTCGGGCAGGAGCAGCGTGGTGCGTCGGTACGACGTGTGGAGCGTGGGGACGAGCTCGTCGACGACCTCGGGAGCGATGCCCAGGGCCGCCATGCCTTCGGCGGCATACGCTCGGCCCTCGGCGGTGAGCCGGTCGACGGCCTCCGAAGGGATGCGGTCCTTCACGGTCGTGCCGCGGCTGCCGCGCGTCTTCAGCTCGAGGAACGCGGCATCGGTGTCGACGTAATGGCGGGCGCGGAGCTTGAAGCGGCGACGCCGCCCCAGGGCGGCGAGCCGGTAGCTCAGCAGGTCGGGGGTGTCGAAGTACATGGTGCCGTACTGCGAGCCGCGCTCGCCGTCGATCTCCAGCACGCGGGTGCGGTCGTCGACCCGGGCCAGCACGCGCTCGGCGTCGGCCGCCGTGAGGAGGTACTTGCGGTCGACCCGGGTGAGGAGCTCGGCCTCCGCGACGAGGTCGTCGAGGGAGATCGCCGCGAAGCGGTCCGCGAACCCGGGAGTCATGCCGCCACGTCCTCGCCGAGGGCGGCGCGGACGGCGCGACCGGCCGTGCGCGTGGTGCGGGCGTGCGCGCGGTAGCGGACATCGACGAGCGTCGTGTCGTTGACGAAGTCGATGTGCTGCACGGAGAGGGCGCGGACGTCGCCGCTCAGGCGCTCCTCCAGCACCGCCCGCAGTCGCGTGTCGTCGCCGATCGCCTCGTCGAGCTGCACGGTTCGGTGGCGGTAGGAGGAGAAGAGCGCGGGATGGTCGACGATCGCGAGGGCGACGACGATGACCGCGACGAGCACGGTCGGCAGCACGCTGAACGACTGCGACAGGCCGGTGAGGAGCCCGACCGCGAGGGCAGCGAAGTAGTAGGCCACCTCGCGCTGCGAGATCTCGCTCGAGCGGAGGCGGATGATCGACAGCACGCCGAACAGGCCGAGTCCGAGGCCGACGGCGACCTCCGACGTGGCGAGCACCTGGCAGACGGCGAAGACGCCGATGTTGACGCCGAAGAAGGCGACGACGAGGTCGCGGCGCCGGTGGCGCTGGAAGTACACGGCGACCGTCAGCAGCGTGATGGCGGCCAGGTCGATGAGGAGCATCGTGAGATCGGGCATGTCGTTCACCTTTCGTTGCTTTCAGTGAAATCGGGCCGGCTATGCGGCTTCTATGGGCGGCTCATGCGAGGACATAGGGTCTGCGCACCGCCTTCCGGTTCGCCAGTGCGGGCGATGCGGTCTCGGCGCCGGAAGCGTGTCGCCCGCACTGGCGAGCTGATCCGGCGGCCCGGTCGCGGGCGAACACCCACACCCGCTGCACGACGAACGCCGCCACCCACAGCACGCCCTCGGTCGCGAGCTTCGCCACGACCAGCCCCACACCCAGCGCGTCGAGCACGGTCATGAGGGTCACATTCGCCGCGAGGATGGCCGTGGCCAGCGCCGCATACCGGCCCAGCGCCACGCCGAGAGCGGATGGCCGGCCGTCGCGCCCGAACACCCACTGCCGGTTGACGACGAAGTTGACGGCCGCGCTCACGAGGCGAGCCATCACGATCGCGCCCGGCAGCCATCCGCTCGCCTGCAGCAGCGCCCAGAGGAGCACGGCGTCGACCGCGGCCGCGAGCAGCGACGACGCGAGGAACGCCGCGAGCGGGGCCAGCACCCGCGCGGAGTCCCGCAGCGGCCGGAAGTGCGAGCTGCGGTTCTCGTCGAGGTAGACCGTCGCGATCGGCGTCTGCGCGAGCGCGAAGCCCGCACGCCGCGCGCGCAGCAGCATCACCGCCTCGTACTCGAAGCGGTCGCCGGGCAGGCCGACCGCCCAGGGGAGGGCGGCCGCGGGGACGCCGCGCAGCCCGGTCTGCGTGTCGGCGACGCGCTCGCCGGTCGCCAGCGCGAAGGCCCGGGCGGCCACGGCGTTGCCGAAGCGGCTGCGCAGCGGGACGTCCTCGCCGTCGAAGGCGCGGACCCCCAGGACGATCGCCTCCGGGCGGCTCTCCGCCTCCCGCGCGACGCGGACGATGTCGTCCGGCGCATGCTGGCCATCCGCATCGGCGGTGACGACGGCGGCGCCCGGATGGTGCGCCCGCGCGTGCTGGAACAGCGTTCGGAGGGCGGCGCCCTTGCCCCGGTTCGCGCCGTGGCTCAGCACCGCGATGCCGGCGGCCTCGAGGGCGGCGAACACGGGCGCCGAGAAGACGGCGCTGCCGTCGTCGACCACGACGATCTCGAGACCCGGGTCGAGCCGGCGGATGGCCGCGGTCAGGTCGACGAGGCGATGATCCGGCTCGTACGCGGGGATCGCCACGACCGTCACGCCGCACCGCCGATGTAGAGGATGTCGCTGGTCGCGCGCTCTCCGCCGTTCGAGGGGCGGTTCACGACCTCGCCCTCGTGCCACATCTCGCTCGAGCCGCCGCCGTCGAGGTTGTACGCGGTCTGCGCGCCGAGGCCGACGAGCATGTCGGCGAGCTCGGGGAGGGTCATCCCGCGGCTGTAGCCCTCGTCGCGTCCATCGACGACCACGAAGACGAGGTGCGAGGCGTCGATGACGCCGATGGCGGTGCGCGGCTGCCGGCCCTGAATCGAGTGGTTGCCGACGTTCGTGTCGATCTCCACCTCGTCGACGCCGGCGATCGCGGCGCCGTCGCGCACGAGGGCGGGGCCGAACGACAGGGTGGTCCACACGCCGTCGTCGAGAAGCTCCTGCGCGCTCGTCGTCGTCTCGTCGTAGATCGCGGCACGGCCATCCGCATAGAGCGCGAGGCCCTCGCGTGCGCCGAGGTCGCGGTAGATCACGCCGTTGCGGATCTGGATGCCGGTGTCGCGGAAGCCGTAGTAGTCGCCGTTGACGGCGAAGACCGCCCCCTGCGCCGTAGCCATCTCCGACACGAGCTGGGTGATGTTCTCGCCGAACTGGTCGTGCGCGAACGCCGTGCGCAGGGCGGTCGGGTCGTCGAGCGACACCTTCGCCACGTAGGCGGTGACGGTGTCGCTGCCGGAGCCGGTCGTCACGGTCTCGACGGTGACGTCGGGTGCGGTCGAGGTCGTGGCGGACGCCGCGGTTCCGGTCTGCTGCTGCGCCTGCTCTTGCTCGACGGCGGAGACGTCGGCGACCTCGACGTGGGGGATGAGGAAGCGATCCGCGGCCCACCAGGTCGCGGAGCCGGCGCCGACGACGGCGGTCGCGCCGCCGATGAGGAAGGCCCGGCGGGAGAGGGTGCGTCTTTCGGTCATGAGCCGATGCTCGACGCGCCCGCTATGCCGCTGCTATGTCAGGGGGATGGCGGCGCTACGAGATGCGCGGACCGCGTGGGGAGCGGGCGCGCTCGTCGGATGCTGGGACCCGGTACGACGAAGGCCGCCCCGAGACGGGACGGCCTTCGTGGGAAGCGGTGGCGGGGTCAGTCGCTGCCGCGGAGGATCGCGATCATGCGCAGGATCTCGACGTACAGCCACACGACGGTGACCATGATGCCGAAGGCGGCCTGCCAGGCGAACTTGCGGGGAGCGCCGTTGCGGACGCCCTGCTGCACCATGTCGAAGTCCATCACGAGCGAGTACGCGGCCATGAAGACGACGAGCACGCCGATCGCGATGCCGATCCAGCCGGAGCGGAGGCCCCAGCCGTCGACGACGCCGGTCATCGAGAGCACGAGGTTCAGCACCGAGAAGACGAGGTAGCCGATCATCGCGATCATGAGGATCTTGGCGCCGCGCGGGGTGGCGCGGACCTTGCCGCTCATGAACAGCGCGAGCGTCACGCCGACGACTGCGACCGTGGCGAGCGTGGCCTGCACGATGATGCTCGGGTAGATGAACTCGAAGTAGGCGGAGATGCCGCCGACGAACAGACCTTCGAACGCCGCGTACGCGACGATGAGCGGAACGCTCGGGTTCTTCTTGAACGCGTTGACGAGACCGAGGATGCCGCCGCCGATGACGCCGATGAGCCACGGGCCCATCGACAGCGAGGTGGCGTTCGCGGGGCTGAGCGAGCCGCCGAGCGTGACGATCCAGCCCACCGCCGCCGTCACGAGGAGCACCGCGAACAGGAGCACCGTCTTCATGACGGTGTCCTCGATGGTCATGCGCCCGGTCTGGTGCGCGCCGGCGGGGGGAGCGGCGAACGCCCCCTCCATCTGCGCGTTCGCAGCGGCGTCGACGCCCATCTGTCCGAACTGGTCCGCGGGCGGCGGGGTCGTGGGTGTGCCGTACTGCGCGGTGCGGGGCGCGCCGGGGTAGGACCGGACCGCGCGCGGGTCCGGCGAGAAGACGGGGTTGTTGAAACCGGGGCTGGCCATGATGTGGTCACTCCAATGTCTGCAAAGACGGCGCGATCTCATCGTCGAGCTTCGCGGAAGCCCCACGATGATGCTGTCTCCTCAGGCTAGTCACGCGACGCTATGGACGGGCTGTGATTGTCGCCGGTTCTCCGCGGGCGAAACTAGCCTGCTGAGATGCCCCGTCACCACCCGCTCGTCATCGGCCACCGCGGTGCCCCCGGGTACCGCCCCGAGCACTCCCGCTCGTCGTACGCGCTCGCGCTCGCGATGGGGGTCGACGCCGTCGAGCCGGATGTGGTCGCCACCCGCGATGGCGTGCTCGTCGTGCGCCACGAGAACGAGATCTCCGGGACCACCGACGTCGCCGACCATCCGGAGTTCGCCGATCGACGCACCGAGAAGACGGTCGACGGGCAGCGAATGGCCGGCTGGTTCACCGAGGACTTCACCTGGGACGAGCTTGCCACGCTCCGCACCCGCGAGCGCATCCCGGCGATTCGCCCGGCGAGCGCGAGCTTCGACGACGCGGAGCCCATCCTGCGGCTGACGGACCTGCTCGACCTCGTCCGCGACGCGTCGCTCGAGCACGGCCGCGAGATCGGCGTCGTGCTCGAGATCAAGCACGCGACGTACTTCGCGGGTCTCGGCATTGACCTCGCGGCGCTCGTCGAGCGCGACCTGCGCGAGAGCGGATGGCCCGGGTCGGGCCTTCCACTCATCGTCGAGTCGTTCGAGGGGACGGTTCTCGAGCAGGTTCGGGAGCGGGGCGTCGCGGCGACGTTCATCCATCTCATCGAGGCGGACGGCGCCCCGGCCGATCTCGTCGCGCGCGACGGCGCCGCCGCGCGGACGTATGCCGAGATCGTGAGCCCGGCGGGGCTCGACGCCCTCGTCGGGGTCGTGGACGGCATCAGCGTGGACAAGAAGATGGTGCTCGACCCGGATGGCGCGGGTCGCGCGCGGGGGCCGGCTCGCCTGGTGGCCGACGCGCGGGAGCGCGGCCTGCTGATCTACGCGTGGACATGCCGGCCGGAGAATGCGTTCCTGCTGCCAGAGTTCGGCGGCGCCGGCGGGCGCTCGGCGTTCGGCGACTACCGTGCGGAGTGGGAGCTCCTGCGCGAGCTCGACGGCGTCTTCGTCGACCATCCCGATCTGGGAATGGACGTCTTCCGACCGGTCACGTGAGAGCGTGGCCGAATGTGGGCCGGAACATGCGTCGCAGCGCGCGGTCGGCTCGGCGAGGATCGCCGTCGTCCACCGCGCGGGCGACCTCGGCCGCGCACGCGCCGATGACGCTCGGTGGATTGAGGAGCGGCATCTCACCGCGCATGCTGCGCTGGACCTCGCGGCCTGCCCGGTCGTACGACGTGCGCAGGAAGGGATTGCCCGTCCGTGCGACCATCTCGTCGAAGAGGTCGAAGGTGACGGCGTACACGGCCTCGGCGGTGGCCCCCGGACGCGTGCAGACCAGCGCGGCCCGGCGCAGCCGCGCCGACAGGTCCGCGCGTTCGGCGGCGTCCATCTTCGGCAGTGCGAGCTGCATGGCGATGCCGATCTCGAGCCCCACGCACTCCATCGCCGTCTGGAAGCGGTTCGGCGTGGGCTCCGTCACCCGGTAGAAGCGCGCGCGCGTCTCGCGGACGAGCCCGTGCTGCTCGAGCTCGCGCAGCGCCACGCGCACGAGGATGCGCGGAATGCCGAGCTCGACCGCGAGTCGCGCATCGCGGATGCGCGCCCCCGGCGGCAGATCACCCGACCGGATGGCATCGGCGACGTGATCGATCGCGCGGAACAGCTCGGCGTGCTCGACGACACGCACCTGCCCAGAAGAACGCTCCATGGCAGACCCCCCTGCAGAGAAGCTAGCGCTCCAAGACGGAAGCGCCAAGCATGTGACGTCAGGGCTGCGGCGTGACCGCGTCGAACAGATCGAGGATGATCTGCTCGGCGCGCACACCCTCGCCATCCTGGATGGCCGCACGCAGGTCGTCGAAGAGAGCCGCGGAGGCCTCGTCGACGGCGATCGCGAAGTCGCCCTGTCCGATGTTGCGCTCCAGGGCGAAGCGCGCCTCGCCGGTCAGCGAGCGGAACACGGGGTTCTCCGTCTGGTCGACGAGGAACATGAACGACGCGAAGTAGCGCTCGCAGGCGCGGTCGCGGTCGCCCGCGGTCAGCGCCGTGCGGAGCTCGTCGAGCAGCGCGAGCGCGCGCTCGCGTGCGTCGTCGTCCATCCGCTCCGCCGCCATCCGAGCGGCGACGCCGGTCTGGTAGCGCGCGAACTCGATGGACGCGGCCACCATCTCGGGCGTGATCTCGGTGACGCGCGTGAAGCGGCTCGCGGACATCTCGATGAGGCCCTCGCGCTCCAGACGCTGCAGAGCCTCCCGCACGGGCATGCGGGAGACGCCGAGGCTCTCGGCGATATCGAGGTCGCGGATCCGCTCGCCGGGTGCGAGAGAGCCGTCGACGATCGCCGCGGCGATCCGGTCGTACACAGCGTCACCGAGTCGGGCCGGTGACAGGTCGAGCTTTCCGATGAAATTCGGCATCGCAACCTCCCAGAGTCGATGCGAACGGATGAACACTACCGTCACAACCTGCGGATTGTTGCTCTGAAGCCCGGCTGTGGGGGATATCCATAGATCCGGCGTTGTCAGGGGGCCGATCTACACTCGAAACCGACATGACAGACGCGCTCTTCTCCCTCTCCGCCGCCCCCGACGACGACCTGCTGAAGGGGCTCAACCCGCCTCAGCGCGAGGCCGTCGAATACCGCGGTCCGGCGCTGCTCATCGTCGCGGGCGCCGGCTCGGGAAAGACCCGCGTGCTCACCCATCGCATCGCGTCGCTGCTGCGCAATCGGGAGGCGTGGCCGAGCCAGATCCTCGCGATCACGTTCACGAACAAGGCGGCCGGTGAGATGCGCGAGCGCGTCGAGCAGATCGTCGGCGACAGCGCGCGCGGCATGTGGATCGCGACCTTCCACTCCGCCTGCGTGCGGATCCTCCGCCGCGAGGCCGACCAGTTCGGGTTCACCAAGGCGTTCACCATCTACGACTCGGGCGATTCCCGCGCGCTGCTCAAGCGCATCGTGCGCGAACGGGAGGCCGACGCGCTGGGGCTCACGCCCGCCGGCGTGCAGTCGCGCATCTCCAAGCTCAAGAACGAGCTCGCCGACGCGGAGTCGTACGCGCGCGACGCGAACATGAGCGACCCCGCCGAGCGGAAGTTCGTGGAGATCTTCGGCGACTACCAGCGGGCCCTGCAGAAGGCGAACGCCTTCGACTTCGACGACCTCATCGCGCAGACCGTGTTCCTCTTCCGCGCGTTCCCGCACGTCGCCGACGTGTACCGGAAGCGCTTCCGGCACATCCTCGTCGACGAATACCAGGACACCAACCACGCGCAGTACCAGCTCATCCGCGAGCTGACCAAGCCGGTGCAGACGGAGATCTCCTCCGGCGGCGCGGCCGTGCTCATCCCCGAGGCCGACGGCGCCTCGCTGACGGTCGTCGGCGACTCGGATCAGTCCATCTACGCGTTCCGAGGCGCGGACATCCGGAACATCACCGAGTTCGAGCGCGACTTCCCAGGGGCGAAGGTCGTGCTGCTCGAGCAGAACTACCGCTCGAGCCAGAACATCCTCGACGCGGCGAACTCCGTCATCCGCAACAACTTCGACCGCAAGGACAAGCGGCTGTGGAGCGACCAGGGCGAGGGCGACAAGATCGTCGGCTTCACCGGGTACTCGCAGCACGACGAGGCGCAGTTCGTCGCGGATGAGATCGAGAAGCTGCGTCGCTCGGGCATGGACTACCAGCAGATGGCGGTCTTCTACCGGACGAACTCGCAGTCGCGCGCGCTGGAGGAGATCTTCATCCGCGCGGCCGTGCCCTACAAGATCATGGGTGGCACGAAGTTCTACGATCGCGCGGAGATCAAGGACGCCCTCGCGTACCTCGTCGCGGTGGCGAACCCCGCCGACGAGATGGCGGTGCGCCGCATCCTCAACCGCCCCAAGCGCGGCATCGGCGACGTGACCGAGACGACGATCGCGCGCTTCGCCGCCGACAACGGCATGAGCTTCCGCGACGCCCTCGCCCACCCGGCCGAGATGGGCCTCGGGCCGAAGCTGCAGAAGGCCATCGCGCAGCTCGACGAGGTGCTGCGTGCGGCGAGCGAGATCCTGCAGCCGGCGTCGGGGGAGCAGCCGCCGTCGACCTCCGTGACGGAGGCGCTGCGGGTGCTCCTCAACGACAGCGGCTACTACGACGCGCTGCGCCGCAGCCGCGACCCGCAGGACGAGGCGCGCGTGGAGAACCTCGACGAGCTCGTCGCCGTCACCCGCGAGTTCGCGCGCAACAACCCCGAGGGCACGATCGTCGACTTCCTCACCGAGGTCGCGCTCGTCGCCGACACCGACGACCTCGACGACGAGTCGGGCTCGGTGTCGCTCATGACGCTGCACACGGCGAAGGGCCTCGAATTCGACGCGGTGTTCCTCACCGGCGTCGAGGAGGACCTCATCCCGCACCGGATCTCGGCCAACGAGCCGGGCGGGCCGCAGGAGGAGCGCCGGCTGTTCTACGTCGGCATCACCCGTGCGCGGAAGCGGCTCTACGTGTCGCTGGCGATGACCCGCGCGCAGTTCGGCGAGGTCACCGCCGCGATGCCGAGCCGGTTCCTGCAGGAGATCCCCGCCCTGCTCATCGACTGGAAGCAGTCGCCCGGCGACGTGAACTCGCGCGGCGGCTCGCAGTCGCGCGCGCTCAACGCCCGCCGGCCGCAGAACGACCGCTGGGGTGTGAAGCCGCTGGCGCCCGGCAGCGGGCTAAAGCCGAAGTCGACGGCTATGGACCGGTTCCCGGGCCTCGTGACGAACAAGGTGCGCGACAACGGCGACCTCGAGGTCGCCGCGGGCGATCGCATCCGCCACGAGGACTTCGGCGAGGGCACGATCGACGTGGTCACGGGGGAGGGCGCCAAGCGCGTGGCGCACGTGCGCTTCGACACGGTGGGGGCCAAGAAGCTCCTCATCAAGGTCGCGCCGATCACGAAGATCTGAGGATGGCCGACGTCGCCGCCCGCGCGCCGGCGAAGGCCTGGCGCATGCTCGTGCTGGGCGTGCTCGCGCAGGCCGCCGGGACGATGCTCGTCAGCACGCCCGCGTACCTCATCCCGCTGCTGCACCTCGAGCGGGGCCTGACGCTCGCGCAGGCCGGGCTCGTCGCGGCCGCGCCCACCGCGGGGATGGTCGCGACGCTCGTCGTGTGGGGGCACCTCGCCGACCGCCGTGGGGAGCGCGGCGTCATCGCGGTCGGGCTCGTGCTCACCGCGCTTCTCGCCGCGGCGGCGGCCGCCGCCTCCGGGCTGGTCCTGCTCGGGCTGCTCCTCGCGCTCGCGGGCGGGGCATCGGCGAGCGTCAACTCGGCCAGCGGCCGGATCGTCGTCGGCTGGTTCCCGAAGGAGCGTCGGGGGCTCGCCATGGGCATCCGCCAGATGTCGCAGCCCCTCGGTGTCGCCGCCGCGGCGATCGTCGTGCCGCCGCTCGCCGCGGCGCACGGCATCGCGGCGCCGCTCATCGCGGCCGCCGTCGCGACCGGGGTGTGCGCCGTCCTCTGCGCGGTGGGCATCGAGAACCCGCCGCGCGCGACGTCGGCCGAGGTCGCCGCCGCCGTGAGCCCGTATCGGCGCAGCGGCTTCCTGCTGCGCATCCACACGGTGTCCGCGCTGCTCGTCGTGCCGCAGTTCCTGCTGTCGACATTCGGCATGGTGTGGCTCATCGCGGGGCTCGGGTGGAATGCCGCGGCAGCCGGCGCGCTCATCGCGGCGTCGCAGTTCAT
This sequence comes from Microbacterium oryzae, assembly GCF_009735645.1. Classification (NCBI taxonomy): domain Bacteria; kingdom Bacillati; phylum Actinomycetota; class Actinomycetes; order Micrococcales; family Microbacteriaceae; genus Microbacterium; species Microbacterium oryzae. Next base: position 1,508,605 of record NZ_CP032550.1, on the reverse strand, counting down.
CGGCGCGTTCGGCCGCATCGCCGTCGGCGCGCTGAGCGACCGCGTCGGCAGCCGGGCACGCGTGCTGCGCTGGGTCGCGCTGAGCGGCATCGCGGTGATGGCGCTGCTGGCCGTGGTCGCCGCACTCGCCTGGAGCCCCGCCGCGGCCGTCGTGCTCGTGATCGCCACCTCGGTGACCGTGGCCGACAACGGCCTCGCCTTCACGTCGGTCGCCGAGGCGGCGGGGTCGGGCTGGGCGGGGAAGGCCCTCGGCGTGCAGAACACGGGGCAGTTCATCGTGGCCTCGGCCGTCGGCCCGCTCATGGGCGCGCTCATCACGGCGGTCGGCTATCCGCTCGCGTTCGCGCTGGCCGCGCTCGCGCCGCTCGTGTCGCTGCCGCTCATCCCGCGCGACGACGAGCACGCAGCCTGACCTCAGCCGCTCAGCACGCCGTTCCAGCGGACGCGCGCCCCGCGGTCGAACTCGCGCCGGAGGTCGTCGATCCGGCCCGAGTAGGGAAAGGCCGTGACGATGCGAAGCCGGCCCGCCTCGTGCAGGCCGTAGCAGAGGGCCGCCGGTCCCGCCGAGTCCGCGCGCACCACGCCCGTCACCCCGGTGGCCGCACCGGGCAGATCCTCCCGGTGCGCGAGGAGGAGGTCCGCTCCGTCGGCGGCGGCGTGCTCGAGGACCGGTGAGACGGCCGCCGTCACACGCGCGAGCAGGGTCCCCGGGTGCGCTGCCGGCACGAAAGCGTCACGGGGCAGGCCCAGCGCTGTCGCGAGGTCACCGCCGAGCCAGCGCTCCCGCTTGAGGCCGTAGGGAGTGGGCACCTCCGAGAGCAGATACCCGTACACGTGCCACAGGCCCGCGTTGCCCACCGGGAAGCCGTCGGGCAGCCCCGCCGCCGCCGACAGCAGACGGGCGGTCGCGACGGGCAGGACGGGAGCGCCGACGTTCTCGTCCACGAGCGTGGAGTGCGCCCACCCGGCGAACCGCTCTGCCGCGCGGTCCTCCGCGATGTCGGCGAGGAGGACGTCGAGCAGACGACCGTCGTCGTTCACCATCCCGTCACCCTTCGTGGTCTTTCTGTCCATGCGAGCTCCTTAGCTTGGACGCATCGTCCGGCAGTGAGGGAAAGTGTGACACAGAGCATTCTCGTCTTCGACTTCGACGGCACCGTCGCGCTGGGCGACGGGCCGGTGTGCTCCTACGCGCGGCACATCGTCGCGCGCGACAGCGCCGTCTCGTACGAGGACCTCATCAGCGACCTGGAGCGGCCGGCGGGAGCGCTCGACGGGTACGACCTCGTCGCGCGCCGGGCGCGTGCGGCGGGCGCGGACGCGTCGACGCTGGACGCCGCCTACCTGGCCAGCCGCGCGCAGCTGGCCACTCCCGAGAGCCCTGTCTGCGCACCGCGCGGCCTCGATGTCTTCCTCGCGGCGCTGCGCGGGCGCGCCCGCCGCGTGCTCGCGACCAACGCCCCGGCCATCCGGATCGACGAGGCGCTCGCCGCGCTGGGGCTCGCCGACGTGTTCGACGAGGTCCTGACCGACGTGGGCAAGCCGGCCGGCATGAGCGGTTACCTCGACGGTCTGCCCGCCGGCGCACGCGTGCTGAGCATCGGCGACATCTGGGTGAACGATCTCGCCCCCGCGCACCAGCGCGGGCACGCCACCGCGCTCGTGGGGACCGCGGATGTCCCCGCCACCGCAGCCCCCGATCACCGCGCCGCCGGCGTCGCCGATCTCTACGAAGTCATCGAGGCCTGGGTCGACGCCGCCCACGACCTCGCCCGCACCCCATCCCTCCCGTCGTCCCCCCACCACCCCTGAAGGAGCATCATGCGCACCCCCACCCGCCTCGCTTCGGCCCTCGCGGCTGCCTCCGTCACCGCCCTGGCGCTGGCCGGCTGCGCCTCCGAGGCCGGCCCCGCCGACGCCGCGGCGGAGCCGGAGGAGATCACCCTCGCCCTCGTCCCCTCCCAGGACCAGGACGGCCTCGTCGAGACCGCCGCCCCCATCACTGACTACCTCACGGAGGAGCTCGGGATGACCGTCCGGGGCGTCGTCTCCAAGGATTACCAGGCGGCCGTCGAGGCGATCGGCGCCGGGCAGGCGCAGATCGGCTTCCTGCCCTCGCTGCAGCTCTGGCAGGCCAACGACATGTACGGCGCAGAGGTGGTCCTCCAGACCGAGCGCAACGGCAACATCACCTATCCCGCGCAGTTCATGACCAACGATCCCGACACCTACTGCGACGACGAGCCGGTCGAGCGCGACGGGATGCTGTTCTGCAACGGCGCCGACGCGATGACCGGCCCCGCCGGACTGGACAGCGTCGAGAAGGTGAAGGGGGCGAAGGTCGCCGTCCTCGGCCCGGGCTCGCCCGCCGGGTACATCTACCCGATGCTCGCCCTGCAGGAAGCCGGGCTCGACATCGACACCGACATCGAGCAGGTCCCGGTGACCGCAAACGATGCCTCCGTGCTCGCCGTCTACAACGGCGACGCCGAGGTCGGCTTCAGCTTCTGGGACGCCCGCTCGATCGTCACCGACGTCCCCGACATCGGCGAGAAGGTCGTCGTGTTCGCCCTCACCGAGGAGATCCCGAATGACGGCGTCGCGCTGTCGGAGGAGCTCTCGCCCGAGCTGCGGGAGCGCATCACGCAGGCGCTTCTGGACTTCGCGGGCACGCCGGAGGGACAGGAGGCGCTGACGAGCGTCTACAGCATCACCGACCTCGCGCCGGCCGATCCCGCCTCGCTCGACGTCGTGGCGCGCGCGGCCGACGCGCTCGGCCTGCAGTGATGACAGGGCTCGTCGAGAGCGCCGCCGCCGGATCCTCGGATTCGGCGGCGGCGCCCTGGGGCATCGATCTCGAGGGCGTGAGCGTCCGCTACCCGAACGGCACGGTCGGCCTCGACGACGTGACGCTGCGGATCGCCGCGGGGGAGATGGTGGCGATCGTCGGCCTGTCCGGTTCGGGGAAATCGACCCTCATCCGCACCGTGAACGGCCTCGTGCCGGTGACCTCCGGCACGGTCTCCGTCGGCAGGCGCCGGGTGGACGGGGCGCGCTCTGCGGAGCTGCGACGCCTGCGCGGCAGCATCGGGATGGTGTTCCAGGGGTTCAATCTCGCCGGAAGAGCCAGCGTGCAGAGCAACGTGCTCGTCGGCCGGCTCAGCCGGACGAGCACGCTGCGCACGCTGCTGGGATGGTACGGCGCCGACGACCGCGAGCTCGCCTACCGCGCGCTGCACCGGGTGGGCATGCTCGAGAAGCTCCACCATCGCGCGGACGCGCTGTCGGGAGGCCAGCAGCAGCGGGTGGCCATCGCGCGCGTGCTCGCGCAGGAGCCCCGCGTCGTCCTGGCCGACGAGCCGGTGGCCAGCCTCGATCCGCCCACCGCTCACGCCGTGATGCAGGACCTGGCCGACATCAACCGCGACCTCGGCATCACGGTGCTCGTGAACCTCCACGTGCTGGACCTCGCCCGGCGGTACGGCGTGCGGCTCATCGGCATGCGCGCGGGGCGCGTCGTGTACGACGGTCCGGCCGCGCAGGCCGGCGACGACGTGTTCGAGCGCATCTACGACCGCCCCATCCTCGGCGGCGACCGGATCGGCGAGGGCCGGTGAGCGCGCCGCCGCGGGCGTTCGTCCTGCCGCCGCGGCCGCGCGGACGAGGGCGGCGCATCGCCGCGCTCGCGGCCGTCGTCGCGATCACGGTGGTGACGATGCTCCCGGGCATCGGGGTCGACTTCGACATCGCGGCGATCGCCCGCAACTGGCGGAACGCGGCCGATAAGGTGGCCCTCCTCCTCGTGCCGGACTGGAGCATCCTTCCGCGGACGGTCGCCCCGCTCCTCGAGACGCTGCAGATGGCGGTCATCGCCACGGCGATCGGCGCGACGGTGTCGCTCCCGCTCGTGTTCCTCGCCGCCCGGACGACGAATCCGCACCCCTGGCTGCGCGGGGCCGTGCGGGCCGCGCTCAACGTCGTGCGCGCCGTCCCCGACCTGCTGTACGCGGCCGTGCTCGTCGCCATGGTCGGCGTGGGGGCACTGCCCGGCATCATCGCGCTGGTCCTGTTCAACGTCGGGATCATCGTCAAGCTCGTCTCCGAGGCCGTCGAGGCGAATCCGACCGGACCGCTCGAGGCGGGGACGGCCGTCGGCGGATGGCGCGCGCAGATCATCCGGACCATGGCGCTCCCCGACGCGTGGCCGGCGTTCCTCAATCAGACGCTGTACACGCTCGAGCTCAACGTCCGCGCGTCCAGCGTGCTGGGTCTCGTCGGAGCCGGCGGGATGGGCCTGCTCATCGATGCCGTGCGCACCTTCTACCGGTACGACCAGCTCTCGCTGATCATCCTCGAGATCCTGCTCATCGTCCTCCTCCTCGAGGGTGCGAGCGCCCTGGCCCGAAAGCGACTCGTATGACCGCCCTCCTCACCGCCTCCCGCCGCGTCGTCGATCCGCCCCGCCCCCCAGCGCACCCGGTGCGGGCCATCGTCATCGGCGTCGTCACCGTGACGGTCGTCGTCGCGTTCTGGTCGGTGCAGATCCCCTGGGATCGGCTCGGCGACCTTCCCGCCCAGATCCTGCGCTACCTGTGGCTGATGTTCCACGACCCGAACTGGGCCAAGCTCCCCGACGCGCTGCGGCAGACCTGGAACAGCCTCGCGATGGCATGGGTGGGCACCGTCCTCGGGGCGCTGCTGGCGTTCCCGCTGTCGTTCCTCGCCGCGCGGGGGATCGGCCCCGCCTGGCTGCGGGCGCCGCTGCGCGGGCTCTTCGCGCTCATCCGCGCCGTGCCCGAGATCATCATCGCCATCGTCATCCTCTCGGTCACCGGGCTCACGCCGCTCACCGGGGCCCTCGCTCTCGCGGTCAACGGGATCGGGACGCTCGGCAAGTGGGGCTACGAGGCGATCGAGGCCGCTCCGCGCGGCGCGGCCGAGGCCGCGCGGGCAGCCGGCGGTTCGACCGCCCAGGTCGTGCGGTGGGGCGTGTGGCCGGAGGTCTCGGCGGACTTCCTCTCATTCTGGCTGTACCGCTTCGAGATCAACGTGCGATCGAGTGCGGTGCTCGGTCTCATCGGCGTGGGCGGGATCGGCGACATGCTCACGAGCTACACCCAGTACCGCGACTGGTCGACGGTCGGCGTGCTCCTCATCGTGGTGGTCGTCGTTACGATGGCCGTCGACGCGCTGTCGGCGACCATCCGCCGTCGCCTCACCGAAGGGGCCTTCCGACGTGACTGAGCCAGGCGCCCCCGTGGTGGGGCCCACCACCCGAATCGCCGCGCAGCGGAAGATGCTCGGTGCGGCGGATCTCCGGATCGCGGAGGTCCTCGTCGAGCGCGCCGCCGACGTCGTGGAGATGACCGCGCAGCAGCTGGCCGACGTCGTCGGGGTGGGGCGCAGCAGCGTGGTGCGGCTGTGTCAGGCGCTCGGCTATCGGGGCTTCCCGCAGCTGCGGGTCGCCCTCGCCGCCGAACTCGCGCAACGCCGCGAGGAGATGACGGAGGAGACCGGAACCGGCGCCCTCGGAGCCATGCAGCGCGGCGTCGCCCGGGTGGCACGGCTGGTGCCCGAGCTCACGAGCCTGCTGGATGCGGCGCGCCTCGACTCCGCCGTGGCGGCCGTCGTCGACGCGCGGCGGCTCGTCGTCGTGGCGTCGGGGCTGTCCGGCCCCCTCGGAGTCGATCTCGCGCTGCGGCTGACGGCCCAGGGGCGGGTCGCGGAGTATCAGCCCGACGCGCTGGCGCAGCTCATCGTCGCGCGCGGTCTGGGGGCGGGCGACGCCGTCGTGGCGATCAGCGCCAGCGGGTCGAGCCGCGACACGGTCGCGGCGGCCGACGCCGCCGCGCGCGCCGGCGCGCACGTCGTCGCCATCACCTCGTTCCACGGCACCGCGCTCGCCCGGGTCAGCGACGACGTGCTGCTCGTGGCAGGAGGGGCGAGCTTCCGCGAGGAGCTCGAGCAGACCTCCCGCGTCGCGCATGCGATCTTCCTCGAGGCGCTCGTCATGGCCATCGGCGAGCGTCTGGGGGCACGGGGCGCGCGGGCGCGGGCGCGCGCGTTCGAGGCCATCAGCGAGTACCTCGCGGATGAGCCGGAATGAGCGGCGGGGAGGCGCCGCTCCCCGGGTGATCGCCCCGTAGGCTGGGCGCATGGGCCTGTTCTCGAAGAAGAAGAAGACCGACCCCACGGCGGAGGAGGCGACCTCGACCCCCGTCGAAGGATCGGGGGCCGCTGCGGCGGCCGCTGAGCAGCCCGCCGAGGCTTCGACCGACAGCGCGCCCGAGGTCGGCATCTCGTTCTCCGCCTTCCGTGGCGTCGGCTCGTCGGGCCCGCAGGTCGCGCCCCCGTCGGAGGAGCAGCCGTCCGCCGAGTCGGCGTCCGCCCCCGCTCAGCCCCAGCCATCCGCCCCCGCCGCGCCGTCGGCCGCGCCCCAGCAGCGGCCATCCGCCCCGCAGCCGACGCCCGCCGCGCGACCCGAGCTGCCGAAGGCGCCCGCCGCGCCGCCCACCGTTCTCGAGACGGTTCCCGGGCTGCGCGACAACGCGCTGCTGCGCGACGCGCTCGCCGCGCTGCCGGAGAAGCCGACGGGCGCGCAGGTGCTCGGCGTGCTGCGGCAGATGCTGCAGGGGCACGTGTTCCTGCGCGTGAAGGGCGACGCGCGCCAGCAGATCTCCGAGGGCAAGCCGGTGACATTCGGCATCGCGCGCGTCGGCGACCAGAACTTCATGGTCGCGTTCAGCTCGGGCAGGGCGCTGCGCGAGGCCGTGCAGAGCGACGGCGACGCCGAGACGTCCGCGGTCGCGCAGCCGGTGTCGGCGCTGCTGCAGCAGCTGCTGAAGGCCGACTTCGGCGGGATCATCATCGACAACAACTCCGCGCCGCGCCGCGTCGTGCTGCCGCGCGACATCGTCGAGCAGGCGATGACGCAGGCCGACCCGGAGTTCCGGCTCAAGGCGCTGCTGGCCGCACCGCGCGAGGCCGACACCCCGCACAAGGTCGCCGCGCTGCTGGCCGAGGCCCCGCCGCTGTGGGTCGCCGTCGGCGCGCTCGCCGAGGACGACAAGAAGATGGGGATCGCCGAGGCACGTCTGGCGGACGGCACACGGCTCGTGCAGCTCCATTCGCACCCGCTCGAGGTCGTCGCGCAGGGTCGCGGCGAGAAGGCGCTGCCGATCCAGGTGCCGAAGCTCGCGAAGATGCTGCGCGATCACGAGGAGCTCGGCGGCGTGCTCATCGATCCGGCGGGTCCGCTGATGACCCTGACGCGCGAGGAGCTCGCGCCGGTGCTCGCCCTGCCGGAGTGACTCGGGCGGCGCTGCCGAGCCGGGCTCACGGTCCCGGTTCGGTGGTGCGGTTCTGGCGTTATGAGCCGGGATTCGGCGAGTTCGGCACTGCCGAGTCGCAGGGTGCTTCGTTCGGTGGTGCGGTTGTGTCGTTCTGGGCCTTGAATCGGCCAGTTCGGCACCATCGAGTTTCGTGCGGGCTCGTTCGGTGGTGCGGTTGTGTCGTTCTGGGCCTTGAATCGGCGCGTTCGGCTCCATCGAGTCCGGGGTGGCTCGCTCAGTGGTGCCGTTCTGCGGTTATGCCTCCACAGCCCGATTCGCCAGTGCGGGCGACACGCTTTCAGCCCGCGAACCGCGTCGCCCGCACTGGCGAGCCGCAAACCCCGCGAGACGCAGGACCCCGCGAACCGCAGAACCCCGAGCGACGCAACCCCGGCGCGGGCTCAGTACTCCGGGCGCCCCGCGAACGTCTCCAGCAGGCGCTGCAGCGAGTCCAGGCGGCCGGCGGGCAGGGTTCCCGCGGCGACGGCCTCGTTCAGCGCGCAGTCGGGGGCGTCCGGGAGGTGCGTGCACCCGCGCGGGCACTCCTCGGCCACCGCGTCGAGGTCGGGGTACGCCCGCAGGATGTTCGCGGGGTCCACGTGCCCGAGCCCGAACGAGCGGACGCCCGGGGTGTCGATGACCCAGCCCCGGCCATCCGCGCCCTGATAGCGCAGCGAGACGGTCGACGACGACGTGTGGCGCCCGCGACCGGTGACGAGGTTCACGTGCCCCGTCGCACGACCCGCGGTCGGCACCAGCGCGTTCACGAGCGTCGACTTGCCGACGCCCGAGTGCCCCACGAACACGGTCGAGTGCCCGACGAGCGCGCGGCCGATCTCGTCGATCGGGGTCTCGTCGCGCGCGCTGCGGAAGACCCGCAGGTCGGGCAGTCCGTCGAAGTGCTCGAGGAAGGCCGAGGGGTCGGCGAGGTCGGTCTTCGTCACGACGAGCAGGGGGCGGATGCCCGCGTCGAGCGCCGCGACGAGGTAGCGGTCCACGAGACGGGGGCGGGGCTCCGGGTCGGCCGCCGCAACGACGACGAGCATCTGGTCGGCGTTGGCCACGACCACGCGCTCGACCTGGTCGGTGTCGTCGGCGCTCCGGCGGAGGAGCGACGTGCGCTCCTCGATGCCGACGATGCGCCCGAGCGTGCCCTCCTGGCCCGACGTGTCGCCCACGACGCGCGCGCGGTCGCCCGTGACGATCGGCGTGCGCCGCAGCTCTCGCGCGCGGGCGGCGGTCGACTCGTGCTCGTCGGGGCCGTCCTCGTCCACGAGCACGGTGTAGCGGCCGCGGTCCACCCCCAGCACGCGCGCGATGCGGGCGTCGTCGTGCGCGGGCCGCCGCTTCGTGCGCGGCCGGTTGCCCTTCGGGTTCGGCCGCACCCGGATGCTGGACTCGTCGAACTCGTCGAACTCGTCGTCGAGATCGTCGGCGTCGTCGAGCCAGCTCACGCGGAGGTGCTCCGGGGCCCGCGCAGCATGCCCTCCCACAGCTGGACGAACTCGGGCAGCGTCTTCGCGGTGGTGCCGATATCGTCGACGACGACCCCGGGCGTCCGGATGCCGATGAGCGCGCCGGTCGTCGCCATGCGGTGGTCGTGGAACGCGCGCCACGTGCCGCCGGTCAGCTCGCGCGGGATGATGCGGATGCCGTCGGGCAGCTCCTCGGCCTCGCCGCCGACCGCGCGCAGGTTCGCCGCGAGCGCCGCGAGACGGTCGGTCTCGTGGCCGCGGATGTGCGCGATGCCGCGGAAGGTGGATGGCCCGTCGGCGCAGGCGGCGAGGCCCACGAGTGTGGGGGTGAGCTCGCTCACGCCCGACAGGTCGAGGTCGACCCCCTGGATGGCCTTGCCCGCGGAGACGGTCAGGTTACCGGAGCGTCGGCTGACGCGTGCGCCCATCGCCGCGAGGATCTCGGTGAGGTGCGCACCCGGCTGGGTGGAGTGCGCCGGCCATCCGGTGACCGTGACGTGGCCGCCCGCGATGAGCGCGGCGCCCAGGAACGGCGCGGCGTTCGACAGGTCCGGCTCGATCGCGATGTCCTTCGCGCGCACGGGTCCGGCCGGCACGATCCACTCGTCGTGGCCGGAGCGCTCGACGAGCACGCCGCGCCGCGCGAGCGACTCGATGGTCATGTCGATGTGCGGCACGCTGGGCAGGCGCGCGCCGACGTGGCGCAGGCGCAGGCCCACGTCGAAGCGGGGCGCTGCCAGCAGCAGCCCCGAGACGAACTGGCTCGACGCCGATGCGTCGATGTCGATCTCGCCGCCGCGCAGGTGCCCGTGGCCGTGCACGCGGAACGGCAGCGACCAGTGGCCGCCGTCGTCGATGTCGACGCCGAGGTCGCGGAGGGCCTTGATCATGCCGCCCATCGGGCGGTGCAGCGCGCTCTCGTGCGCGGTGACGTACACGTCGCCGTTCGCGAGGCCCGCCAGCGGCGCGATGAAGCGCATGACGGTGCCGGCCTGACCGGAGTCGATGGTGCCGCCGCCGCGCAGGGGAGCGGCGGGCGTCACGTGCAGGTCGGGGCCGAACGGGCTGTCGCCGTCGACCTCCTCGATCTCCACGCCGAGGGCGCCGAGCGCCTCGATCATGCGACGCGAGTCGTCGGAGTGCAGCGGCCGGTGCAGCGTGCTCGGCCCCTCCGCGATCGCCGCGAGCACGAGCTCTCGGTTCGTGAGCGACTTCGATCCGGGAACGGCCAGCGTCGCACTCAGGGCGCGTTCGGCTGTGGGAGCCCGATAGGCGCCCTGCGGTCTTTTCGCGGCATCGCTGCCGTCGAGGGAATACCCACGCGCAGTCATCGCGTTCCACCCTACTGAATGCACGAGAGGAGTCGAATGAACGCCACCCTTGCGGATCCGCGCGTCGCGGAGGATCATGCGCCCGACGAGCTCGCCTCCTCGCGCCTAGACTCTCCGATCATGAGCGACGCACAGTCTTCCCCGGTCGACGCGCGCACGCAGTTCGAAGAGCAGGCGCTCCCCTTCATGGACCAGCTCTACGGTGCGGCGATGCGGATGACCCGGAATCCGCCCGACGCGGCCGACCTCGTCCAGGAGACCTTCGTCAAGGCGTTCGCGTCGTGGTCGTCCTTCACCCAGGGCACGAACCTCAAGGCGTGGCTGTACCGGATCCTGACGAACACCTACATCAACACCTATCGCAAGAAGCAGCGCGAGCCGTACCAGGGGACGATCGACGATCTCCAGGACTGGCAGCTCGGCGGCGCGGAGTCCACCACCGCGATGAGCAGCCGGTCCGCCGAGGCCGAGGCCATCGACCGGATGCCGGCCTCCGTCGTGAAGGACGCGCTGCAGTCCATCCCCGACGACTTCCGGATGGCGGTGTACCTCGCCGACGTCGAGGGCTTCGCCTACCAGGAGATCGCCGACATCATGAAGACCCCCATCGGCACCGTCATGAGCCGCCTGCACCGGGGCCGGCGACTGCTGCGCGGACTGCTGACCGACTACGCGGCCGAGCGAGGCATCTCGGCCGCCGAGACAGGAGCGAAGAAATGACCGACTGCGGCTGCGAGAAGGCCCGACAGGACCTCGAGGCGTACCTCCGGGGCGCCGTGGAGCTGTGCCACACCCAGCACACGGAGATCAAGGAGCACATCGAGGGCTGCCCGGCATGTCAGGACGAGGTGCTCGTCGAGAACACGCTGACCGAGGCAATCCAGCGCTCGTGCCGCGAGGAGGTCGCCCCCGAGAAGCTGCGCGACCAGGTCCTCGCGAAGCTGCGCGCCGCGCACAGCGTCGCCTGATCAGACCCCGAGACCACGCTTGATCCGACCCCGAGCCGGCGTCTGATCCGACCCTGAGACCGCGGCGCCGAGCACCCAGTCGCGGGGTGGACAATAGACGACGTGGAAGAGCTCTTCGTCCTCCTGCTGGTGGTCGTCACCGCCCTGGCATTCGACTTCACCAACGGGTTCCACGACACGGGCAACGCGATGGCCACGTCCATCGCGACCGGGGCTCTCCGGCCGAAGGTCGCGGTCGCGCTGTCGGCGGTGCTGAACCTCGTCGGCGCGTTCCTGTCGATCGAGGTCGCGAAGACCGTCGGGGGAGACGTCGTCGACCTGAACCAGGCGCAGGGCGAGGAGCTGATGCTCATCGTCTTCTGCGGACTGGTCGGCGCGATCATCTGGAATCTCGTGACGTGGCTCTTCGGCCTGCCGTCGTCCTCGAGCCACGCGCTCTTCGGGGGTCTCGTCGGATCCGCGCTGGTGTGGGGCGTCGCCAACGGCGTGAACGGCGTCGTCTGGGGCGGCATCATCGGCAAGGTCCTCATCCCCGCCGTGCTCTCGCCGGTCGTCGCGGCTCTCGTCGCGGGCGTCGGCACCTGGCTCGTGTACCGGATCACGCGCCGCTCGCCCGAGCGCCGCACCGAGCGCGGCTTCCGCTGGGGCCAGATCGGGTCGGCGTCGCTCGTCTCGCTCGCGCACGGCACCAACGACGCGCAGAAGACGATGGGCGTGATCTTCCTCGCGCTCATCGCCTACGGCGCGGTGAACCCCGAGGACGACGTGCCGTTCTGGGTGAAGCTCACCTGCGCGCTCGCGATCGCGCTCGGCACCTACCTCGGCGGATGGCGCATCATCCGCACCCTGGGCAAGGGGCTCGTCGAGCTGTCGGCGCCGCAGGGGCTCGCCGCGGAGACCTCGAGCGCGGCGATCATCCTCACCTCCAGCCACCTCGGGCTGCCGCTGTCGACCACGCACGTCGCCACGGGCTCGATCCTCGGCACCGGACTCGGCCGCAAGGGCGCGGAGGTCCGCTGGAAGCTGGCGGGTCGGATGGCCGTGGCCTGGGTGGTCACGCTGCCGGCGGCCGCGCTCGTGGGCGGCGCGTGCTGGTGGCTCGGCAGCGCCTTCGACGGGCTCGGCGGCATCTTCATCGTGCTGGGGCTGCTCATCGCCCTGTCGATCTTCATGTTCCTGCGCTCGCGTCGCGACGAGGTGTCGCACCACAACGTCAACGACGCGTGGAAGAAGGACGCCGCCACCCTCGACACCGCGAACATCACCAGCGTCGTGAAGGTCAGGCGGTAACGGCATGCACATCGACGTCGCCGCGATCTCCGCGGCCCTCCTGCAGGTCGTCATCGCCGGTCTGATCCTCGGCGCGGGTCTGCCCGCCCTCTTCGCCCTCGGCACCCGGCTCCTCGCGGGCACAGAGGAGCACCCCGAGGTCTCCTCCCGTGCGCGAGCGGGTGCCTGGATCTGCTTCGCGCTCTGCGCGGTGGCGGCGGTGTTCGGCATCGTCATCATCGTCTTCGGCAAGGTGATCTTCGGAGCCTGAGCGGGCCATCCGACCCGCCGGTGAACACCTGGCAACCGACCCGCCCACGACGAGATGAACGTTGGGTGAACAGACGCCGCTGAAGCCCTCATCCGCACGCGCGACCCTCGCGCGCGCGCGACCATAGAGGTATGGAAGAGCTCCTCGTGCTCTCGATCGTCGTGATCACGGCGCTCGCGTTCGACTTCACCAACGGATTCCACGACACCGGCAACGCGATGGCCACCTCCATCGCCACGGGAGCGCTCAAGCCCCGCGCCGCGGTCGCCCTCTCGGCCGGACTGAACCTCGTCGGCGCGTTCCTCTCGATCGAGGTCGCGAAGACCATCGGCGGCGACGTCGTCGACCTCGGACAGGCGCACGGCGAGCAGCTCATGCTCATCGTGTTCGCCGGCCTCGTCGGCGGCATCATCTGGAACCTGCTGACCTGGCTGTTCGGCCTGCCGTCGTCGTCGAGCCACGCGCTCTTCGGCGGCCTCATCGGCGCCGCGCTCGTGTGGGGCGTCGTCAACGGCGTCAACGGCGTGCTGTGGGGGTCGATCGTCGCCAAGGTCGTGCTGCCCGCACTGCTCGCGCCCGTGGTCGCGGCGCTCGTCGCCGCCGTCGGCACCCGCGCCATCTACCGCATCACGGCCCGCGTGCCGCGGCGGATCGAGGAGAAGGGCTTCCGCTGGGGCCAGATCGGCTCGGCGTCGCTCGTCTCGCTCGCGCACGGCACCAACGACGCGCAGAAGACGATGGGCGTCATCTTCCTCGCCCTCGTCGCGCACGGCGCCCTCACGGGCGAGGACGACATCCCGTTCTGGGTGAAGGCCTCCTGCGCCCTCGCGATCGCGCTCGGCACGTACCTCGGCGGATGGCGCGTCATCCGCACCCTCGGCAAGGGCCTCGTCGAGATCGGCGCGCCGCAGGGCATGGCCGCGGAGGCGTCCAGCGCGGCGATCATCCTCACCTCGAGCCACCTGGGCCTGCCGCTGTCGACGACGCACGTCGCGACCGGCTCCATCCTCGGCACCGGCCTCGGCAAGAAGGGCGCCGAGGTGCGCTGGGGCGTGGCGGGTCGGATGGCCGTGGCCTGGGTCATCACGCTGCCGGCGGCGGCCATCGTGGGCGCGGTCTGCTGGATGCTCGGCAGCGCGATCGGCGGTCTCGCCGGCGTGCTCGTCGTGTTCGCCATCCTCGTCGTGCTCGCCCTCTCGATGTGGCTGCGCGCGAAGCGCAAGCCGGTGAACCCCGACAACGTGAACGAGGACTGGGACGAGGCGCTCGCCGCCGAGGTCGCAGAGAAGGCGCTGGTCTGACATGGAGCTCGACGTGCTCGGGATGCTGGACTCGCTGTGGCAGGTGATCGTCGTCGGTCTGCTGTTCGGCGCGGGGCTGCCGTCGCTGTTCGCGCTCGGCATGCGCTCGCTCGCGGCGGTGCCCGCGGGCTACGTCGCGACCGACGACGCTTCCGCTCCCACGACGCACGCGGGCCGCATCGGCGCGTGGGTCTGCTTCGGGCTCTGCGGCGCGATCGCGCTGTTCGGCGTCGTGGTCATCGTGTTCGGGAAGCAGATGTTCGGTGGCTGAGATGAACGAGTACCCCGACGGCACGCCCGTCGTCCGCCGTCTCGGGCTCGGATCCGTCGTGGAGTGGCTGCGGCGAGGTTACGCCGACGGCGTGCCCGCGCAGGACTACGTGCCGCTCCTCGAGGTGCTGCACCGCAAGCTCACCGACGCGGAGGTCGACGCCGTCACGCGCGCGCTCATCGAGAGCGAGGGCGCGCCGTTCACGGCCGCCGACATCGCCGAGGCCACGCGCCAGCGCGTGCTCGAGCACCCGGGCGACGAGGACATCCATCGCGTCGCCGCGCGCCTCGCCGGGGCCGGCTGGCCCCTCGAGGGGTTCGACCACCTCATGTGAGCCCGCGTTCACCCGCGCGTCACCGGGGCGCGGGGGACCTGTCACCGGAAGAAGGACATTCCGTCATGCGCCGTGGGTAACTTCGCGGTTCGTGCGCTGCCCGAGCGCGCTCCCGAAGCACCTCACCGGAGGATCCCCATGTCACGACGCCCTGTGCTCGCCTCTCTCGGCCTGCTGGCCGCCACCGCCGTCGCTCTCAGCGGCTGCGCTTCCGGCGGTGCCGCCGGTGCCGCCGACGCATCCGGCGTCGACGCCGCCGGTGCCGAGAGCCTGGAGGACTTCGGCTCCATCGAGGCGCTCGAGGAGGCGGCGAAGGCGGAGGGCGCGCTGAACGTCATCGCGCTGCCGCGCGACTGGGCGAACTACGGCGAGATCCTCGACCTCTTCGCCGAGCGCTACCCGGAGATCGCCATCGAGGAGCAGTCGCCCGACGTGTCCAGCGCGGAGGAGATCCAGGCCGCGGAGGCCAACGCAGGCCTCGATACCGCGCCTGACGTGTTCGACCTCGGTCTCACCGTCGCGCTGCAGAGCACCGACCAGTTCGCGCCGTACCAGGTGGAGACGTGGGATGACATCCCCGACGAGCTGAAGCACCCCGAGGGGCTCTTCGTCGGCGACTACGGCGGGTACATGTCGATCGGCTACGACGCGTCGACGTTCGACGAGCCGACATCGCTCGACGACCTCCTGGGAACGGAGTACGCCGGCGCTGTGGCGATCAACGGCGATCCGACGCAGGCCGGCGCCGCGTTCGCCGCGGTCGGCCTCGCGGCGGTGCAGTCGGGCGGCACGCTCGACGACTTCCAGCCGGGGATCGACTTCTTCTCGGAGTTGAACGACGCGGGGAATCTCCTCAAGGTCGACGTGACCTCCGCGACCGTGGCCTCCGGCGAGACACCGGTCGTCTTCGACTGGGACTACCTCAACGCCGCCCACAGCGCCGAGAACCCGGACTGGAAGACCGTCGTCCTCGACGGCATCGGCTACGCCGGCTACTACAACCAGGCGATCAACGTCGACGCCCCGCACCCCGCCGCGGCGCGCCTCTGGCAGGAGTTCCTCTACAGCGACGAGGTGCAGAACCTGTGGCTGAAGGGCGGAGCGCGCCCTGTCCGCGCCGAAGCGATGGCCGAGGCCGGCACCATCGACGAGGAGCTCTTCGCCGCCCTCCCGGAGACGCCTGCCCAGACCGTCGTGCCCACCGAGGAGCAGTCGGAGGCCGCCGGCGCGGTGCTCGG
Source organism: Microbacterium oryzae (assembly GCF_009735645.1). Classification (NCBI taxonomy): domain Bacteria; kingdom Bacillati; phylum Actinomycetota; class Actinomycetes; order Micrococcales; family Microbacteriaceae; genus Microbacterium; species Microbacterium oryzae. The sequence continues at coordinate 1,492,816 of NZ_CP032550.1, read as the reverse complement.
CGACTCCTGGGCCGCCGCGGTCGAGTGACCTTCGCCATCACCGCGGAGAGGGTGCCGGCTGCCGCGCAGGCGCCCTCTCCGCCCCCGCCCCGCCGCGTGCGCCCGGGTCTTGCCGTCCTCGGCCTTGCGCCGTTCGCCGCCTACGTCTTCGTCTTCCTGCTGGTCCCCACCACGATCGCGCTCGGCACCGCCTTCTTCGACGGCGACGGCGCGTTCACCCTCGAGAACATCGCAGGGCTGCTCGAGCCGACCGTGCTCCGCGCCTTCGGCAGCTCCCTCTGGCTCTCGGCGGTCACCGCGGCGGTCGGCGCAGTCGTCGGAGCCCTCGCCTGCTACGCGCTCCTCGGCGCCCCCGAGGGCGGTCGCATCCGCATCGCCGTGGACGCGGCGTCCAGCGTGCTCGCGCAGTTCGGCGGGGTCATGCTCGCCTTCGCGTTCATCGCGACGCTGGGCGCGCAGGGGCTCGTCACGCGGCTGATCCTCGACGCGACGGGCATCGACATCCATGAGGGCCGCAACTGGCTGTACGCGCTGCCGGGCCTCGTCCCCACCTACCTGTACTTCCAGGTTCCCCTCATGATCATCACCTTCCTGCCCGCCATGGCGGCACTCCGGCCGACCTGGGCCGAGGCGAACCTCACGCTGGGCGGCACGCGCCTCGGCTTCTGGCGCTTCATCGGCATCCCCGTGCTCGCCCCGGCGTTCCTCGCGAGCCTGCTGCTGCTGTTCGCCAACGCGTTCTCCTCCTATGCGACCGCGGCCGCACTGGCCAGTCAGGGCTCTCAGATCGTGCCGCTGCAGATCCGCGCGGCGCTCACGAGCGAGACCGTGCTCGGTCGGGAGAACCTCGCCGGCGCCCTCGCCCTGGGCATGATCGTCATCGTCGCGGCATGCATGTGGGGGTACTCCGCCATCGAGAGCCGGGCGGCGAGGTGGCGACGATGAGCGCCGCTTCGTTCGCTCCTCGCCCGGTCACCCGCTGGATCATCGGCGCCCTCCTCCTCGCCGTGTTCGCCATCCCGATCCTGTCGATGATCGAGTACTCGCTGCGCGACGGCGACGCCCATTCGCTCGTCCATTGGGCGGCGCTGTTCGATCCCGCGCTGGCCGGAACCTACCGGCCGGTCTGGACCGGGCTCGCGAACTCCCTCGTGCTGGCCCTCGTGACGGTCGCGATCGTCCTCGTGCTGCTCGCCCCGACGGTCATCCTCGTCGAGCTGCGATTCCCGAGGCTGCGGCGCGCGTTCGAGTTCGTCGTGCTGCTGCCGATCTCCATCCCGGCGATCGTGGTCGTCGTGGGGCTGGCCCCCATCTACCAGGGCATCGGCCGGGCGGTGGGCACCGGCATCTGGACGCTCGCCTTCGCCTACGGGATCACCGTCCTCCCGTTCGCCTATCGGGCGATCCGAGCGGCCGTCGACGCCGTCGATCTGCCGACCCTGTCAGAGGCGGCCCGCACCCTGGGCGCCGGATGGACGACCACGCTCTTGCGCGTCATTGCGCCGAACCTCCGACAGGGGCTCCTCGCCGCGTCACTCATCGCGGTCGCCGTCGTGCTCGGCGAGTTCACGATCGCCTCCATCCTGGGCCGGCAGAACCTGCAGACCGCGCTCGTCGTCGTCGGCAAGCAGGATCCGTGGGCGCCCGTCATCCTCTCCCTGCTCTCTCTCGTCTTCGCCTTCGCGCTGCTCGCCGTCATCGGGCTCGCCGGCCGCACCCGCTCGAAAAGGACCCTCCCATGACCCTCGACGCGATCGACACCATCGGCGCAGCCGCTCCCGCCGAGCGAATCAAGGGCGTGCCCGTCGGCTTCGAGGGCGTCGTGAAGGAGTACGGGCGCACGCGAGTGCTGCACGGCGTCGACCTCGACGTGCGCCCGGGGGAGTTCCTCTCGCTCCTCGGCCCTTCGGGGTGCGGCAAGACGACCCTGCTTCGGATCCTCGCGGGCCTCGAGCACGCGACCGCGGGAATCGTGCGCATCGCCGGTTCCGACGTCTCGACGGTGCCGACGAACCGGCGCGATCTCGGCATGGTGTTCCAGTCGTACTCGCTCTTCCCGCACCTGACGGTGCGGCAGAACACGGCCTTCGGCCTCGAGCGCCGCCGTGTGCCGAAGCGTGAGGCGGCAGCGCGCGCCGTCGACGCGCTGCGGCTCGTCGCGCTCGATCACCTCGCCGACCGCTACCCCCACCAGCTCTCGGGCGGACAGCAGCAGCGCGTCGCGCTCGCGCGCGCCCTCGTGACGGAGCCCCGTGTGCTGCTGCTCGACGAACCGCTGTCGGCGCTCGACGCCAAGGTGCGCGTGCAGCTGCGCGAGGAGATCCGCGCCCTCCAGCTGCGCCTCGGCATCACGACGGTCTTCGTCACGCACGACCAGGAGGAGGCGCTCGCGGTGTCCGACCGGATCGCGGTCATGAACTCGGGCCGGATCGAGCAGGTCGGCGCTCCCGAGGATCTCTACCTGCGACCCGCGACGCCGACCGTGGCGGCGTTCGTCGGGTTCTCGTCGCTGCTTCCCGCGACCGTCACGGGCGGAGTCGCGGAGGTGCTGGGCGCGCGGATGCCGCTCGTCGCCCCCGCGCCCGACGGTCCCGCGGAAGCGTTCGTCCGCCCGGAGAACGTGAGGCTCGGCGGCGCGATCCCGGGGGTCGTCGTGGAATCGACGTTCCTCGGCAGCTTCCGTCGCTCGCTCGTGCGGGTGCAGTCGCCCGGTGGGTCCGCGCTCGTGCGTGTGCAGCACCCGGCGACCGAGCGGCTCGCCTTCGACGAGCGCGTCGGCGTCGCCATCGACGTCGTCCCCGTCGTCGTGCGTCCGGTCTCGCACTGACCGGCGCCCCCGCGGGGCGGTGCCGGCCGGGCTCGCCCCGCGCGCCGCGCCGTAGGGTGGGAGGCGTGAGCAGCATCGATCCGCGCACCGTTCCCCTCGACCCGACCTCGCGCGAGCGCCTCGCGGCGACGGGTCTCGACTACCGCACCGTCGATCACGACGACCGCACCGCGTTCTCCCGGATGATCCAGGCCGTCTCGCGCGGCTTCCTCGGACCCGAGGTCGACGACGCCTACATCGACGAGCAGAAGCAGCTCGTGAGCACGTCGAACCGCTACGTGGCGGTGTTCGACGAGGGCGTCGCGCAGGAGGGCGTGCCCGTCGCCACCGTGCACTCCTGGGTCACCGAGCTGACGGTGCCCGGCGGCGAGCTCGACATGTGGGCGGTCAGCGGCGTGACCGTGAGCCCCACGCATCGCCGCCGCGGCGTCGCCCGCGCGATGCTGGAGGGCGAGCTGCGGGCGGCCGCCGACGCCGGCCTCGCGATCGCCGGCCTCACCGCGACGGAGGCGACGATCTACGGACGCTACGGCTTCGGCGCGGCCGTGCCGATGAGCCGCTGGACGATCGACACCCGTCGTGCGGGCTGGGCGGGGTACGAGCCGGATGGCCGGGTCGAGTTCGTCTCGCGCGAGCAGCTCGCCGACGACCTCTCCGACGTGTACGAGCGCGGGCGCACCGCACGGCCGGGCGAGGTGGAGGGCTGGCCGCGCCGTTGGCGGCAGCACGCCGGGCTCGACGCCTCGACGAAGAACGGCGAGACCGTGCGCGGCGTGCGCTACCGCGACGCGGCGGGCGACGTGCGCGGCGCGATGGCGTACCGGATCGAGGAGGGCGAGGGCGACTTCCGCCCGTCGCAGCTGCAGATCCGCCACCTCACGGCGGAGACGCCGGAGGCGGCCGCCGCGCTCTGGCGCTTCGCACTGCAGCACGACCTCGTCGGCGAGGTCACCGCGAAGCTGCGTCCCGTCGACGACCCGGTGCGCTGGCTCGTGCAGGACGAGCGGGGTGCGACGCAGGTCGTCCACGATCACGGATGGCTGCGCATCCTCGACCTGCCGCGTGCGATCGCCGCGCGCACCTACTCCGCCGCGGCCACGGCCATCCTCGAGGTGAGCGACCCGCTCGGCCTCGTCGCCGGAACCTGGCGCATCGAGATCGACGCGGATGGCCGCGGTCGCGCGGAGAGCGCGCCCGGCGCGACGCCCGATCTGCGACTGGGCGTCGCGGAGCTGTCGGCGGCGTACCTCGGCGGCGTGCCGCTCACGGGGCTCCGCGCGGCGGGCCGCGTCCAGGGCGACGCGCAGGCGGCGGCCGCCCTCACCGCGGCGCTGCGGCCGGTCGAGGCGCCCGCCCTCACCATCTGGTACTGAGCCCTCCTCACGACGAAGCGGCCGGCCATCCGAGGATGACCGGCCGCTTTCGCGCGGGTGCGCTCAGGAGAGGGCGCGGGAGAGCAGGTCGGCCTGCTCGACGGCGTGCACCTTCGACGAGCCGGTCGACGGCGCGGCCGCCGCCGGACGCGACACGACCGAGATCGACCGGCCGAGGCGGCCGGCGATCTCGAGCGAGATGAACGGCCACGCGCCCTGGTTCTCGGGCTCGTCCTGCACCCAGACGACCTCCGCGTTCGGGTACTCCGCGAGGACCGCCTGCAGGGCCTCGACGGGGGCGGGGTAGAACTGCTCGACGCGCACGAGCGCGATGGCGGGGTTCGGGCTCTTCTCCAGCTCGCCGCGCAGATCCCAGTGGATCTTGCCGGAGTGGAGGAGCACCTTCTTCACGCCCGCCTTGTCGATGCCTCGGTCGTCGCCGATGACCGGCTCGAAGCGGCCCTGCGTGAACTCCGCGATGTCGCTCGTCGCACCGCGCAGACGCAGCATGGCCTTCGGCGTGAAGACCACCAGCGGACGCCGCGGGCGCGCGTATGCCTGGCGGCGCAGCAGGTGGAAGTACGACGCGGGCGTCGACGGGCGCGCGACGGTCATGTTGTCCTGCGCGCACAGCTGCAGGAACCGCTCGATGCGCGCCGACGAGTGGTCGGGGCCCTGACCCTCGTAGCCGTGGGGGAGGAGGAGCACGACGCCCGACTCCTGGCCCCACTTCTGGTCGGCCGCCGAGATGTACTCGTCGATGACGGACTGCGCGCCGTTCACGAAGTCGCCGAACTGCGCCTCCCAGAGGGTGAGCGCCTCCTCGGCCTCCACCGAGTAGCCGTACTCGTACGCGAGGGCGGCGTACTCGCTGAGCAGCGAGTCGTACACCCAGAAGCGCCCCTGGTTCTCCGACAGGTTCACCAGCGGCAGCCACTCCTGGCCGTTCACGCGGTCGTGGAAGGCCGCGTGCCGCTGCACGAACGTGCCGCGACGCGAGTCCTGACCCGCCAGGCGCACGTTGGTGCCCTCGAGGAGGAGCGAGCCGAACGCGAGCAGCTCGCCGAACGCCCAGTCGACCTTGCCCTCGCGGCTCATCTGCACGCGCTTGTCGAGCAGCTGCTGCAGCTTCTGGTGCACGGAGAAGCCCTCGGGCTTGTTCGCGTGCGCGTCGCCGATCTGGTGGATGACCTCGGCCGGCACGCCCGTGACATCGGGCTCGCCGACGACCGGCTCCGCCACCGCGTCGGGCGTGATCACGGGGTTCGCGCCGGTCTCCGCCGCGTGCGTCTCCGCGAACGCGACCTCGAGCCGGTTCTGGAAGTCGGCCTTCGCCTGCTCGTACTCCTCCTCGGTGATGTCGCCGCGGCCGACGAGGGCCTCGGTGTACAGCCGGCGGACGGAGCGCTTGGCGCCGATGAGGTCGGTCATGAGCGGCTGCGTCATCGACGGGTCGTCGCCCTCGTTGTGACCGCGTCGGCGGTAGCAGATGAGGTCGATGACGATGTCGCGGTGGAAGCGCTCGCGGTACTCGAATGCGAACTCGGCCGCGCGGACCACGGCCTCCGGGTCGTCGCCGTTCACGTGCAGCACGGGAGCCTGGATGGACTTGGCCACGTCGCTCGCGTAGTACGAGGTGCGCGAGTCCTGCGGGAGGGTCGTGAAGCCCACCTGGTTGTTGACGACGATGTGCACCGTGCCGCCGGTGCGGTAGCCGCGCAGCTGCGACATCTGCAGCGTCTCGAAGACGACGCCCTGGCCGGCGAAGGCCGCGTCGCCGTGGACGAGGATCGGCAGCCAGGCGAACGACGCGATCGGGCCGCGGTCCTGCTTGGCGCGGGCGATGCCCTCGAGCACGCCGTCGACGGTCTCGAGGTGCGACGGGTTGGCCGCGAGCAGCACCTCGAGGCTGGAGCCGCCATCCGAGGTGAACGTGCCCTGGGTGCCGAGGTGGTACTTCACGTCGCCCGAGCCGCGCTTGTTGCCCGGCAGTGCGCCCTCGAACTCCTGGAACACCTCGCCGTACGCCTTGCCGGCGATGTTGGTGAGCACGTTCAGGCGACCGCGGTGCGGCATGCCGATCGCGGCGCCCTCGAGGCCCGCGTCGGCTGCGCCCTGCAGGATGCGGTCGAGCAGCGGGATGAGCGACTCGCCGCCCTCGAGCGAGAAGCGCTTCTGGCCGACGTACTTCGTCTGCAGGAACGTCTCGAACGCCTCCGCCTCGTTGAGCTTGCGCAGGATCCGCAGCTGCTCGTCGTGGGCCGGCTTGACGTAGGGCACCTCGAGCTTGCGCTGGAACCACTCGCGCTGCTCGTAGTCGGCGATGTGCATGTACTCGACGCCGGTCGTGCGGCAGTAAGAGTCGCGGAGCACGCCGAGGATGTCGCGCAGCTTCATCTGGCGGCGACCGCCGAAGCCGTTGGTGACGAACTCGCGGTCGAGGTCCCAGAAGGAGAGGCCGTGCGACTCGATCTCGAGGTCGTGGTGCTCGCGCTGGACGTACTCGAGCGGGTCGACGTCGGCCATGAGGTGGCCGCGCACGCGGTACGAGTTGATGATCTCCTGCACGCGAGCGGTCTTGTCGATCCGCTCGGAGAGGTCGACCGCGACGTCGGAGTTCCAGCGGATGGGCGCGTAGGGGATGCGCAGCGCCGCGAAGATCTCCTCGTAGAAGTCGCGCTGCCCGAGCAGCAGCTCGTGCACCTTCTTGAGGAACTCGCCCGAGCCCGCACCCTGGATGACCCGGTGGTCGTAGGTGCTCGTGAGCGTGATCGTCTTGCCGATCGCGAGCTCGTTGAGGGTCCGCGCGCTCGCGCCCTGGAACTCGGCCGGGTACTCGAGGGCGCCGGCGCCGATGATGGCGCCCTGCCCCTTCATGAGGCGCGGCACGGAGTGGACCGTGCCGATGCCGCCGGGGTTCGTCAGCGAGATCGTCGTGCCGGCGAAGTCGGCGCCGGTGAGCTTGTTCGCGCGGGCGCGCTTGACGAGGTCCTCGTAGGCGGAGAGGTACTCGTTGAAGGTCAGCGTGTCGGCCTTCTTGATGCTCGGCACCATGAGCGCGCGCGAGCCGTCGGGCCGGGGCAGGTCGATGGCGATGCCGAGGTTGATGTGCGCCGGGGCGACGACGGAGGGCTTGCCGTCGATCTCGGCGTAGAAGACGTTCTGGCTCGGGAACTCCTTGAGTGCGCGGATGAGCGCCCAGCCGATGAGGTGCGTGAAGCTGACCTTGCCGCCGCGGGCGCGCGCCATGTGGTTGTTGATGACGATGCGGTTGTCGATCATCAGCTTCGCGGGGATGGTCCGCACGCTGGTCGCCGTCGGGACGGTCAGCGACTCGTCCATGTTCTTCGCGAGCGTCTTGGTCATGCCCTTGAGGGCGGTGACCTTGTCGGACTCGGCCTCTGCCTGCGCCTCGGCGGACGGCTTCGACACCGGCTGGTCGGCGGGGATCGGCGCCGGGGCGGCGGGGCGCGCCGTCGTGCGCGCGACGGGCTGCTGGCCGATCACGGGGATGGGAGCGGTCGGCGGGTGCGCGGGGCCGTCGTTGGCGGTCGCGAGCGGCTTCGGCTGGGAGCCGGCGGCGCCGTAGGCCTCCAGGATCGGCCACCACTCCTTGTCGACCGCGTTGCGGTCGACCTTGAACTGCTCATAGAGCTCTTCGACGAGCCACTCGTTGGCCCCGAACTCGCCCTCGCTCGATGTACCGACGCCCGTCAGATGGCTTGACACGGCAGGATCGCCCACTTTCGTCCCTGAATGGATGGCACGCGCTCCAATGCGGCAGAATCCCCCCGAACCGGACCTTCCAAAAGGTCGCTCCGCGCCGGGACGATGCGCGTACGTTCAGACATCCAGCCTAGACCACTCGCCGCACGCCGAGCCCGGGCCGCGCCCAGCTGACGCGCCGGAGAGGGCCGGATGTCCGGCGGCGGCGCTAGCGTGGGCGGCATGGAATTCATCGGCGAGCCACCCACGGTCGACCTCACCTACTCCGACGTGTTCCTCGCCCCGCGGCGGTCGGGCATCACGAGCCGACTGCAGGTCGATCTCGCCCCCGGCGACGGCACCCCTGCGACCATCCCGCTCGTCTCGAGCAACATGAACTCGGTGACCGGCCCCCGGCTCGCCGCCGCCCTGGCGCGTCGCGGCGGACTCGGCGTGCTCCCGCAGGACACGCCCCTGCAGATGCTGGACGAGGCCATCCGCTGGGTGAAGCGCCAGCCCGTGCACTGGGAGACGCCGCTCGTCCTCTCGCCGCAGACCTCCGTCGAGGGCGCGCGGCGGCTGCTGCCCGCGATCGCCGGGCACGGCATCGTCGTCGGGCGCGAGCCCGAGCCGGACGGCACGATGCCGCACGTCTCCGACATCCGCGGCGTGCTGCCCGCCACCCGGCTCGCGACCGCGCTGCCCGACGCAGAGCTCGGCGACCTCGTGCGCGGCCCCGTCCCGTCGATCGACGCCGACGACGTCACCGACGCGCGGCACGCGTTCGACCTCCTCGTCGAGGCCGACGTCGACATGATGACCGTGGTGAGCAAGGGGCGCCTCGTCGGCACCGCGACCCGGCGCGGCACGCTGCGCTCGACGCTGTACCGGCCGGCGGTCGACGCCTCCGGGCGGCTCGCGGTCGCCGCGGCGATCGGCATCAACGGCGACGTCGCGGCGAAGGCGCGCGCCCTCGCCGCCGCCGGCGTCGACGTGCTCGTCGTCGACACCGCGCACGGCCACCAGGAGTCGATGCTCGACGCGCTCCGCATCGTCGCCGGCCTCGACCTCGGCGTCCCCATCGTCGCGGGCAACATCGTCACCGCCGAGGGCGTGCGCGATCTCGTGGAGGCGGGCGCGAACATCCTCAAGGTGGGCGTCGGCCCGGGGGCGATGTGCACGACGCGCATGATGACCGCCGTCGGGCGCCCGCAGTTCTCGACCGTGCTGGAGACCGCCGCCGCCGCGCGCGAGCTCGGCGCGCACGTGTGGGCTGACGGCGGGGTGCGGTACCCGCGCGACGTCGCGCTCGCGCTCGCCGCCGGCGCCGCCAGCGTGATGATCGGCTCGTGGTTCGCCGGCACCGTCGAGGCGCCGGGGCGGCTGGAGACGGACGAGAACGGCCGCCTCTTCAAGGAATCGTGGGGGATGGCGTCGGCCAAGGCCGTGCAGGAGCGCTTCGGGCGCCTCGACCCGTACGAGCGCGCCCGCAAGGAGCTCTTCGCCGAGGGGATCTCGTCGTCGCGCATCTACCTCGACCCGGAGCGCGCAGGCGTGGAGGACCTCGTCGACATGATCACGTCGGGCGTCCGCTCGTCGTTCACGTACGCCGGCGCGGCGAGCGTGCCGGAGTTCCACGAGCGCGCGCACGTGGGGCTGCAGTCCACCGCCGGCTACGAAGAGGGGAAGGCCCTCCCCGTCAGCTGGTGACGGTGAGGGCCTTCGGGTCGCGGCGGGGCGTGTCGACGCCGGTCAGCGGCGGCGCGAGTCAGCGGCGGCGCGAGCGCTCGGTGGCGTCGTGCACCTCGCCGACGAGCTCCTCGATGATGTCCTCGAGGAAGAGGACGGCCGTGGTCGCGCCGCTCGCATCGCGCACGCGGGCGAGGTGCCGGCCAGCCCGCCGCATGATGGCGAGCGCGTCCTCGAGGTCGGTCGACTCCTGGATCGGCACCATCGCGTGGATGCGCTTCGCCGGGATGGGCTGGGTCGCCTTCTCGTCGGCGCTGTCACCGCCCGCCGCGCGCAGGATGTCCTTGAGGTGGACGTACCCGACGGGCTCGCCGGCGTCGTCCACGATCACGTAGCGCGAGTAGCCGTGCTTCGCGACCGCGCGCTCGACCTCGTCGGGCGTGACCGTCTCAGGGAGCGTCACGATGCGCGAGAGCGGCACCGCGACATCCTTCGTCTTCTTGTCGGTGAACTCCACCGCCGCGGCGACCGTTCCCGCGGCGTCGTCGAGCACACCCTCGCGGCGCGACTGGGCGACGATCGTCGCGACCTCGTCGAGCGTGAAGGTCGAGGCGGCCTCGTTCTTCGGCTCGACGCGGAACAGCCGGAGCACGGCGTTCGCGAGCCAGTTCAGCAGCCAGATGACGGGGTGGAACACCTTCGACACCCACACCAGCGGCGGGGCGAGGAGGAGCACCGCGCGGTCGGGCACCGAGAAGGCGATGTTCTTCGCGACCATCTCGCCGAAGACGACGTGCAGGTAGGAGACGAAGACGAGCGCGATGGCGAACGCGATCGCGTCGACGAGACCCTCGGCCATCCCGGTGAGACCCAGCGGCTCGGCGACGAGGTGGTGCAGCGCCGGCTCCGAGACGTTCAGGATCAGCAGCGAGCAGATCGTGATGCCCAGCTGCGAGGTCGCGAGCATGAGCGTCGCGTGCTCCATGGCGTACAGCGCGGTCTTCGCCGAACGCTGGCCCTTTTCGGCGAGCGGCTCGATCTGCGAGCGTCGCGCCGAGATGACGGCGAACTCCGCGCCGACGAAGAAGGCGTTCGCCAGCAGCAGCACGACGAGCCATGCCAGGCCTGCCCAGTCGCTCACGAGCGGGCCTCCTCGTCGTCGGCGCCCTCGGGCAGCGGGTCGGGGGTGAAGCGGACGCGGTCGACGCGACGTCCGTCCATCCGCTCGACCGTCAGCGTGCCGTCGTCGACGCGCACGGTGTCGCCGAGCACGGGCACGCGCTCGAGCACGCTCATGATGTATCCGCCGATCGTGTCGTAGGCGTCGTCCTCGGGCACCTCGACGGCGGCGCGGTCGCGCAGCTCGTCCGGGCGCAGCTGGCCGGGGAAGGTCACGGAGTCGCGATGGCGCACGACGCCGGCGAGGCGCCGGTCGTGCTCGTCCGAGACCTCGCCGACGATCTCCTCGACGAGGTCCTCGAGTGTGACGACGCCGGCGGTTCCGCCGTACTCGTCGACGACGATCGCCATCTGGTACCCGCCCGCGCGGAGCTCCGCGATGAGGGCGTCGAGGTGCACCGTCTCGGGCACGCGCAGCGGCTCGTTCGAGAGCGCGGCGGCCGGCACGTCGGGTCGTCGGTCGCGCGGCACGCTGACGGCGGCCTTGAGGTGCACGATGCCGACGATGTCGTCCATGGACTCGTCGTAGACGGGGAAGCGGCTGTGCCCGGTCTGCCGCGCGAGCTGGATGATGTCGTCTGCCGAGTCGCCCGCGCCGATCGCGTGCACGCGCGGCCGCGGCGTCATCACGTCGCCCGCGCTCAGGCGCGCGAAGGTGAGGCTGCGGTCGAGGAGCGACGCGGTGTCCTCCTCGAGGACGCCGGCGAGGGCCGAGCGCCGCACGAGGCTGGAGAGCTCATCGGCCGAGCGGGCGCCCGAGAGCTCCTCCTTCGGCTCGATGCCCATCGCGCGCAGCACGGCGTTGGCGCTGCCGTTGAGGAGGGTGACGATCGGGCGGAACACCGCCGTGAACCCGATCTGGAACGGCGCGACGAGCTTCGCTGTGCCGAGCGGCAGCGCGAGGGCGAAGTTCTTGGGCACGAGCTCGCCGAGGATCATCGACAGGACCGTCGCGACCGCCATGGCGACGACCGTCGCGATGGGCGCGACGGCGGCCTCGGCGAGGCCGGTGCTGAGCAGCACCGGGGCGAGGAGGTGCGAGAACGCCGGCTCGAGGGTGTAGCCGGTGAGCAGCGTCGTCAACGTGATGCCGAGCTGCGCGCTCGAGAGATGCGTGGAGGTGTGGCGCAGCGCGCGGATGGTGAGCGCGAGTCGCGACTCGCCGCGCGCCTGGCGGGCCTCGAGGTCGGCGCGGTCGAGGTTCACGAGCGAGAACTCGCTCGCGACGAACAATCCGGTTCCGACGGTCAGGATGAGCCCCACGCCCAGGAAGACGTAATCGATCACTTCTCACCTCCGAGGGGCTCGGGGTGCGGGCAGTGGGGCGATCGTCTGTAACTCGGAGGGTCGTCCATTGTGCGCCTCATGATACGGCACGCCGCTTCGAGCGCGTGCGGGGAGTGGGGGACGGGGTGGCGGGTGGATCGGATGCGTGGGCGGGTGCGCGAGCGGGGTGGTTCGGCTCCGGGTCACCAGACGATGTCGTCTCACCGACGCGACACGGAAAACCGCGGGATTCCGTGTCGCGCGGATGAGACGACATCGTCTGGCGCGGGGAGCCGCCCGCGCGGGCCTCAGCGACGGAGCTTCGACCACTCCCGGTGCGCGCGCAGGTACTGCGGCGGCCACAGCCCCTCGGGCGCCTCGCCCAGCTCCGACGCGGCGCGCAGGGCGAAGTGCGGGTCGCGGAGGAACTCGCGTCCCGCGAACACGGCGTCGGCGCTGCCCTCGGCGAGCACCGCCTCGGCCTCCTCGCCCGTGTCGATGATCCCGACCGCGGCCGTCGGCGCGCCCGTCACCTCGCGCACGCGCGCGGCGAGCGGCACCTGGTAGCCCGGGCCCACCTCGATGCGCTGGTGCCGGACGAGTCCGCTCGACGACACGTCGAAGAGGTCGGCGCCCGCCTCGAGCGCCCACTGCGCGACGGTCGCCACGTCGTCGATCTCGAGGCCGCCGGGCGCGGAGTCCGTGCCGGAGAAGCGCACGAACACCGGCAGCGCCTCGCCGACCTCGGCGCGCACCGCGCGGACGACGTCCAGCACGAGACGCGCGCGGTTCTCGAGCGACCCGCCCCAGCCATCCGCCCGCTCGTTCGAGAGCGGGGAGAGGAACTCATGCAGCAGGTACCCGTGCGCGGCATGCACCTCGATCACGTCGAAGCCCGCGTCGACGGCACGGCGTGCGGCGGCGCGGAAGTCCGCGACGACCTTGGCGATGCCGTCCTCGTCGAGCTCCTGCGGCGCGGCGTAGCCATCGAACGCGATCGCCGACGGCGCGACCGTCTGCCACCCGCCCTGGTCGAGCGGCACGCTGCCGTCCTGGTTGGCGAACGGGCGCCACGTCGACGCCTTGCGTCCGGCGTGCGCGAGCTGCACCCCGACGAGCGCGCCGCGCGCGTGCACCGAGGCGATGACGCCGGCCCACGCGTCGCGCTGCTCGTCGTTCCAGATGCCGGCGTCCTCCGGCGTGATGCGGCCCTCGGGAGACACGGCGGACGCCTCGCTCATCACGAGCCCGGCGCCGCCCGAGGCGAACTGCGCGAGGTGCACGTGGTGCCAGTCGTTCACGACCCCGTCCTCCGCGCTGTACATGCACATGGGCGACACCCACAGGCGGTTGCGGAACGTCGTCTCGCGGATGGTCAGGGTGCTGAACAGCTGGCTCAAGAGTTCTCCGTCTCCGATACGCCGTTTCACCGGCGTCAGGCGTTGCGCGAGTAGGGTGGCGGCATGCCGGGAGGACACGCATGGCACTCCGCTGAATGGACCGCCGAGGACGCCGCGGGCGTCCTCCGAGTGCCAACAGCCGCCGATCACAAGTATTCCCGCGGCGTCGTGGCGCTGCGGACGGGATCCCTCGAATATCCGGGGGCGTCGGTGCTCTCGACCGAGGGCGCGTGGCGCACCGGCGTCGGCATGGTGCGGTGGGATGGCCCGGACGCGATCGCGGGACTGGTGCTGCAGCGACGCCCCGAGACCGTGCTCGGCGCGGGGCGCGCGGACGCCTGGGTGCTGGGCTCGGGCATCGACGCCCGCACCCGCAGCGAGGACGACTCCACGCGCATGCGCAAGACGCTCCGCGACGGCTCGACGCCCGCAGTCGTGGACGCCGGCGCCCTCGATCTCGCCGCCGAGGCCTCGGTGCCGCTCATCGTCACCCCGCACGAGGGCGAGCTGCGCGAGGTGCGCATCCCGCTCGGCTTCGGCATCGACGACGTCGACGAGGACCCGCTCGCGCCGCGTCTGAGCGGCGACTTCCGCGAGCGCGTGCTCGTCGTGCGCGAGACCGCCGTCGCGCTCGGCGGCGTCGTGCTGCTGAAGGGCGCGACGACGATCGTCGCGACGCCCGGCGGCTGGTGGACCGCCGTGCGCTCCGGCACGCCGTGGCTCGCGGCAGCCGGCACCGGCGACGTGCTCGCGGGCGCCGCCGGCGCCGTCCTCGCGGGCGTCGCGGCCGCAGCCCGCGTCGACGGGCGCGAGATCGACGTCGAGGAGCTCGGACCCGTCGCGGCGACCGCCGCCTGGCTCCACGGAACCGCCGGCCGCCTCGCCGCCGGCTCCGGCCATCCGATCACCGCCCTCGACGTCGCCGAGGCGCTGCCGCAGGCATTCGCCGCCGCGACCGGCACCTGAGCGGATGGCGCGAGCGCGCCTTCCGTAGGATGGGCGCGTGCCGAGGCGGATGCTGCTGTGGATCGCGTTCGCGATCGTGCACGTCTGGGTCGCCGCGGCCGGCTGGTGGATGCCGAACCAGCCGATGGGCGACGTGCACCTCGTCTACGAGCCCTGGTCGACGCGCGCGCTCGCCGGAGGCGGCATCGTCGGGGTGACCGAGCCGTGGGTGTACCCGCAGCTCGCGCTCGCGCCCATGGTCGTCGCGCACGCGCTCACCTGGATCGGCGGGTACGACCTCGCCTGGGCGCTGCTCGTCACGCTGTGCGACGCCGTCGCGTTCTGGATGCTCCTCGGCCGCGGGCGCTCGCGCGGGCGCCGCACCGCGGCCTGGTTCTGGCTGGCGTTCGCCGTGCTCCTCGGGCCGGTCGGGATGTACCGGATCGACGCGATCACGGTGCCGCTCGCGATCATCGCGGTGCTGCTTCTCGCCCGGCGCCCCGCGCTCGCCGGAGCGCTCCTCACCGCCGGCGCCTGGATCAAGATCTGGCCGGCCGCGCTCGTCGGGGCCGCGGTGCTCGCGATGCGGCGTCGCCTCGCGGTCGTCGCGGGCGCGCTCGTCACGACCGCGCTCGTCGTGGTGCTCGTCGTCGCCGGCGGGGGAGCGCGGCACCTCCTCGGCTTCGTGACGATGCAGACCGGGCGCGGGCTGCAGCTCGAGGCCCCGGTCAGCACCTTCTACCTCTGGGGCGCTGCGCTGGGGATGCCGGGGTCATGGGTGTTCTACGACCAGGACATCCTCACATTCCAGGTCACCGGGCCGAACGTCGACGTCGTGATCGCCGCGATGACCCCGGTTCTCGCGGTCGTCGTCGCCGGGATCGCCGCCCTCGGCCTCGTGCAGGCGCGTCGAGGCGCCGCCTTCCGTGCGCTCGTGCCGCCCCTCGGCCTCGCGCTCGTGGCGGCCCTCATGGTCTGCAACAAGGTGGGCTCGCCGCAGTTCCACGACTGGCTCATCGCCCCACTCGTGCTGTGGATCGTCGTCGACCGGGGTCGCGCATGCGGTCCGGCCATCCTCGCCCTGGCGTGCGCCGCCCTCACCCAGCTCGTCTACCCGCTAATGTACCTCGGCGTCATGGACGCGGAGCCCGTCGCGGTGACGGTGCTGTCCCTCCGCAACGTGCTGCTCTTCGCGCTCCTCGCCTGGGCCGTGGCGCGCGTGGTGCGCGTGCCCGTGCGCGCCCGCGCACCCCGCGCGACCATCTCGACCTGACCATCCTTCGAAAGGGGAACCTCATGCTCGTGGCCTTCTCAGTGGCGCCCTCCGGCACCGGCGACGCCGACGGATCCGTGCACGACGCGGTCGCCGCGGCCGTCACCGTCGTGCGGGAATCCGGCCTCGCCCACCGCACCACCTCGATGTTCACCGAGATCGAGGGTGAGACCTGGGATGAGGTCATGGACGTCGTCCGCCGCGCGACCGAGGCCGTCATGCCGTTCGGCTCGCGGGTGTCGCTCGTGCTGAAGGCCGACATCCGCCCCGGCTACTCCGGTGAGATCGACGGCAAGATCGAGCGGCTCGAGAAGGCGATCGCCGAGGGGGACGCGAAGGCCGAGGGCGGCGCGCAGTAGCCGGCCCCGGCCATCCGCTGGGGGAAGGCGGCGGCCGCCTGGAGCCCCTCTGATGGTCACCTGTAGAATCGACGGATGACCACCTCGACCTCTACGTCGAGGGGTGCGGCGATGTGGGCGCTCCTCTCGCTCGCCATCGGCGCTTTCGGCATCGGCACGACCGAGTTCGTCTCGATGGGCCTGCTGCCGCAGATCGCCGGCGACCTCCTGCCCTCCGTCTACGCGACGAGCCCCGAGGGGGCGGTCGCGCAGGCCGGCGTCCTCATCAGCCTCTACGCGCTGGGCGTCGTCGTCGGCGCCCCGACGATCGCCGCCTTCGTGTCTCGCTACCCGCGGCACCGCGTGCTGATCGCGCTCGCGCTGGCGCTGCTGCTCTTCAACGCGCTCACGGTCGTCATGCCGACCTTCGAGCTCGTCGGGGTCGCGCGCTTCCTCTCGGGTCTGCCGCACGGCGCCTACTTCGGGATGGCCGCGGTCGCCGCCGCGGACCTGTTCGGCCCCGAGAAGCGCGGCCGTGCGATCTCCATCGTCATGAGCGGCCTGATGATCGCGAACGTCGTCGGCGTGCCCGGCGGCACGCTCCTCGGTCAGCATCTCGGATGGCGCGCGGCCTACGTCATCGTGGCGGGGGTCTTCCTCCTCGCGCTGCTCATGATCGCGTTCTTCGTCCCCGCGCAGTCGGGCGACGCCAGCCGCACCGTGCGGCACGAGCTCGGCATCTTCCGCATCCCGCAGGTGTGGCTCACGGTTGCGATCGGCGCGATCGGATTCGGCGCCTTCTTCGCCGTGTACAGCTACGTCGCGACGCTGGTGACCGAGGTCGCCGGGGCGGATGAGTGGGTCGTCCCGATCGCGCTCGTCGCCATCGGACTGGGCATGACGATCGGCAACCTGCTCGGCGGCGTGCTGGCCGACAAGAGCGTTCGCCGCACCCTCGTGTGGGGGCTCGCCGCGATCTCCGCGAGCTCGGCCATCCTCGCCCTGCTCGCCCATGCGACCGTGCCGCTCATCATCGGCCTCTTCGTCTTCGCGACCGTGTCGTCGACGGCGACGCCGACGGTGCAGCTGCGCCTTCTCGACGTCGCCCGCGACCACCAGGCGATCGGCGCGGCCCTCAACCACTCCGCGCTGAACATCGGCAACAGCCTCGGCGCGGCGCTCGGCGGTGCGGTCATCGCGGCCGGCTGGGGCTATGTCGCGCCGGTCTGGGTCGGCGTCGCCCTGTCGCTCGTCGGCGTGGGCATCGCGCTGTTCGCCTTCGGGGCCGAGCGCCGCGCGGACGAGCGCGCCTGCCGCGACCTCGACACCCGCGAGTTCTCCTCCGAGGACACGGGCACCTCGCCCATCTCGACCCACTGACGCGCGGCGGGCGCGCGCGCGTTCGCGGCCCGCTGGCGGTGTTGTGCGCCAGCCCCGGGACACACCGCAGGAGATCCGTGCGGCCGGCGACCCGGCAACCGCAGGAATCCGCGGGCTAGGAGCGGGAGTGGGGCCGGATCTCCTGCGCTGTGTCCCGGCCCGGCCCCGGGCCCTGCCCTGGCCCGACCCGGTGCTCCGCATCCCGCTCCCATACAGTCGAAGCATGACGGTCGACCGATGCACCTGGGTGCGCGACGCCATCCGCCTGCTCGAGGCCGACGCGAATCGCAGCGCCGACACGCACCTGCACGTGTTCCCGCTGCCCCTGGAGTGGGGTGTCGACCTGTATTTGAAGGACGAGTCGGTCCATCCAACCGGGTCGCTCAAGCATCGGCTCGCGCGGTCGCTCATCCTGTACGGGCTCGTCAACGGGCGCATCGTCGAGGGCACGACGCTCGTCGAGGCCTCGAGCGGCTCGACGGCCGTGTCGGAGGCGTACTTCGCGCGCATGCTCGGCCTCGACTTCGTGACGGTGGTGCCGAGGGCGACGAGCCCCGAGAAGATCGAGCTCATCGAGTTCTACGGCGGGCGGTGCCACTACGTCGACGTGCCGGGGGAGATGTACGCCGAGGCGGAGCGGCTCGCGGCGGAGTCCGGCGGGCACTACCTCGACCAGTTCACGTACGCCGAGCGCGCGACGGACTGGCGCGGCAACAACAACATCGCCGAGAGCGTGTTCGAGCAGCTCTCGGCGGAGCGGTTCCCGGTGCCGAGCTGGATCGTCGTGGGCGCCGGCACCGGCGGCACGAGCGCGACGTTCGGGCGCTACGTGCGGTACCGGCGCCATCCCACCCGTGTCGCGGTCGTCGACCCGGAGAACTCGGCGTTCTACGAGGCCTGGCGCACCGGTCGCTCGGACGTGGCCACGGGCATCCCCAGCCGCATCGAGGGCATCGGCCGGCCCCGGGTGGAGCCGTCGTTCGTGCCGGGGGTGATCGACGAGGTGCTGCCGATCCCAGATGCGGCGTCGTTCGCCGCCATCCGCCTGCTGCGCGAGCGCACGCTGCACTGGGCGGGCGGCTCGACCGGGACCAACCTCGTCGGCGCCTTCCAGCTCATCGCGCGGATGGTCGCGGCCGGTCAGCAGGGAAGCGTCGTCACGCTCATCTGCGACGGCGGCGCGCGCTACGCCGACACGTATCACAACGACGCGTGGGTCGCCGCGCAGGGGCACGACATCGCCCCGCATCGCGCGCAGATGGAGCGGTTCCTCGAGACCGGCGAATGGGCCTGACGGGGCGGCGCCTATGTCCTGGCTGTGAACCGCCGCGCGTCGGGTGCCCGCCTCTCGCGCGGACATAGCCTCGGAATATGGAAGCCATCTACACCACAGAAGCACTCGCCACCGGCGCCGGCCGCGACGGACAGGTCTCCGTCGCCGAGAGCCCCCTCTCCTTCGATCTCGCGAGCCCCAAGGCGCTCGGCGGATCGGGCGAGGGCGCCAACCCCGAGCAGCTCTTCGCCGCCGGCTACGCCGCGTGCTTCCACTCCGCGCTGCAGGCCGTCGCCCGCAGCAAGAAGGTCGCGATCGAGGGCTCGTCGGTCGGCGCGCGCGTCGGCATTGGCTCGAACGGCGAGGGCGGCTTCGCGCTCGCCGTGGAGCTCGAGGTCGTCATCCCCGACCTCGACGCCGAGACGGCCCAGTCGCTCGCCGACGCCGCGCACCAGGTGTGCCCGTACTCGAACGCGACGCGCGGCAACATCGACGTGAAGGTCTCCGTCAGCGACGACTGACGCGCACCCGATCCGCGAGACCTCAGCTCGGCCGCGAGACCTCCACTGTCGCATGGGGTCTCGCGCTGGGCGTGAGGTCTCGCGGAGGGGCCGTCCGCTCAGGCCGTGAAGAGCCGGCCCAGGTGATGCGCGACGGCCGCGGTCTCGATGAGGAAGCCGTCGTGGCCGAAGTCGCTGTGCAGCACGACGGACTCCGCGCCATCCAGCGTGTTCGGCACGCTGCGCGCGATGCGGTGCTGTCCGTCGACGGGGAACAGCCGGTCGCTGTCGATTCCGAGCACGAGGGTGGTCGCCGTCACGCGGGCGAGCGCCTCCTCCACGCCGCCGCGGTCGCGGCCGACGTCGTGCGAGTCCATCGCCTCGACCAGGCGGATGTACGTGTTCGCGTCGAAGCGCCGCGTGAACTTGTTGCCGTGGAAGTCGAGATACGACTCCACCGCGAAGCGCCCGCCGTGTCCGAGCGGGCTCACGCCGGACTGCCACGACCGCTGGAACCGCTGATTGAGCTCGGTCGGACTGCGGTAGTTGAGCAGGGCCATCCGCCGGGCCAGCGCGAGACCGCGGTGCGGGCCCTCGCCGGGAGCGGCGTCGTAGTACTCGCCGCCCGCGAAGCGCGGGTCGATCTCGATGGCCTCGAGCTGCACCGAGTTCAGCGCGATCTGATCGGCGGTGTTGATCGGCGGCGACGACAGGATCGCCAGCCGCTCGACGCGCTCGGGCGTGCCGACCGCCCACTCCAGCGCGTGCATGCCGCCCATCGAGCCGCCGACGACCGCCGCCCAGCGGTCGATGCCGAGCGCATCAGCGAGCCGCACCTGCGCGGCGACCTGGTCGCGGATGGTCAGATACGGGAACCGCGACCCCCACGCCTCGCCGTCGGGGTGGATGCTCGCCGGCCCCGTGGACCCCTGGCATCCGCCCAGCACGTTCGGCGCGATCACGAACCAGCGGTCGGTGTCGATGGCGAGGCCGGGCCCGACGAGCGCGTCCCACCATCCGGCCGTCGGATGGCCGGGGCCGGCCGGACCGCGGACGTGGCTGTCTCCGGTCAGCGCGTGGAGGATGAGCACCGCGTTGTCGCGTGCGGCGTTGAGCTCGCCCCAGGACTCGTACGCGAGGCGGAAGCCGGGCAGCAGCGCGCCGCCCTCCGTGCGCATGAGGCCGAACGCCGCGAAGGAGCGGTCGCCGACGGGGTCGCCGTCACGCCAGGCGCCCGTCGCGGGCGGGCGGCCGGCCATGGAGCGTGCGTCGGCTTCCGTGACGGGGGCCGACGGCACCGTGTCCTCGGAGATCTGCCAGTCCATCCGTCCATTCTCCCGTGCCCGCCGGCCGTTCCCGGCCACTGTTACGCCCCCACTGCGCCGCCCGGGGAGGAGAAGCGCCCCGGAACGACGGATGCCCCGGGGCCGAGACCCGGGGCATCCGTCGTGCGCGCGTCAGGCGCGGGCGGCTTCGGCCGTCTCGCGCGCGGCGACGAGCGCCTGGTCGAGGTCGGCCTTGAGGTCCTCGACGTTCTCGAGGCCCACCGACAGGCGGACGAGGCCCGGCGTCACGCCGCTCGTGAGCTGCTGCTCGGGCGTGAGCTGCGAGTGCGTGGTCGAGGCGGGGTGGATGACCAGCGAGCGCACGTCGCCGATGTTCGCGAGGTGGCTGAACAGACCCAGCGAGTTCACGAACGTGCGGCCGGCGTCCACGCCGCCCTTCAGCTCGAACGACAGCACGGCGCCGACGCCCTTGGGGGCGTAGTGGTTGGCGAGGGCGTACCAGGGCGAGGTCGGGAGGCCCGCGTAGTTCACCGTCGCGACGTCGGGGTGGTTCTCGAGCCACTCCGCGATCTCCTGCGCGTTCTGCACGTGGCGCTCGATGCGCAGCGACAGCGTCTCGATGCCCTGGATGAGCTGCCACGCGCTCTGCGGGGCGATCGCCGCGCCGAGGTCGCGCAGCAGCTGCACGCGCGCCTTGATGATGAAGGCCAGCTCGTCGCCGACAGCGGCGGTGAAGCTCGCGCCGTGGTACGAGGGGTCGGGCTCGGTGAGGCCGGGGAACTTCTCGACGTTCTCCGACCACTTGAAGGTGCCGCCGTCGACGATCGCGCCGCCGAGGACCGTGCCATGGCCGCCGAGGAACTTCGTCGCCGAGTGCACGACGATGTCGGCGCCGTGCTCGAACGGGCGGATGAGGTACGGCGTCGCGATCGTGTTGTCGACGATGAGCGGCACACCGGCCTCGTGCGCGATGTCGGCGACCGTCCGGATGTCGAGGACGTTGATCGCGGGGTTGCCGATGGTCTCGGCGAAGAGCAGCTTCGTCTCGGGGCGGATGGCGCGGCGCCATTCCTCGGCGTCGTCCTGGTTCTCGACGAAGGTCACGTCGATGCCGAGACGGCCCAGCGTGTACTTGAAGAGGTTGTACGTGCCGCCGTAGATCGAGCTCGACGACACGATGTGGTCGCCGGCCTGCGCGATGTTGAGCACGGCGAACGTCTCGGCGGCCTGGCCCGACGCGACGAGGAGGGCGCCGGTGCCCCCTTCCAGCGCGGCGATGCGCTGCTCGACGACGTCCTGGGTGGGGTTCTGCAGGCGCGTGTAGATGTTGCCGAACTCAGCCAACGCGAAGAGGTTCTTCGCGTGGTCGGCGTCGCGGAAGACGTACGACGTGGTGTTGTAGATCGGCGTCGCGCGGGCGCCGGTCACCGGGTCGGGCTGCGCGCCGGCATGGATCTGGGTGGTCTCGAAACGCCAGTTCTCGCTCATGGCTCTCTCCTGCTCGAAGTCGATCGGGTATCGCTCGGGGGTGCCCGTCGTCGGGCACGAGTGCGACAGTACGGAACCCCGCGCACGCCCTCAACGCGCGCGGACACAGGGCGTCACATGCGACGCCGACGGCATACTGGGGGGATGGCGAGAAGACGTGCGGTCGTGACGGGAGCGAGTTCGGGGATCGGCGCGGCGACGGTGCGCGCGCTGCGATTCCGCGGCTGGGAGGTCGTCGGCGTCGCCCGGCGCGCGGACCGGCTGGAGGCGCTCGCCGCGGAGACCGGCGCCGAGGTCTTCGCCGCCGACCTCACGCAGCAGGCCGACGTCGACGCGCTCGCCGCGCACCTCGCCGCGACCGGCCCCCTCCACGCGCTCGCGCACGTCGCCGGGGGCGCCCGCGGCGCGGATCGCGTCGAGGACGGCGACCCGGGCGACTGGACCTGGATGTTCGAGGTCAACGTGCTCGCGACGCAGCGCGTCGTCCGAGCGCTGCTGCCGCAGCTGCGCGCCACGGTCGACGACGAGGGCGGCTACGGCGACCTGCTGTTCGTGACCTCCACGGCGGCGCAGGCCGCGTACCCCGGCGGGTCCGGCTACAACGCCGCGAAGGCGGGGGAGTCGATGATCGTCGGCGCGCTGCGCCTCGAGCTGAACGGCGAGCCGCTGCGCATCACAGAGATCGCGCCGGGCCTCGTGCAGACGGAGGAGTTCGCACTCACCCGCCTCGGCGACGCTCAGGCCGCCGCTGCGGTCTACGCCGACGTGCAGGACCCGCTCACCGCCGACGACGTCGCCGACGTCATCGCCTACGCGCTCACCGCGCCCGGGCACGTCAACCTCGACCTCATCACGATGCGCCCGGTCGCCCAGTCCGCGCAGCATCTCCTGCACCGCGGGCCGCTCCGCGTGCGTCAGGCGGATGGCCGTGGCTGAGTCGACGGGGGAGCGC
The DNA here is from genome assembly GCF_009735645.1 of Microbacterium oryzae. Classification (NCBI taxonomy): domain Bacteria; kingdom Bacillati; phylum Actinomycetota; class Actinomycetes; order Micrococcales; family Microbacteriaceae; genus Microbacterium; species Microbacterium oryzae. The sequence continues at coordinate 1,469,942 of NZ_CP032550.1, read as the reverse complement.
GAGGTCCTCACCTGGGACGGGTTCGGCGACGCGACGCGCGATCTCGCCCGGGCCATCCTCGACAGCGGGTTCGAGCCGGAGGTCGTCGTCGCGATCGCCCGCGGCGGACTGCTGCCGGCCGGGGCGATCGCCTACGGGCTCGGCGCGAAGAACTGCGGCGCGATCAACGTGGAGTTCTACACCGGCATCGGCACCGTGCGGGATGCGCCCGAGGTGCTCCCGCCCGCGCTCGACATGGACTACCTCGGCGGGCGCCGCGTGCTGCTCGTCGATGACGTGGCCGACTCCGGGCGCACGCTCGCGCTCGCGGTGCAGGTGCTGTCGGACAAGGGGGCCGACGTGCGGTCGGTGACGATCTTCACCAAGCCGACCACGGTCATCCAGCCCGACTACGCCTGGAAGGACACCGACCTCTGGATCGACTTCCCCTGGTCCGCCCGCGGCACGGTGCGCCAGGAGGACCTCGGTCTGGCGCCGAGCGCGTGAGCGGCGCGATGCCAGGGCACTCCCTTCCCGAGCTCGCCGAGGCGGGGCTCATCGACCGCGGCTGGGCCGACGCGCTCGCCCCGGTCGCGGGCGACATCGCCGCGCTCGGCGACCGGCTCCGCGCCGAGGTGGCAGCGGGGCGCTCGTACCTCCCGGCCGGCGACCACGTGCTGCGCGCGTTCCAGCGGCCGATCGCCGACGTCCGCGTGCTCATCGTCGGGCAGGATCCGTACCCGACGCCCGGCCATCCGATCGGCCTGTCGTTCGCGGTCGAGCGCCACGTGCGGCCGGTGCCGCGCAGCCTGCAGAACATCTACCGCGAGCTGGAGAGCGACCTCGGCATCCCGCCGGCCCCGCATGGCGACCTCTCGGCATGGAGCGACCAGGGCGTCATGCTCCTCAACCGCGTGCTCACGGTGCGGCCGCGCGAGCCGGCATCGCACCGCGGCTGGGGCTGGGAGAAGGTGACGGAGACGGCCATCCGCGCGCTCGCCGCGCGCGGCCGGCCGCTCGTGGCCATCCTGTGGGGGCGCGACGCGGCGAACCTCACGCCGCTCCTCGGCGACGTGCCGTCCGTGCAGTCGCCGCACCCCTCGCCGCTGTCCGCGAGCCGCGGCTTCTTCGGCTCGCGACCGTTCTCGCGGACGAACGCGCTGCTCGTCGAGCAGGGGGCGGAGCCGGTCGACTGGACCGTGCCCGCGTAGGCTGAGCGCATGCGCGCGGAGGAATATCAGCGGCGTCGGCGGCTGCCGCGACACCTGCAGCGTCGGCCCGAGCCGGAGCGGCCGTTCTCGTACGAGATCCGGCCCGCCGAGCAGCGCGACATCGAGGACATCCGCGAGATCTACAACCACTACGTGACGAACTCGGTGGTCACGTTCGACGAGCGGAAGTGGACGCACCGGCAGTGGAAGGACAAGTTCCTCCACCTGCAGAAGCTCGATCTGCCGTTCCTCGTCGCCGTCGCCCCGACCGGGCAGGTGCTGGGCTACGCACTCGTGTCGCCGTGGTCGGGCAAGTCGTCGTTCCGCTACACGGTGGAGAACTCGATCTACCTCGGCCAGGCGGCGACGGGCAAGGGCCTCGGCACCGCGCTGCTGGCCGCCCTGATCGCGGCGTGCGAGGAGAAGGGGCTGCGCGAGATCGTCGCGGTCATCAGCGACACGGGAGCCGAGGGATCGCTCGCCCTGCATCGGCGCTTCGGGTTCGAAGAGGTGGGGCGGATGGGCCGGGTCGGCTTCAAGTTCGGACGCTGGCTCGGGACGGTCTATTTGCAGAAGTCGCTCACGCCGCCGCGGCGCCCGGGCCGCCTCGCGCGGCTGCTGCGCCCCTCTTCCGGAGGTTGAGCGAGGGAGCGCAGCGAAACGCGCCGCCCCTGAACGCCGCGCCCCTCAGACGCCGTCGATGGTGGGCACCGCGGCGAGCAGCGTCCGCGTGTACTCCTCCCGCGGCGCGCGCAGCACCTGCTGCGTCGGGCCCTGCTCGACGATGCGGCCGTCCTTCATGACGACGACGACGTCGCACAGGCTCTGCACCACGCCGATGTCGTGCGAGACGAGCACGAGGGTCATCCGCTCGCGCGCGCGGAGCTCGGCCAGCAGCGCGAGGATCTGCGCGCGGACGGTGACGTCGAGCGCCGATAGCGGCTCATCCCCGACGAGGGTCTCCGGGCCGTGCACGATCGCCCGGGCGAGAGCGATGCGCTGACGCTGGCCACCGGAGAACTCGTGCGGGTACCGGTTCGCCATGGCGGGCTCGAGCCCCACGTCGGCGAGCACCTCGCGCACGCGAGCGCGCCGGTCGCCCGCGATGCCCAGCGCCCACAGCGGCTCGCCCACGATGCGGCCCACGGTCATCCGCGGATCGAGCGAGGCGTACGGGTCCTGGAAGACGATGCCGGTCGCCGCGCGCAACCAGTGCAGCGACGTGGCGCGCGCCCGGGCGTCGATCGCGCGGCCGCCGTACTCGACGGCGCCCGCGGTGGGCGCGTCGAGGCCCAGCAGCAGGCGGACGAGCGTGGACTTGCCGGAGCCCGACTCGCCGATGATCCCCACCGCGTCGCCGCGGCGGATCTCGAGGTCGGTCGCGTGCAGCGCGACGGTCTCGCGCGGGCGCTCGAACATCGTGCGGCGGGCGTGCCGGTACCGGCGCTCGACCCCGCGCGCCTGCATCGCGATGTCGCTCATGCGCCCTCCTCCTTCTCGGGGAGGGGGGAGGGGCGCCACAGCGTCGCGGTCGCATCGCGCAGGAGGCCCTGCGTCACGAGGTGCGACGGGTGCGAGAGGAGTCGGGCCACCGGAGCTTCCTCGACGACGCGGCCGTGCTCGAGCACCACGCCATGCGTGGCGACCTGCGACAGCACGGCGAGGTCGTGCGTGATGAACACCAGCGACATGCCGGCGTCCTCGACGAGGGAGAGGAGAAGCCGGAGGATCTCGGCCTGGATGGTGACATCCAGCGCGGTCGTCGGCTCGTCGGCGATGAGCAGGTGCGGCCGGCACGCGAGCGCCATGGCGAGCGCCACGCGCTGCCGCTGCCCGCCGGAGAGCTGGTGCGGGTAGCGGGCGACGATCGACTCCGGGTCGGGCAGGGCCACGCGCCGGGCCTCGGCGACGGCGATCTCCGCGGCCTCGCGCCGCGAGACGTCGCGATGGATGCGCACGGCCTCGGAGATCTGCCGGCCGACCGTGCGGATCGGATTGAGGGCGGTCTGCGGCTCCTGGAAGACCATGCCGATCTCGTCGCCGCGCAGGCGCGCGAGCTCCCGGTCGGGCAGGCCGAGGATCTCCGCCCCCTGCCAGCGGACGCTCCCCGTCGCGACGGCGCCGGCGGGGAGGAGACCGAGGATGGCCAGGGCCGTGAGCGACTTCCCCGACCCGGACTCGCCGATGATCCCGACGCGCGCGCCCTCGGGCACCGCGAACGACACGTCGTCGACGACGCGCCGGCCGGCGATCTCGATGGTGAGCCCTGCGACCTCGAGCGTCATGCGAACACCGCCGGCTGCGGAGCGTGCGGCTCCGCCTCGTCACGACGCAGCGTCGGGTCCGACGCCTCACGCAGCGCGTCGCCGAGGAGGTTGAGCGCGAGCACGGTGATGGTGATCGCGAGCCCTGGCCACAGCACCGAGAGCGGATGCAGGGAGATGTACGCCTGCGTCTCGCCGAGGAGGAGACCCCAGCTCGGCTGGGTCACGGGCGCGCCGAAGCCGAGGAACGACAGGCCCGCCTCCGCGAGCACGGCCGCGGCCATCGACCACGACAGCTGCACGATGAACACCGGCAGCACGTTCGGCAGCAGGTGCCGGGTCAGCGTCTGCACGGCGGTCAGCCCCGAGGCGCGGGCGGCGAGCACGAAATCGCTGCGCTGCACGCGGCGCAGCTCCACGCGGGCGACGCGGGCGATGTTGACGCCGAACCCGATGCCGACCGACCACACGACGATCCAGAGCGAGCCGCCCCAGACCGCCGAGAGCATCATGGCGATGAGCAGCACGGGGAACGCGATGAGGATGTCCACGAGCACCGCGACGACCTCGCGCACCGGTCGCGCGGTGAGCGCCCCGAGCGCGGCGAGGACCACGCCGATGACGGTGGCGACGATGCCCGAGCCGACCGCCACGAGCACGGTCGTGCGGGCGCCGATCATCAGGAGGCTGAGGATGTCGCGGCCGGTGCTGTCCCCGCCGAGGAGGTGCGGCCATCCGGGGTTCGTCCAGCGCGCGGCGATGTCGACCGTCTTCGGGTCGAACGGCGTCCAGAACAGCGACACGACCGCGACCGCGACGATCGCGGCGACCGCGAGCAGGCCGAAGCGGCCCGTGGCGGAGCGCCAGATGCGGGCGAGGACGACGGCCGGGGTCATGTGCTCTCCCGCTGTCGGGGGTCGATGAGGCGGTGCACGATGTCGACGACGAAGCCGATGACGAGCACGAAGCCCGTCAGCACGAGCAGCTCGCCCTGCACCTTCACCAGGTCGCGGTTGCCGACGTCGTCCACCAGCATGCGCCCGATGCCCGGCAGGTTGAAGACCTGCTCGATGACGACGGCGCCCACGACGATGCCGGCGATCTGCAGCCCGAGCACGGTGATGATCGACAGCCCCACCGACGGCAGCCCATGGCGGAGGAGCGCCTGCGTGCGCGTGAGCCCCTTCGCCGCGGCGGTGCGCACGTGGTCCTCGCCGGTCGCCAGCAGCGTGGCGCTGCGCACGAAGCGCAGGAGGAGCGCGCCCTCGACGACGCCGATCGTGAGCGCGGGGAGCGCCAGCGACTGCAGCGCGGCGCCGGGGTCGGCCCATCCGCCCCGGGGGAATCCCTGCGCGGGGAACCACCGCAGCGCGATCGCGAAGACGACGACGAGCATCATGCCCGCCCAGACGACCGGCACCGCCGCGAGCAGCTGAGCCACGACGCCGATCGCGGTGCCGTCGGCGCGACCACGGCGGATGGCCGAGAGCACGCCGAGCGGGACGGCGATCGCGAGCGCGATGAGGAGGGAGAGGACGCCGAGCGGCACCGTCACCTGCGCCTTCGCGGCGAGCTCGGCCGACACGGGCGTGCCGGTGAGGAGCGACGTGCCGAGGTCGCCGCGGAGCACGCCGCCGATCCACTCGAGGTACTGCGCGAGCGCCGGGCGGTCGAGGCCCAGGCTCTCGCGGATGGCCGCCACCTGCGCCGGGCTCCCCTCCGTGCCCGCGACGAGCTGCGCGACGTCGCCGGGCAGCACGCGCAGCGTCCCGAAGACGAGCGCGCTGGCCACGACGAGGCCGAGCACCAGCAGCGCGAGCCGCGTGAGGACGTAGCGGAGCACCGGCGGAGGCGGTCAGCCGGCCAGCGTCACGGACGCGAGGTCGAGGCGGGAGTTGATGGAGTCGACCGGGAATCCGGAGACGCCGGGGCCCACGGCGACCATGGTCTCGGCGGTGTACAGCCAGTCCGCGGCGTCGTCCTCGGAGACGAGGCGGGCGGCCTGCGCGAGCAGCTCCGCGGACTCCTCGGGGTCGACCGTCGAGACGGCCTGCGCGTAGAGGTCCTGCACCTCGGCGCTGTCGTAGTGGAAGTAGTAGTCCGGGTCGGCCCACGAGCCGAAGTCCCGCGGCTCGACGTGGTTGACGACGCTGAGCTGGTAGTCGCCGTTGGTGTACACGTCCTGCAGCCACGTGGAGAACTCGACCGGATCGACGGTGAGCTCGACGCCGATGTCGTTGAAGGCCGACACGAGGAAGGTCGGGATGGTCGTGCCGTAGAACGAGGGGATGGTCAGCTCGAGCTGGAGGTCCTCCTGGCCGGCCTCGGCCAGCAGCTCGCGCGCGCGGTCGGGGTCGTAGGGAGCGACGTCGGACAGGTCCTCGTAGCCGGGGTCGAGCTCGGGGATCGGCCCGTACTGCAGGGTCCCGGCTCCGACCGCCTCCACGAGCGCCTCATGGTCGATCGCGCGTCGGAGCGCCTCGCGCACGCGCGGGTCGTCGAACGGCGCCTCGGCGTTGTTGAACGCCAGGACGTACTTGTCGGTGGTCTTGCCCTTCGTGAGCGAGAAGCCGTTCGCGCCATCGAGCTGCGGCGCCAGCTGCGGGTCGACGGCCGTGAGCACGTCGAGCGAGCCGTCGAGCGCCGCGTTCACGCCGGCGGTGAAGTCGGGGATGTAGCTCGCGACCACCTCGGCGACGCCGGCGGCCTCGCCCCAGTAGTCGTCGTTGCGGGCGAGGACGATGCTCTCGCCCTGGTTCCACTCCTCGAGCGTGAACGGGCCGGTGCCGTTGGCCGCCGACTGCAGGTCGGTCTCGTCGCCCTCGTCGAGAATGAGGCCGGCGGGGCCGGTGAGGGTGAACAGCAGGTTCTGGTTGGGCTCCGACAGCTCCACCACGACCGTGGTGTCATCGGGGGCCGACACCGACGCGACGCCCGCGAGGTCGTCGTGTCCGACGACGCTCTCGTCGGACACGACCTCCTCGAGGGAGGCGACCGCGTCCTGCGCCGTGAGCTCGGCGCCGCTGTGGAACGTCACGCCGTCCGCCAGGGTGAACGTGTAGGTGAGGCCGTCGTCCGACACCTCCCACTCCGTCGCGAGCGCCGGCACGATCTCGTTCTCCGCCGTTCGGGTGACGAGGCCCTCGTAGACGTTGTCGACGAGGATCTGCTCGAGTGCGGCACCCGAGGTGTGGCGGATGTCGAGGTTGGTCGGCTCGAGGACGAGGCCGACGCGGAGGCTGGCGTCGGGGTTCGGCTCGCCGGCGGGCGCGCCGTCGCCGCCCTGCCCGCCGCATCCGGCGAGGACGAGAGTCGGGATCGCGAGCGCGGACACGGCGGTCACGCGCAGGGGGAGGCGGTTCATGCGGTCGGCTTTCCTTCCGAGGCGGCGTCGGCCGAGTCGGCCAGGCGCGCGATGAGGGATGCGAGGTCGGTGAAGGCGACCTCCTGCACGTTGTGGGGAGCGTCGAACTCGACGACGGTCGCGCCGGTGCGCTCGGCGAGCTCCGCCGCGTCGCGCTCGGAGACGAAGCCCGACGTCGCGCGCACCAGGGTGATGGGGGCGACGACGCCGGCGAGGTCCGACCAGCCGTCCGCGGGCGAGCCGGCGGGGGATGGCGCGTCCTCCGAGATGAGGCGCGCGTAGTGGTGGCGCCACTCGACACGGCCATCCGCGCGCACGCGCGAATTGAGGAAGACCCCGCGTCGGGCCTGCTCGCGCGATCCACCGAGGCCGAAGGCGAGCGCGCGGTCGAGCAGCTCGTCGCGGTCGGCGAAGACCGTCTGCTCGTAGAAGCGGCGGAGCGTGGCCGGGCCGCCGCTCGCGTCGATCCCGGGCGTGATGTCGACCACGACGAGCTGCGCGACGAGGTCGGGCCGGCGCGCGGCGACGGCTGCGGCGGTGAGACCGCCCAGCGAATGTCCGACGAGCACGACGGGGGCAGCGGCCCAGGCCTCGAGCGCGCGCACGACGTCGTCGGCGAGCACCCGCGGGCGGTAGTCGGCGTCGTCGCGCCACGAGGAGTCGCCGTGGCCGGCGAGGTCGATCGCGAGGACGGGGAGCCCGAGGGCGATCACGGTGGTGTCCCATGTGTGCGCGTTGAGACCGGCGCCGTGCAGGAGGACCACGCGGGGTCGGCCCTCGCCGTACGCGAGGGCGCCGACCGTGCGACCGTCGGGAAGGGGGATATGCACGCGTCGACCGGGGGGCACCGGGCGCTGCTGTGCCGCCGCCTGCTCGGGCAGGAACGCGAACTCGTCGAAGTCGTCAGCGGGGGAGGCGTCTTGCGCCGGGTGGATGCTCACGTGGCTCCTCGAAGGGGACGTCGGGCGACCGCGCCGACCCCTCCATTCTGGCGATGACGGGCGGCTCTCGGGAAATCGGAGATCAAACTGCCAAGAAACAATCCCTCTTTGCTGGGCACTCTGAGGATTTCGCGCCCCCTTGATTGTGCGTTGTGGATTTCGCTCCTCCGCTGACCGGTGTCGCTAGGGTCGAGGCATGAGCGAGCAGCGCGTGCATCTGTCCAAGTCGGCGATCGAGGCGTACCGGGCGCTGGAGGCGTTCTCGCAGACGGTGGGACGCATTGCGGCGGACTACGGCATCGACGACCGGCTCAAGGAGCTCGTCATGCTGCACTGCTCGCAGCTCAATCGCTGCGCGTACTGCCTGCGCATCCACACCGATCGCGCGCTCGCCGCCGGGCTCACCGCCGACGAGATCACTCAGGTCTCCGCCTGGCGCGATTCGGGGGTGTTCACCGACCGGGAGCGCGCGGCTCTCGAACTCGCCGAGGCGCACACCTTCATCCACCGGGAGGGCATCTCCGACGAGGTGTACGAGCGGGTCGGCGGCGTGCTCACGGAGAAGGAGTACGTCGGTGTGAGCTGGCTCAGCGTGTCGATCAACGCGTTCAACCGCATCACCATCGCCGGCCGCTACCCGGTGCCGCCGCGCAAGCCCGCCGCCTGATCCGCTGAGGTAAGGCAACCCTTCGCCGGGTGTAGACTGGGTGCGTCATGGAGAGCACCGAGATCACCCCGCAGCACGGCGACCGCGTCTGCCGCGCCTCGCGCCACACGCGGGTGCAGCACCTCATCACGGCCGACGAGCACTCGCTCGTCGATCTCGAGACGCTCGTCGCGACGCTGCCGATCTGCTCGACCGGCCGCATCTTCATCGAGGTGCCCGACGCCTCCTGGATCGGCACGGTCACCGCGCCCGCGCGCATGGTCGTCACGTGGCTCGACCGCTCCCGTCGCAGTGGCGCCCCCGGCACCGGTCGTGCGTGCGCTCCCGGTCAGGCGCTCTCGCGCGCGGTCACCGCATGGGCCGACGAGATGATGTGCGTCGGCGACGACGCCACACGCGTCGCGCTGCTGGGCGGCTTCCTCGGCACCGCCGACATCGTCGAGCACCTGACCGGCGTCCTCGGGACACCGGCCGAGGCCATCCACGTGCCCGACGCGTTCGCCGGCCTCATCCGCTGACGTAGCCGCCCGCCTCGAGGCCCGCCTCGATCTCGAACCGGTTCCGCAGCGGGTCGCGCCCTGCCAGCAGGTACAGCAGCGGCATGAGGAATCCATAGCGCCGCCACTGCCGCTTGTGCACGGCCTCGTGCTGCAGCAGCCGGGTCGACACCGCGCGGTCTCCGGTGAGGAAGCAGCCGCCGACGCAGACGCCGCCGCGCGGGAAGGCCCACGACGGCAGGCCGCGGAAGACGACGAGACCCTCGCGCCGCTCGACGCGACCGCGGCTCCAGAGGGCGCCCCACAGCCATCCGATCGTCGTGCCCCACCCGTAGCCGACCGCGCTCACGGGCGAGTCGAGCAGCCAGGCGGGAATCCGCGCGTCGAGCCGGCGCCCGCGCTCGACGCGCAGGTCGGCGATCTCGCGCCAGTGCCGAGGAGCGGGGGCGGCGGGGAAGGAGATGCGCATGCCGCCATCCTCCCGCAGATCACGGGCGGATGGCGGCGGTGCGGCGGATGGTCAGCGGAAGCGGGTGCGGAGGGGGACGCCGGCGACGTCGATCTCGACGAGCGCTTCCGGCTCGATGGCGAAGGCGGACCGCGGCGCGCCCGTCATCACGATGTCGCCCGGCCCCAGCTCGACCCAGTGGGTCACGTAGGCGAGGCACTCCGCCGCGGATGCGGCGAGCTCATGGGAGCCGGTGCGCACGCGCTCGACGCCGTCGATGCGCACCGACATGTCCACGCGATCCAGATCGAACTCGGTCTCGATCCACGGGCCGAGGGGCGTGTAGCCGCGCCCGCCCTTCACCTCGAAGTTCTTCGGGTCCTCGCGGTCGGGGCTGGAGACGTCGTTCACCGCCGTCACGCCGAGCACGTACTCCGCGGCGTTGTCGACGGTGAGGCCGGCGGTGTCGCGGCCGATCACCAGAGCCACCTCGCCCTCGACCACGACCCGCCCCGCGTCGCGACGCGCGATGACGTCGACGCCGCTCGCGACGACCGAGCGGGGGCTCTTCAGCCACGCGACGATGCGGCCGCCTGGGGAGGCCGGCTGCCCGATGCCCACGATGACGGCGGGTGCTGTGGGCGCGAGGAGCTCCGCATCGGCCACGGGCGCGCCGAGCACCGCGGGAGGCGAGCCCGCCGCGAACGCCGTGAAAGGGTCGGCGACCGGCTGCCAGCCGCCCTCGACCGACGTGGCGAACCGGGGCCCGTCGGCGGTGGCGATGCGCGCGAGCCTCATCGGCCGTCCGCCACGACGACCGACACGAGGCCGGTGTCCTTCTCGTTCGTGGACAGGCGCAGGGCGTCCTCGGTGCGGAGCAGGTCGCGGCTGCGCGTCTCCGGGATGAGGAATGTGGAGGCCGTGGTGATCGCCGCCAGCGTCGCGAGGTACAGGCCCATGACGACCCAGTTGCCGTCGGTGAGGGTGAGCAGCCAGGTGCCGAGCACGCCCGCGAGTCCGCCCGCGAGCACCGCCGAGATCTCGCGCGCCATCGCGACGCCCAGGTAGCGGTGGCGGTTGCCGAACATCTCCGGCAGCAGCGCGCACTGGGGGCCGAGCATCGAGTTGACGGCGACGCCGAGGCCGATGGCGATGACGGCGATCGTCAGGACGGGGTTGCCCAGGGAGAGCATCCACCACGCGGGGAAGGCGAACAGGAGCATGAACACGGCGCCGAAGCGGTAGACCGGGCGGCGGCCGACGCGGTCGGAGATCGCGCCCGTCAGCGGCACCGAGAAGATGCCGATGAGCGAGCCGAGCGTCACGCCCCAGGTCGCGATGCCGCGGTCGACCGGGTTTGCGATGAAGGTGCCGGCGACGAAGGCGAGCGACACGTTCTGGAAGATGTACGACCCGCCGTTCTCGGCCATCCGAAGGCCGATGCCCGCGATCACGCCGGGCATGCCGCTCGAGAAGATCTCGCGGAACGGGTGCGACGCGACCTGCTCGTGCTTCTCGAGCTCGATGAAGGTCGGCGTCTCGCGCAGCCGCAGGCGGATGAACAGGGCGATGAGGATCAGCAGGAACGAGGACAGGAACGGCAGGCGCCAGCCCCACGCGAGGAACGCGTCCTCCGGCATCAGCGAGAGCGCGGAGAAGACGACCGCCGCGAGCAGGGTGCCGGCCTGGATCCCGATGAACGGCAGCGCGGAGAAGAAGCCGCGCCGGCGGACGGGCGCGTACTCGGCCATGAGGACCGTCGCTCCCGCCTGCTCGGCGCCCGCGCCGAAGCCCTGCAGCAGGCGCATGACGACGAGGAGGACCGCCGCCCACGCGCCCACGACGTCATAGGTGGGGAGCAGTCCGATCGCGGTCGAGGCGCCGCCCATGAGGAGGATGGTCACGACGAGCACCCACTTGCGACCGAGACGGTCGCCGATGGTGCCGAAGAAGAAGCCGCCGAACGGGCGCGCCACGAAGCCCACGCCGTAGACCGCGAACGCCCCGATGAGTCCGATGGCCGGATCATCCGGGTTGAAGAACAGGCGGTTGAAGACCAGCGCGGTCATCAGACCGTAGAGGGCGAAGTCGAAGTACTCCAGCGCGCTGCCGACACTGGAGGCCAGTGTCGCGCGCCGCAGGTTCGCGGCGTACTCCGGGTCGTCCTGGAAGCTCGTCGGGTTCGTGACCGTGCTCACGTCATCTCCTTCGATGAGACGCCCGTCGGATGACGAGCCGAAGCTACCGTACCATGCTTGGAACGGTGTGCAACAGGTTGAACACTCCCGCTCAGGCGCGCGCGGCGAGCGGGTTCGTCAGCAGCGCCGCCGCCTGCAGCAGGGCCTCGCCCACTTGGGCGACGCGCTCGGCGGAGGCGGTCCGTGACGGCAGGGCGGCGCCCATCGCGAGCGGAGGATCGCTCGGGTTCCACGGCGCGAGCGGCACCGCGACGCCGGTGAGGCCGACGAAGGAGCTGTTCTCGTCCACGGCGTATCCGCGGTCGCGCGCAACCGCGAGCACGGCCGTGAGCTCGGCGAGCCCGGTGACGCTGTGCTCGGTGACGGGGGCGAACGCCTCCGCCGGGAGCAGGTCGGCGATCTCGCGGTCGTCGATCCCCATGAGCAGCGCGCGCCCGGTCGCGCTCTGGGCGGCGGGGATGCGCGATCCGAGCGGCGTGCCGAGACGGTGCGGCGCGCGCCCCTCGTGGCGCGCGAGATAGAGCGCCTCCGCGCCGTCGAGCATGGCGATCTGGACGACCTCGCCGCGCAGCACCTCGGACGCCGCGCACACCGCGAAGAACTCGCGCACCTGATTGAACTGCAGGGCGAATGCGCCGCCCAGCTCGGCCGTGCGCCTGCCCAGTCGGTAGCCGCGCGCATCGCGCTCGATCATCCCGCCCTCCTCGAGGGCGGAGCAGAGGTTGGCCGCGGAGGACTTCGCGATGCCGACCGCGCGGGCGAGCTCGCTGAGGGTCATCGGGGCGCCGCCCGATTCGGCCAGCGCGGTGAGGACCCGCAGCGCTCGGGTGACGGCGGGGGCGGGATCGCGGTCGGGGGTGGCGGGCATGATGCTCCTTCTCGCGGCCTGCTCAGTAGAACTCGACGGTGTCGACGACGTTGCGCAGCGGCTCGCCGTCGAGGAACCGGCGCAGGTTGTCGAGGAACAGCCGCACGATCCGCGCGTCCTCCTGCGTGGAGAGCGCCGCCGTGTGCGGGCTCACCAGCACGCGCGGGTGGTCCCAGAGCGCGCTCGCATCGGGAAGCGGCTCCACCTCGAACACGTCGAGGGCGGCGAACGCGACGCGCCCGTCGTCGAGCGCAGCCAGGAGCGCCTTCTCATCGATCACGGTGCCGCGGCCGACGTTGGTCACGATCACCCCCGGCTTCACCGCACGCAGAAGCTCCTCGCCGACGAGGTGCTCGGTCTGCTCGGTGCCGGGCAGGGTCACCACGACGGCGTCGACGTGGGCGACGGCCTCGGTCAGCTCGTCGAGGGCGATGAGGCGGTCCACGCCCTCGACCGGATGGCCGGAGCGGCTCGTTCCCCAGACGGTCGCGCCGAACGCGGCGAAGCGCGTGGCGACGGCCTTACCGATGCCGCCGAGTCCGATCACGAGCACCGTCATCTCGTCGAGGTGGCGCATCGTCCACCGGTCGTCCCATGCGTGCTCGCGCTGCGCCTGCTGCAGGCGCGGCAGCTCCTTGGCGCCGGCGAGCACGCCGAAGACGGCGAACTCGGCGAGCGTGGAGCCGTGCACGCCGGCGCTCGTCGTGAACGTCACGCGGTCGAGCTCCTCGCGGGTGAGGCCCGCCGCCTTCACCTGAGCGCCGCCGCCCGCGGCCATCACCTGGACCCACCGCAGGCGCGGGTTCGCGCGCACGGTGCGCGCGAGGGCGCCGGCATCGGTGTCGGGGATGGAGAAGAGGATGTCCGCGGAGTCGACCAGGGCGTCGAAGGCAGCCTGCTCGTCGTCCGAGCGCACGTGGGCGGGGTCTCCGCCCCAGTCCGCCGGCCAGCGCATCGGACGGGGGAGGGCGTGGTCCCGGACGAGCTCCACCCGCGGCTCCTGGCGCTCGATCTCGCGACAGAGCTCCTCGGACAGGTCGGTGGCGATGACGACGCGCGGGCGTGCGGTCTGTTCGGTCATGACGATCCTCCTCGATGCGATGCGCGTCCAGCATACGCGGCGGACAGCTCGTCGAACGCTGTTCCACATCCTGTCCACGCGCACTAGGCTCCCGACATGACCGCTGCTCCTCCTCCCGCCACCCGCATCGGCGTCATGGGCCTCGGTGCGATGGGACTGCCCATGGCGGAGAACCTGCTGACCGCGCACGGGGCTCTCGCCATCACCGGGCGCACGCGCCGCTACCACGCGCTCGAGGAGCGCGGGGCCACGTGGTGCGAGACGCCTCGAGCCCTCGCCGCCCGGTCGGACGTCGTCCTGGCGATGCTGCCGGACCTGCCTGAGCTCGAGGCGGTGCTCGCCGGCGAGGAGGGGCTCGTCGCGGGCCTCGATCACCCGCTCGTCCTGCTCGTCGGGTCGACCTCGTCGCCGACCGGCGTCCGCGCGCTCGCCGCCGACCTCCACGCGCAGACGCGCGGGCTGCTGCACGTCGTCGACTGCCCGGTGTCGGGAGGGGAGGACGGCGCGGTCGCCGGGAGCCTGTCGATCATGATGGGCGGGGATGAGGCGGATACCGCGGTCGCCGCCCGCGCGCTCGCGCCGTGCGGCACGTCGGTGCGGCTCGGGCCGCTGGGCGCCGGCGAGGTCGCGAAGTCCTGCAATCAGCTCGTCGTCTCGGCGACGATGCTCGCGCTCGCCGAGGCGACCGTGCTCGCCGAGCGCAGCGGCATCGATCCGGCGGAGCTGTGGGACCTCCTCGGCCGCGGATACGCGGGGTCGAATCTGCTGAGCAGCCGTCGCGACAAGCTCGTGGAGCGCGACTACCGGCCATCCGGTGTCGCCAAGTACATGGTCAAGGACCTGCGGTTCGCGGACGACGTCGCGGCGGCGACCCGGACGCACCCGGTGCTGCTGCCCGCGCTGCGGGCGGCGTTCGACGAGCTCGTCGAGCGGGGCATGGGCGACGACGATCTCTCCGTCGCGCGGAAGCTCGTCGAAGACCGCTGACGGTCAGCGCGCGAGCGCGCCGACCACCCGCAGGATGGCCCCCATGTCGTCGACAGCGGCGGCGGGCGACGATGGCGCGAACCCCGCGATCGACGCGCCCGCGAGGGGGAGCTCCGCGCGCAGCGCCGCGATGCCCGCGACGACCTCGGCGGGCTCGAGGCCGAAGGGCGCGGGCGCGGTGACGCCGGACATGTGCGCGGGGTCGAGCACGTCGAGATCGACGTGCACATAGATCCGCTGCGCGCCGGTCGCGGCGACCGCCTCGACGAGCGCCGCGGGGGAGAAGTCCGCGCACGGCAGGTGGCGGATGCCGCTGGCCGCGATGAACGCGGCCTCCTCGTCTTCGAGCAGGCGCGCGCCGACGAGCACCACCCGCTCGGGAGCGACGCCGCCGCGCGGCAGGGCGAGGAGCGGCTCGCCGTCGCCGAGCACGCTGCGGAGGGCCATCCCGGAGTAGGCGCCCGAGGGAGACGTGGACGGGTCGTGCAGGTCGGCGTGCGCGTCGAACCACACCACGGCGAGGTCGTCGCCGGCGACCCGGCCGATCGCGGGGACCGCGACGCCGCAGTCGCCGCCCACGACGACCGTGGTGTCGTCGCCCGTCGCCTCGTCGAGAGCGGCCGCGACGGCCTCGCGCACGCGCTGCAGCGCGCTGGCGCGCAGCACGCCGGTGCCCTGCGCGTCGCCGGCTTCGAGGGGCACGGGCACCGCGGTGCAGGCGGAGCGGGGGAGGTCGCCGGCGATCGCCTCGGCGCCGTCGATGTGCGCCATCGCGCGGGAGGAGGGCGATCCCTGCCACTGCGGGACGACGAGGAAGCGTGCCATCCCTCCATCCTGCCCGCGCCCGACGCCGTGCGCGAGCCCGATGCCGTGCGCGCGTCTGGCGTCGAGCCGGCCCGAACGCGGCGATGCCGCCCGCCCCGGAGGGCGGACGGCATCGACGGCGAACGGGTCAGGCGCCGAGCTGGCCCTGCGGCTGGCCGCCGGCCTTCAGCGCGGCCAGGCGCGCCTCGACCTCGGTGAGCTCGCCGACATCCTCGAGGGACTCGAACTGCGCGTCGAGGCTCGACGCGGCGATCTCGGCCTTGCCGGCGGCGAGGGCCTCCTGACGGCGGACCTTGTCCTCGAAGCGGCCCAGCTCGCTGGTGGGGTCGAGCACGTCGATCGACTTGACCGCGTCGTGCACCTTGTTCTGCGCCTCGGCGGTCTTCGCGCGCGCGAGCAGCTCGGCGCGCTTGCCCTTCAGCTGCTCGAGCTTGACCTTCATGCCGTTCAGCCCGTCCTTGAGCTTGTTCACGACCTCGGTCTGCTGCTGGAGCGCGGGCTCGACGGCCTTGATCTCGTTCTCGGTCGAGACCTGGCGCTGCAGGGCGACCTTCGCGAGGCTGTCGAACTTGTCGGCGTCGGCGGTGTTGCCCCCCGCCCGCAGCTCGTCCGCCTTGCGGCTCGCGGCGAGTGCCTTGTTGCCCCACTCGGCGGCGGTCTGGCGGTCCTCGGCGGTGTCGCGCTCGAGCAGGCGCAGGTTGCCGATCGTCTCGGCGATGGCCGCCTCGGCGTCGGCGATGTTGTTCGTGTAGTCGCGGACCAGCTGGTCCAGCATCTTCTGCGGGTCCTCGGCCTGGTCGATGAGTGCGTTGACGTTCGCCTTGATGAGGGTCGAGATGCGTCCGAAGATCGACTGCTTGGTCATCGGTGTTCCCTTTCGGTTGTGGTCTGGTTCGTCGCGTGATGAGTGTCGTGGGGCGTCAGAATCGGCCACCTCCTCCGCGTCCCGAGCGTCCGCCGCCGCCGCCGAAGCTGCGGCCGCCGGAGCGCCCGGACCGGCCGCCGAACGAGCCGCCGCGCCCGGAGCGCGTCGAGCCGCCCAGGCCGCCGCCGAGCATGCCGCCGAGGCCGCCGCCCAAGCCGCCGCCGAGCATGCCGCCGCCCCAGCCCGAGGTGGAGCGCCGCCCGCCGCCGCCGAGCGAGCTGCCGATGAGGCCGCCGATCAGCCCGCCGACGATGTCGCCGCCGATGCCCCCGCCCATCCCGCCGCCGCCGAGCATGCCGCCGCCCATGCCGCCGGTGAAGACGCTCATGTCGTTCTGCATGAGGGAGATGGCGTCGCCCGCGAGCCGCAGCGCGGACTGCGCGTGGGTGAGGGACGCGGCGGGGTCGGCCTGCTGCAGGCTCTCGGCGCGGCTGAGCTCGGCGCCCGCCTGCGCGAGCCGGGTGCGGGCGTCGGCGCCGACGCCGCCGCGGCGGGCGGAGAGGTACTGCTCCGCCGTCGACACCTGGCTGCGGGCCTGGATGAGGGTCTGCGCGAGCATCTGCTCGGCGCGGCGCCCGCGCTGGGCGGCATCGCGACCGCCGGCGAGCGCGCGGTCGATCTCGTCGTCGGCCTTCTGCAGGGCCTCGAGCATCGCCAGGGGGCGGCGGGCGGAGCCGGAGAGGTTCTGCCGGGCGGTCTGCACCTGCTGCTCGGTGCGGGCGACGGCCGCGGCCAGCTGACCGTCGCCGTCGGGCAGCTGCCGCGCGGCCGCCATGTCGCCCTCGAGCTCGAGGATGAGGTCGGCCGCCTGGCGCTCGCCCTCGCCGAGGGCGGCGCCGAGCTCGTCGACGGCGGTGCCGAGCTGGCGCGCCTGTGCGATGGCCTGCTCGGCATCGCGGATGGCCACGGCCGCCTCGCCGCCCTCGCCCGCGCCGATCGCGATCTGCGCGGATGCGAGCTGCTCGTCGGCGAAGGTCAGCCGGGCCTGCGCCTGCTCGGGGTTGTCGGCCACCGTGGCGAGCGCCTCGGGTGCGTACCGCGCGCCGAGATCGGCGAGCGAGCGCTGCGCCTCGGCGACCACGCCGTTCGCCTGCGCGCGCTTCTCCTGCGCGTGCGCGAGCGCCTCGGGGGCGTTCTGCTCGAGCTGCCGCAGCTGCGCGAACGCCTGCGCCTTGTCGGCGAGGGAGCGCTCGGCCTGCTCGCACAGCGACACGATCTCGGCGTTCCACGCGCGGACGTCGGCGGGAGCGTCCTCCTCGGCGTCGTCGAGCTGCTGCTTGCGCTCGAACGCGCGCGAGAGCGAGGCCTTGGCGGCGGCCAGCGCGTCGCGGAACTCCACGGTCGCCTCGTCGCCGAACTGCGCGATCGCGAACCCGAGCTCCTGCTCGCTGGACTTCACCGCGTCGTCGGTGGAGATGAGGGCAGCCGCCGCGCGGCGCTGCAGCTCGTCGAGCGGGATCTCCGGCTCGACGGGCGGCGCGCCCGCCGCCTGGGCAGGGCTGCGCTTGCGGGAGACGAGGACGAAGACGATGACGATGCCGGCGACCACGACGAGGCCGATGATCCACGGCCATCCGCTGCTGCCGCCCCCGGAACGCGACTCGAGGCCATCGGCCGCCACGTCGACGGCGCCGGCCCAGTCGCCCTGCCCGAGCACGTCGAAGAGGTCCTGCTCGATGGCGCCGAGGCGCTGATCGCTGACCGGTCCGTCGGCGGGAGCCGAGATGTAGAGCTGACGGCCCTCGGTGGCGATCGCGAGGAGGTACTGGGTGCTGCCGAGGCCGTTCCGGTCGGCGGTCGTGTCGGCCCACGCGACGGCGTCGGCCGGGTTCTCGAAGTCGTCGACGTAGACGACCCACAGGCCGAGGTCGGTGTCGGCGCTCAGAGCGGCGAGGCGCTCCTGCGCCGCCTGCTCCTCGGCCGGAGTGAGGACATCGGACCCGTCGTACACGTACGAGTCGTCGAGTGAGACGGGATCCTCCGCGAACGCGGCGGACGCGGTGCCGCCGAGGAGCAGCGTCAGTCCGGCGCCGAGCGCCACGGTCCATCTCGCCCGCATGGCGACATCCCCTCCGCGGGCGGCCACGGGCCCGCGTTCCGATCCTATGCACGTCGCGGCATGCGATGGAAGGCGCGCGTTTTCGCTGGGAGCGGATGGCGGTGCGCCGTCGGATCGTGCGATGTGCGTGGTGGGATGGATGGCTGGAGGACGCTATGGACGACAGGTACGGCACGGATGTGCTCGCGGCCGGATGGCGCGACAAGGGGAAGAAGACGTCGAAGCCGGTTCCCGCGGAGCTGGATCTCGTCGTCGAGGTGGCCGGCGACGGCTACTGCGGCGCCATCACGCGCGTGGAGAACGGCAGCGTCGAGCTCGAGGACTGGAAGGGCCGGAAGCGCGTCTTCCCGCTCGGTGCCGGGTTCCTCCTCGAGGGCGAGCCCGTCGCGCTCGTCGTGCCGTCGGCCGCGCCGCAGGGCCGCCGCCGCACCGCGTCCGGATCCTTCGTCGTCGAGGACCAGCGCGCTCGCGTCGCGCTGCCCAGCCGCATCCTCGTCGAGGGCAAGCACGACGCCGAGCTCGTGGAGAAGGTCTGGGGCGCCGACCTCCGCGTCGAGGGCGTCGCGGTGGAGTTCCTGCAGGGCGTCGACCTGCTGCACGAGCTGCTCGAGGAGGAGCCGCCGTCGCGGAAGCGCCGCTACGGGGTGCTCGTCGACCACCTCGTGCCGGGGTCGAAGGAGTCCCGCATCGCGGAGCAGATCGCCCGCGGACGCCACGGCGCCCACGTGAAGATCGTCGGCCATCCGTTCGTCGACGTGTGGCAGTGCGTGAAGCCGCAGGCCGTCGGCATCCCGCGCTGGCCGGTCGTGCCGCGCGGCATCGACTGGAAGACCGGGATCTGCCGGGGGCTCGGCTGGCCGTCGGAGACCAAGGAGGACCTCGGCCTCGCGTGGCAGCGGATCCTCTCGCGCGTCACGACCTACCGCGACCTCGAGCCCGAGCTGCTGGGACGGGTCGAGGAGCTCATCGACTTCGTGACGGAGCCCTGAGGGTCGAACCGTAGTCTGGAACCATGCCCGAACCCCGCACGTTCCGCGACCATCCCGTCTCGTTCGTCCGCCGCAGCGGGCGGATGTCGGAGGGCCAGGAGCGGGCGTGGGCCGAGCTCTCGCCGACCTACTTCTTCGACGTCCCGCGCGCGGTCGCCTCGACCTCCGTGCACCCCGACGCGCGCTTCGTGCCCGCCGACGAGTTCGGCCGCGACGGCCGCTTCGTCGTCGAGATCGGCTCCGGCCAGGGGCACGCGATCATCCACGCCGCGTCGACGCACCCCGACACCGACTTCCTCGCCGTGGAGGTGTTCCGTGCAGGACTTGCGCGCACCATGCTCGACGCCGACGCCGCGGGGGTCCGCAACCTCCGCCTCGTCGAGGCCAACGCCCCCGAGGTGCTCGAGGTGCTGCTGCCGGAGGGCGCGGCCGACGAGGTCTGGATCTTCTTCTCCGACCCGTGGCACAAGAAGAAGCACACCAAGCGCCGCATGATCCGCCCGGGCTTCGGCGCGACGGCCGGCCGCGCCCTCCGCGACGGCGGGCTCCTCCGCCTCGCCACCGACTGGGAGGACTACGCCCGCCAGATGCGCGACGTCCTCGACGCCGCGCCGGAGTTCGAGCGCGCGTTCGACGGCGACTGGGCCGAGCGCTTCGACGGCCGCATCATGACCGCGTTCGAGCGCAAGGGCATCGAGAAGGGGCGCGACATCCGCGACCTCGTCTACCGCCGCGTCGCGAGGGGCTGAGCGGATGGCCGGGGCCCGGCGGGCGCGGATGGCCGGGGGAGCGGACACCCCGCTGCGCGCGCTGCCGCTTCTCGCCGCGCTCATCGTGTGCCTCGCCGCACCGGCGTTCTTCGTGCTTCTCACGCCGTGGCTCGGCTGGCTGCTGCTGGCCGCCGGGCTCGCCGTCGCGATCGTTGCGGACCGCCGGGACGGCATCACCCCGTGGCGGCCGGTCGCTCCGCCATCCGGCCGGCCCCGGCCATCCCTCGCCCGCGACCTGTCGCTCGTGGCCGCGGGGATGCTCATCGTCAGCTCGATCCCGCTCGCGGCCGAGCTCGACAACGCCGCGATGGTGCGGTTCACGGTCGCGCTCGGCGGCGCGGTCGTCGTGCCGTACGTGGTGTCGCGGTTCGTCTACGGGGACCGCGCGACGAGCTTCCCGTGGCGGGGCGGCGGACGCTGGAGCCGCCTGCAGTGGGCGTGGCTCGCGGCGGTGCTCGCGCTGGCCTGGCTGATCCTGCCGTTCTACTTCATCACGTCGGGGGTGTACCGCAACTGGCCCGTCGTGGACACCGGCGACCTCATCGCGCGCCTGTTCGTCGGCGTGGGCGCCGTGGGCATCTGGGACGAGCTGTTCTTCATCTGCACGGTGTTCGCCCTGCTGCTGCGGCACTTCCCGATCGCGGCCGCCAATGTGCTGCAGGCGATCGTGTTCGTGTCGTTCCTGTGGGAGCTCGGATACCGCGCGTGGGGCCCGGCGCTGACCATCCCGTTCGCGCTGCTGCAGGGGTGGATCTTCCTCCGCACGCGCTCCCTCGCCTACGTCGTGACCGTGCACCTGCTGTTCGACGCCGTGGTGTTCCTGGTGATCGTCCACGCGCACAATCCCGGGGCCGTGCCGTTCTTCCTCGTGTGACGGGGCGGGTGCCGGGGCGCGGGGGTGGGCGAGGGCGTCGCGGGTGCCGTCGCGGGCGGGGCCGTCGCGGGCCATCACCGTCGCTCCGAGACCGCGTGCCCCACGCCCGGTGCGGGAGCGGAGACGCAGGGTGCGAGCGTTCGCGCAGTCTCGAGCTGCTGTCCGCGAGCGTTCGCTCGGGTTGAGAGCGCCGGCGAGGTCTCGGAGCACCGATGCGGTCGACGAGCGCCGGTGCCGTGCGCGAGCGAGCGCGCGGGCTCGGCTGCCCGAGCGGCCACGAACCCGCGCCCACGCTCCGAGACCGCGTGCCCCACGCGTGGCGCGGGAGCGAGGACGCACGGCGCGAGCGTTCGCGCGCTCTCGGAGCGGCACCGCGGAACGCGAGCGCCCGCGCGCACCCGGAGCCGCCGCGCGCACCCGGAGCGCCCGCGCAGCGTCGGCCGAGCGCAGCCGGACCGATAGCGTGGAGCGTCGCCGCGGGGACGGCGCGACCGGCGCGGACAGCGCAGACGAACGGATGAAGGGCGGGCGGATGGCGGAGCGGATCGACGTCGAGGTGGTCGTGATCGGCGGCGGCGTGGTCGGAGCATCGGCAGCCTGGGCGCTCGCGCGGGACGGCCGGGACGTGGCGCTCCTCGAAGCAGGCGAGCCGGCCCATCCGCTCGGCGCTTCGCACGCGTCGACCCGCAACTTCAACCCGTCGTACGCCGAGCCCGCGTACCTGCGCCTGCTCACGCGCGCGCTGCCGCTGTGGCGCGAGCTCGAGGACGAGTCGGGGGAGACCCTCCTCGAGCAGACCGGCATCGTCAACCGCGGTCCGTTACCCGACCGCGCGCGGCTTCTCGAGAACGCGCCCGCCGCCGGCTTCGACGTCGAGGTGATCCCGCCCGGCGAGGCCGCGCGGCGCTGGCCCGGCATGCGCTTCGCGAGCGACTCGCTCTTCCTTCCCGCCGGCGGACGCCTCTGGGCGGAGCGCGCCGTGCGCGCCTTCCACGCGGTCGCGGGGCGCGACGGCGCCATCGTGCGGCACCGCACGGCTGTCGATGGCATCCGCGTGCTCGGCGACGACGCGGTCGAGGTCACCGCCGGCGACCTCGTCGTGCGCGCCCGCCGCGCGGTCGTCGCCGCGGGAGCCTGGTCACGGGAGCTCCTCGCCGGTCTGGTCGACCTGCCGCTCCGCGTGACGGAGGAGCATCCCGCCCACTTCGCGCTCGCCGCGGGCGACGACGGCAGCGGATGGCTCAGCTTCAATCACCGGGAGGAGCCGTCGGGCTTCGGATGGCTGGGCCCGATCTACGGGCTCGTCTCGCCCGGTGAGGGGCTGAAGATCGGATGGCACGGCGCCGGTCCCGAGGTCACGCCCGCCACGCGCACCTTCGCGCCCGAGCCGCATCTCGTCGACGCGCTGCGGGCGTACGTGACGGAGTGGATGCCGGGCGCGGACGCCGATCGGTTCGAGTTCCTCTCCTGCACCTACACCTCGCGCGAGGGCGAGGACTTCATCCTCGACACCGCCGGCCCGCTCGTCATCGCCGCCGGGTTCGCCGGTCACGGCTTCAAGTTCGCGCCCGCGCTCGGCGAGCACCTCGCGGCACTCGCCACCGGTGGCCAGCCCGACCCGTTCTTCGCGCTCCGGTAGGGGAGCGCCCCGGCTCGGTGTCAGAGGCCCGTGCGAGGCTGGAGACATGACCGACGACGCCCTGCGCACATCCGCTCTCGTCGCCCTGCGCCGGCTCGTCGGCCGGGACGACGCCGACTTCCACGAGGGACAGTACGAGGCGATCGAAGCGCTCGTCGGCGGGCGGCGCCGAGCGCTCGTCGTCCAGCGCACCGGGTGGGGCAAATCGGCGGTGTACTTCGTCGCCACACGCCTGCTCCGCGACGCCGGAGCGGGGCCGACCGTCCTCGTCTCGCCGCTCATCGCTCTCATGCGCGATCAGATCGCCGCCGCTCAGCGCGCGGGCGTGCGGGCCGTCGCCATCAACTCCACCAACGCGCACGAGTGGACCGAGGTCCTCGCACAGCTCGACGCCGACGAGGTCGACGTCCTCCTCGTCTCGCCCGAGCGGCTCAACAACCCGTCGTTCCGCGACGAGCAGCTGCCCGCCCTCGTGCGCCGCATCGGCATGCTCGTCGTCGACGAGGCGCACTGCATCAGCGACTGGGGGCACGATTTCCGACCCGACTACCGGCGCCTCCGCGACCTGATCGCGCAGATGCCGCCGACGGTGCCCGTCCTCGCCACGACCGCGACCGCCAACAGCCGCGTGGTCGCCGACGTCGTCGAGCAGCTGGGGGCGGATGGCGTCACCACGATCCGCGGACCGCTCGCGCGATCCTCGCTGCGGCTGAGCGTCCTCCGGCTTCCCGACGCGACGGCCCGCCTGGCCTGGCTGCTCAGCCACCTCGACGAGCTGCCGGGTTCGGGCATCATCTACACCCTCACCGTGGCCGCGGCGAACGACACCGCGCGGCTCCTCCGCGACCACGGCCACGAGGTGCGCGCCTACACCGGGCAGAGCGACGCCGACGAGCGCGCGGAGTCGGAGGCCATGCTCAAGCGCAACGAGGTGAAGGCGCTCGTCGCGACGAGCGCGCTCGGCATGGGGTTCGACAAGCCCGACCTCGGCTTCGTGCTGCATCTCGGGGCGCCGTCGTCGCCGGTCGCGTACTACCAGCAGGTGGGGCGCGCGGGCCGTGCGACGGAGTCCGCCGACGTCGTGCTGCTCCCCGGCCCGGAGGATCGCGACATCTGGCACTACTTCGCCACCGCGTCGATGCCCGACCAGGAGCGGGCCGAGCGCGTGCTGTCCGCGCTCCGCGATGCGCACGGGCCGCTCTCGACCGTCGCCCTCGAGGCGCTCGTCGACATCCGCCGCACGCCGCTCGAGCTGCTGCTGAAGGTGCTCGACGTCGACGGGGCCGTGCGCCGCGAACGGGGCGGATGGGTCGCGACCGGCGAGCCGTGGACGTACGACGCCGAGCGCTACGACCGCATCGCGGCCGAGCGCCGCGCCGAGCAGGAGCACATGCTCGAGTACCAGACGACGACCGCGTGCCGCATGGAGTTCCTGCAGCGCCGGCTCGACGACGACACCGCCGAACCCTGCGGCCGGTGCGACAACTGCGCGGGGCCGTGGTTGTCCGCCGAGATCGGGCAGGCCGTGTCGGCGTCGGCCGCGTCCGCGCTCGACCGCGTCGGGGTGCCCATCGAGCCGCGGCGCCAGTGGCCCTCGGGTCTCGACCGGCTCGGCGTGCCCCTCAAAGGACGCATCCCCGCCGAGCAGCAGGCCGCGGAGGGGCGAGCGCTCGCACGCCTCACCGACCTCGGCTGGGGCGGCGCCCTCCGCGAGCTCTTCGCCGCGGGCGCTCCCGACCAGCCGGTGCCGCAGCGTCTGCTCGACGCGTGCGTGCGCGTGCTCGCCGGGTGGGGATGGCAGGAGCGGCCGGTCGCCGTCGTGTCCGTTCCCTCGCGCTCGCGTCCGCAGCTCGTCGCCTCGACCGCGCAGGGAATTGCCGGCATCGGACGCCTGCCCTACCTCGGCGCGCTCGCGCTCGACCCCGCCGCGCCGGTCGGACGCCCGGGCGGCAACAGCGCCTTCCGCGTCGCGGACCTGCATGGCCACCTGTCCGCCGCGGGCGTCGACGTGCCGGCCGGCCCCGTGCTCCTCGTCGACGACCTCGCCGACAGCCGCTGGACGCTGACCCTCGCCGCCCGCGAACTCCGCGCGGCCGGAGCGACGGCCGTGCTTCCGTTCGCCCTGGGCCTGCGCGCCTGACCCGCGGAGCGTTCGCGCTTCACCTGCTGCGCCGCGCGCCGGACACGCCGCAGGAGATCCGGTCGGCCCCGGCCATCCGGATCGCGGAAACACGCGGCTGTCAGCGCCGAGCGGGGTCGGATCTCCTGCGACGTGTCCCGCCGTCGGGCCTCAGCCGCCCGCCAGGCGCCGGTTCGTCTTGGCGGTGGCGGGCGCGGTCCACGGATCTTCGGGCCAGGGATGGCGCGGGTAGCGCCCGCGCATCTCCTTACGGACGTCCTGGTACGGTCCGTTCCAGAACGACTCCAGGTCGGCGGTCACGGCGAGCGGGCGGCGCGCGGGGGAGAGGAGATGGAACAGCACCGGCACCCGTCCGCCGACGAGCCGCGGAGTGCGGGCGAGGCCGAAGACCTCCTGCAGCTTCACGGCCACCACGGGCAGGCCCGCCGCGTCGTCGGCAGCGGGGTAGGCGATCCGCGCCGTGGAGCCCGAGGGCACCGCCAGCCGCTCGGGAGCGAGCTCGTCGATGCGCGCGGCCTCCGGCCACGGCAGCAGGCGGCGCAGCGCGCCGGCGACGTCGATGCCGCGGAGCGAGGCATCGGGCCGCATCCGCGCGAGGTCGGGTTCGAGCCAGTCGTCGAGCCGGTCGAGCAGCGCGTCGTCGTCGACCGCGGGCCAGGGAGCACCGAGGTGCCGGTGCAGCAGGGCCAGCCGACCGCGGAGCGCCGCCGCCGTCTCCGTCCAGTCGAGAGCCTCGAGACCCTCCGCCCGCAGGTGCGCCACCATTGCATGACCCACATCGCCCGGTTCGGCAGCCGCGGGCGTCGACGCCAGCACGATCGCGCCGAGCCGCCGCTCGAGGCGCACCCGCACGCGTCCGCCGTCGATCCGCGCCGAGCGCTCGGCGACGAGAAGCGGCGCGCCGACGTGCAGCGCCTCCTCCTCGCTCAGCGGGGCGGCCAGCCGGATCACGGCACCGGTCCCGTCGGCGGCACGGCCATCCGCCCGCTGGACATCGTGCACGGCGATCCACTCCGACGCGAGGAGCGCGCTGCCCTCGGGGAGCGCAGCGCGCGTGCCGCTCGCGAGCAGGTAGCTGCGGGAGCCCTCGCCCGTCCGACGAGCGATCCAGTCCGGACGGGCGAGCGCGACCACGATCCCCGCCGCACCGGCGCTCGCGCCCCTGCGCGCCCCCGCCCCCGCACCCGCGATCCGCGCGAGCCGCGTCGCCTCCCGCCGCCATCGCGCGGCGCCCGGCGCGCGGTCGTCCCGCAGCCCGCGCAGCAGTCGCGGCAGGTCGGCGTCGGCGTCGCGGTGGTCGTCGGAGATCGCCGCGACCACCTCGGCGGCTGCACGGGCGTCGGCGAGCTCGGCCGCGCCATCCAGCAGCGCCCGCGCCTCGCGCACGCCGACCGGCAGCGTCGCGATGCGGCGGCCGAGTTCCGTCGGGCGGCCGTCGCCGTCGACGAGGGCGAGCTCGCGGAGCACCGCCAGCGCGCTCGCCATCGCGCCGGGTGGCGGCGGCGTGAGCAGGGCGAGGCCCTCGCCGCCCGGCGTGCCCCAGGCGCCGAGGAGGAGCGCGCCGTCCACGAGATCGGCCGAGGCGATCTCGGGAGGTGCGGCAGGGACCATCCGCGCGAAGTCCGCCTGCGCGTAGAGGCGGATGGCCCGGCCCGGTCCCTGCCGAGCCGCGCGTCCTGCGCGCTGATCGGCGCTCGCGCGCGACGCGCTCACCGTCACCAGGCCCGTCATGTCGCGAGCACGGTCGCGTCGCACCTCGCGCGACAGCCCCGCGTCGATGACCAGGCGCACGCCGGGCACGGTGAGCGAGCTCTCCGCCAGTGCGGTCGACACGATGATGCGCGGCGGCTCGCCCGCGCCTCGCCCGCGGATGGCCCGGTCCTGGTCCCGTGCGGACAGGCGCCCGTGCAGCGGGAGGGCATCCGCGCCGCGCTCGCGAAGGAGCCGCACGACCTCGTCGACGTCGCGCGCGGACGGCAGGAACACGAGCGCGTCGTCCTCGCGGCGGGCCGCCGCGGTGACGTCCGCGACGTGCTGGAGGAACGGACGGGTGACGCCGCGGATGTCCAGGCGCGGCCCGTCCATCGGCGCGTACTCGATGGCGAGCGGATGGAGCGGCGAGGGGACGTCGACGACCGTCGCGTCGCCGAGGAGGGCCGCGATCGGCTCGGCGTCGACGGTGGCCGACATCGCGACGACGAGCAGGTCGTCGCGGAGGGCCCGGACCTCCGCCAGCATCCCGAGCAGCAGGTCGCTGTCCAGGGAGCGCTCGTGCACCTCGTCAAGCACGACCGCGTCGACGCCCTCGAGGGCAGGGTCGGCGAGCAGGCGCCGCAGCAGCACGCCGGGAGTGAGCGCTTCGACGCGCGTCGCGTCCGACACCTCGCGCTCGCCGCGGACCGTGAAGCCGACGGGCCCGCCGAGCGGCGATCCGTCGAGCTGCGCGATGCGGCGCGCGGCGGCCCGCACCGCCACCCGTCGCGGCTGCGTGAGGAGCACGCGGCCGGGCACGAGGTTCGCCACGAGCGGCGGCACGAACGTCGTCTTGCCGGTGCCGGGGGGAGCGGTGACCACCAGGGCGCCGTCGGCAGCGGCTTCGAGCCGCGCCTGCGCCGCCGACACCGTGAGCCCGGCGCCGACGCGAGCGAGGTCGAAGACGTGGCGTGCGGGCATACGACGATCATCTCAACCTCGGCGAGGAGGCGCCTGACGCGACCGGACATGGCGAAGGCCCCGCTCATCACGAGCGGGGCCTTCGCATCGGTGCCCCCGGAGGGATTCGAACCCCCGACCTTCGGTACCGGAAACCGGCGCTCTATCCCCTGAGCTACGGAGGCGTGCTGCTCGAGCCTATCAGCGCGCGGAGGGTGCCTCGTACACGTCGGACACCACGGGCGCGGCGGGCTCGACCTGCGGTTCGGCGGCCTCCACCTGCAGCGGCGCGGTCATCGCGTCGACGGCCGCCGCGAGGCGCTCGGCGAGGTAGGCGTGGCCCGCATCCGAGGGGTGGTCCGCGCCGCGCTTCGAGGTGTCGATGAGATGCGTGTAGTCGTCCTCGGTGATCCACTCCTCCTGCACGGGGGAGATGTACGGCCAGCCGCGATCGGCCGCGAGGCGCGTGAGGCGCTCGTCGATCTCCGCCGTGGGCGTCTCGACGGGAAGCACCTGCGGGGCGGGGCCGAGCACGACGACCGACGCGTCGGGGTAGGTGGCCTCGAGCGTGTCCCACGCCGCGTCGACGGCGGCGTCGTAGCGCGACAGGTCCTGGTGGCGGTCGTTGATCGATCCCTGCACCACGATGAGGTCGGGGGCGAGACGCGGATCGAGCGCGGCCATCCGCTCGCCGAAGTCGGGACCGTCGCGACCGGGCTTGAGGTACCCGCTGCCGCGCACCCCGTCCACGGTCGTGCGCCAGCCCTCGAGCGCGCCGAAGCGGTAGGCGTAGCCGAGGGTGCGCTCGGTGGCGGCGGACCCGTAGGTCCAGGAGTCGCCGAACACGAGCACGGACGGATCGTCGGGCAGCGAGAGCTGCGACGGCGGGGCGGGCGCGACGTCGCTCGACGTCGGCCCGGCGGCGACCGCGGCGGGGGTCTCGAGCGGCGCCCAGGGTCGCCAGAGGCCCAGCACGAGGACGGTGCCGAGGAGGAGGAAGCCAGCCGCGGCGAGCACCACGGCGACATGGCGTTTCGGGTGCGCCAGGGTCATGGTGTCGAGGATAGGCGCTCGCGGCGAGCGCTCCGGACGGCCCGGTAAACTCGACCCGCTATGAACCCGGATTCCCTCGCCGCCGCCCTGCTCGCCGTCCTCACCCCGATCGTCGAGCGACGCCGGCCGGAGGAGTCCTTCGACCTCGCCGCCGGCGACGTCGCCTTCGAGCGCCCCAAGAACCGCGATCACGGCGACTGGGCCACCAACATCGCCATGAAGCTCGCCAAGCGCCTCGGCGCGAACCCGCGCGAGCTCGGCCAGGAGATCGCCGACGCGCTCGCCGCGGTCGAGGGCGTCGCGTCCGCCGAGGTCGCGGGCCCGGGCTTCATCAACATCCGCCTCGATGCCGCAGCGGCTGGCGCCCTCGCGAAGACGATCGTCGATGCGGGCGACGCCTACGGCCGCAACGAGACGCAGGTCGGCAACACCATCAACCTCGAGTTCGTCAGCGCGAACCCGACCGGCCCGCTCCACATCGGCCACACCCGCTGGGCGGCGCTCGGCGACTCCATCGCCCGCGTGCTGAAGGCCAGCGGCGCCGACCTCGTCAGCGAGTACTACGTCAACGACGCCGGCGCGCAGATGGACAAGTTCGGCGCCAGCGTGCTCGCGAGCGCGAAGGGGGAGCCCACCCCCGAGGGCGGCTACCCCGGCCAGTACATCGCCGACCTCGCGCAGGCCGTGCTCGCCGAGCGACCCGACCTGCTCGAGCTCGACCCCGAGGCGCAGCTCGCCACCGCGCGCGAGCTCGCGTACGCGCGCCAGCTGCGCGAGATCCAGCAGTCGCTCGAGACGTTCAACGTGCACTTCGACGTGTTCTTCAGCGAGCGCACGCTGCACGCGAAGGATGGCGGCGCCAGCGCGATCGACGAGGCGATCGACCGTCTCGCGGCGCAGGGCCACGTCTTCGAGGACGGCGGCGCGGTGTGGGTGCGCACCACGACGTTCGGCGACGACAAGGACCGCGTCGTCCGCCGCTCGGACAGCGAGATCTACACGTACTTCGCCGCCGACGCCGCGTACTACCTGAGCAAGTCCGACCGCGGCTACCAGCACAAGATCTACCTGCTGGGCGCCGACCATCACGGCTACGTGCACCGTCTGAAGGCGCTCGCGGGCGCCGCCGGCGACGACCCGCAGAAGGACATCGAGGTGCTCATCGGGCAGCTCGTGTCGGTCAACGGCGCGCGGCTCTCCAAGCGCGCGGGCAACATCATCGAGATGGACGACCTCATCTCGTGGATCGGCACCGATGCGCTGCGCTACTCGCTCGCGCGGTACCCCGCCGACTCGCCCCTCGCGCTCGACCCCGAGCAGCTGCGCAAGCGCACGAACGACAACCCCGTCTTCTACGTGCAGTACGCGCACGCCCGCACCCACAACGTCGCGCGCAACGCGGTCGACTCGGGCGTCGACCGCTCGACGTTCGCGCCCGAGCTGCTCGACCACGAGACCGAGAGCGCGCTGCTGGGCGCCCTGCAGGAGTTCCCGCGCATCGTGGCCTTCGCCGCCGAGCTGCGCGAGCCGCACCGCATCGCCCGGTACCTCGAGGAGCTCGCCGGGCTCTACCACCGCTGGTACGACAACTGCCGCGTCACGCCCAAGGGCGACGAGCCGGTGGAGCCCGTGCACGGCACCCGCCTGTGGCTGAACGACGCCACCGGCCAGGTGCTCCGCAACGGCCTGCACCTGCTCGGCGTCAGCGCCCCCGAGCGGATGTGACGTGACGGCGCGTCGGCGGGTTCGCGCGCTCATCGCCGCGGGGGTTGCGATCGTGCTCGTCGTGGCGGTGCTCGTGGTCGGCGAGCTCGTCGCGCGACGGATGGTCGAGCAGCGCGTGCGGGAGACGATCGTCTCCGAGCTGGATCTGCCCGCCGACCAGCGGATCGACGTCGGCGTCGGGGGGATCGTGCTCGCGCAGCTCATCGCCGGTCGCCTCGACGACCTGTCGGTCCGCAGCGACGACGTCTCGGTCGGCGGCCTCTCCGGCGACGTCGCGATCCGCGCGCACGGCGTGCCCGTGCGCGGCGAAGACCTCGGCGCGCTCGGCGGCACCGCGCGCATCGCGCTCGATGAGGCGGATGTCGATGCGCTGCTCGACGAGGTCGGCGGCGGCTGGCTGTCGTGGGGCGACATCGACGTGTCGCTCCCCGGCCCGGCCGCCGAGCTCTCGACGACCGCGTCGCTGTTCGGGGTGCCCATCCCGCTGGCCTTCAGCGCGGTGCCCGGCGTGCAGGACGGCGACGTCGTCCTCGCCCCGGAGTCGATCCGCGTCGGCGGCCTCGAGCTCACGGCCGACACGCTCGCCCAGGCGCCGATCGATCTGAGCGCCCTCGCCGAGCCGCTCGTCGTGTGCGACGGCGACGCGCTGCCGGATGGCCTCGAGGTCGTCTCCGCGGACGTCGAGCACGCAGAACTCGTCGTGCGTCTGTCGCTCGCCGACGGCGCCGCCGCCGACATCCGCGCCTGGGCATCGGCCGGCTGCGTCTGAGCCGCGTGTCGCCGCGCGTCGCGGTGCGGACGCGGGCGGCGAGAGCGTGCCATAGACTCTCAGTCACCGCGGCGACGTGAGCATCCCGCGCCGCGGCGAACCCCATTCCCACGATTGGTGACCCGTGTCCTCGTCCGCCCTCGCGCCCGCATGGCTCACGCCCCCCGCCGACCCCAACGACCTCGCGCCCGGCGTGTGGCCCGCGTCGGCCGTCCGTGACGCGACCGGCGCGCTCGTCGTCGCCGGCGCATCGGCTCCCGCCCTCGCCCGCGAGTTCGGCACGCCGCTCGTCGTGATCGACGAGGACGAGGCGCGCACGCGAGCCGCCCGCACCCGCACCGCGTTCGACGCCGCCGCCGCCCGCCGTGGCGGCTCGGCACGCGTCTACTACGCGGGGAAGGCGTTCCTCAGCGCCGAGATCGCGCGCTGGATGGTCGCGGCCGGCCTCCACGTGGACGTCTGCTCGAGCGGCGAGCTCGCGGTCGCCCTCGCGGCCGGCGTCCCCGCCGCGAGCATCGGCTACCACGGCAACAACAAGCGGATGTGGGAGCTCGAGCGTGCGGTGACGGCCGGCGTCGGCACGATCATCGTCGACTCCGCGATCGAGATCGAGCGCCTGGCCGCGATCACCGAGCGCCTCGACGCCGACCAGACCGTGCTCGTGCGGGTGAACAGCGGCGTGCACGCCGAGACCCACCACTTCCTCGCGACCGCGCACGAGGACCAGAAGTTCGGCTTCACCCTCGCCGCCGCCGAGGAGGCCGTCGCGCGCATCCGCGAGCTGCCGCACCTCGCCTTCGCGGGGCTCCACTGCCACATCGGGTCGCAGATCTTCGGCGTCGCCGGCTTCCGCGAGTCCGCCTCACGGGTCGTCGAGCTGCACGAGCGCCTGCTGGCCGGCGGCGACATCCCGGTGCTGAACCTCGGCGGCGGCTTCGGCATCGCCTACACGCGCGCCGACGACCCGTCGCCCATCGAGGAGCTCGCCGACGGCATCGTCGACGCCGTCGCCGACGAGTGCGCGGCGCGAGGCATCCCCCTGCCGACGCTCGCCTTCGAGCCCGGCCGCAGCGTGATCGGGACCGCGGGCGTGACGCTCTACGAGGTCGGCACGATCAAGCCCGTGCACGTCGCGACCGACGACGGCGACGCCGAGCGCCTGTACGTGAGCGTCGACGGCGGCATGAGCGACAACGCGCGCCCCGCGCTCTACGAGGCGCAGTACTCCGCGCGCATCGCCTCGCGCGAGGGCGTCGACGGCCCCGCGCTCGTGCGCGTGGTCGGCATGCACTGCGAGTCGGGCGACGTCGTCGTCGACCACGAGTACCTTCCCGGCGACGTCACCCCCGGCGACCTGCTCGCCGTGCCGGTGACCGGCGCGTACACGGTGCCGCTCGCGAGCAACTACAACCATGTCCCGCGCCCGCCCGTCGTGGCGGTGCGAGCGGGAAGCGCCCGCGTCATCGTGCGCGGCGAGACGATCGACGATCTGCTCGCCCGCGACGCCGGGCTCGACAGCGGTCCCACGGCCGAAGAGGGAGAAGGATGATCGACCATCGCACGCTGAGGGTCGCCCTGCTGGGCGCCGGTTCCGTCGGATCGCAGGTCGCGCGCCTGCTGCGCGAGCACGGCGACGACTTCGCCGAGCGCAGCGGAGCCCGCCTCGAACTCGCGGGCATTCTCGTGCGCGACCTCGACGCCCCGCGCGACGTCGACCTGCCGCGCGAGCTGCTCACGACCGACGCCGAGAGCCTCATCGTCGGCGCCGACATCGTCATCGAGCTGATGGGCGGCATCGAGCCCGCTCGCACGCACATCCTCACCGCGCTGAACTCGGGCGCCGACGTCGTCACGGGCAACAAGGCGCTGCTCGCCCAGCACGGGCCGGAGATCTTCGACGCCGCCGACCAGGTCGGCGCATCCGTCTCCTACGAGGCGGCCGTGGCCGGGGCCATCCCGATCATCCGCCCGCTGAAGGACTCCCTCGCCGGCGACCGGATCGTGCGCATCTTCGGGATCGTGAACGGGTCGACGAACTTCATCCTCGACAAGATGGACCGCGAGGGCCTCTCCGCCGAGGACGCGCAGCGGCTCGCCACCGACCTCGGGTACCTCGAGGCCGATCCCACCCTCGATCTCGAGGGCTACGACGCCGCGCAGAAGGCGGCCATCCTCGCCAGCCTCGCGTTCCACACCGAGGTGTCGATGGACGACGTGCACCGCGAGGGCATCGAGTCGATCACCGCCGACATGATCGAGGGCGCCCGCCGCGCGGGCTTCGTCATCAAGCTGCTGGCCATCTGCGAGCGGCTCGCCGACGCCGACGGCGAGGCGATCTCGGTGCGCGTGTATCCCGCGCTCATCAGCCGCGAGCACCCGCTGGCCACCGTGCACGGCGGCAACAACGCGGTGTTCGTCGAGGGCGAGGCCGCCGGCCCGCTCATGTTCTACGGCGCGGGGGCCGGCGGCGTGCAGACCGCGTCGGCCGTGCTCGGCGACGTCGTCTCCGCCGCCCGCCGCCACATCGCCGGCGGCGTGGGCGTGGGGGAGTCGGCGCGGCAGAGCCTGCCGACCGCCGAGATCGGCCGGATCAGCACCCGCTACCAGATCACCCTCGAGGTGTCCGACGAGCAGGGCGTCCTCGCCGTGATCGCCGGCATCCTCAACGACGGCGGCGTCTCCGCGGCGACCGTCGAGCAGACCGTCGATGACGAGGGCACCGCCCGCATCGTGATCGGAACCCACAGGGCTCGCGAGCAGGCACTCGGCGACACTGTCGCCCGCCTGGCCGAGAGCGATGTCGTCGTGCGCGTGGCGTCCGTGCTGCGCGTGGAAGGAGAATGACCATGGCACACGTCTGGCGCGGAGTGATGCGCGAATTCGCCGACCGTCTGGGCGTCACCGACGCCTCGACCGTCGTGACGCTCGGCGAGGGCGGCACGCCGCTCGTCCCGGCGCGCGTGCTGTCGGAGATGACCGGCGCGGATGTCTGGATCAAGTTCGAGGGCATGAACCCGACCGGCTCCTTCAAGGACCGCGGCATGACCGTCGCCCTCTCGCGCGCGGTCGAGCACGGCGCGAAGGCCGTCATCTGCGCCTCCACCGGCAACACGTCGGCGTCCGCCGCCGCCTACGCCGCGCACGCCGGCATCACCGCCGCCGTGCTCGTGCCCGAGGGCAAGATCGCCATGGGCAAGCTCAGCCAGGCCGTCATCCACGGCGGGCAGCTCATCCAGATCCGCGGCAACTTCGACGACTGCCTCGAGATCGCGCGCGAGCTCAGCGAGAACTACCCCGTGCACCTCGTGAACTCGGTCAATCCCGACCGCATCGAGGGCCAGAAGACCGCGGCGTACGAGGTCGTCTCGCAGCTCGGCGACGCCTCCGACTTCCACTTCATCCCGATCGGCAACGCGGGCAACTACACCGCCTACTCGCGCGGGTTCATGGAGGAGGCGGCCGCCGGCACCTCGACGCGCGTGCCGCGCATGTTCGGCTTCCAGGCCGAGGGCTCCGCGCCCATCGTCCGCGGCGAGGTCGTGCGCAACCCCGAGACCATCGCCACGGCCATCCGCATCGGCAACCCCGCCTCGTGGGAGCTCGCTCTCGACGCGCGGGAGAAGACCGACGGCTACTTCGGTGCGATCTCGGACAAGGCCATCCTCGCCGCGCAGAAGCTGCTCGCCAGCACCGCCGGCGTCTTCGTCGAGCCGGCCTCGGCCATCGGCGTCGCGG
This sequence comes from Microbacterium oryzae, assembly GCF_009735645.1. Classification (NCBI taxonomy): domain Bacteria; kingdom Bacillati; phylum Actinomycetota; class Actinomycetes; order Micrococcales; family Microbacteriaceae; genus Microbacterium; species Microbacterium oryzae. The sequence continues at coordinate 1,435,282 of NZ_CP032550.1, read as the reverse complement.
GTCTGCTGGAGCGCTCGGCCGCGGGCGTCATCCCCGCCGGATCGCGCGTGACGATCACCGTCACCGGCCACGGCCTGAAGGACCCGCAGTGGGCCCTCACGCAGGAGGATGGGTCGCAGGTCACCCCGACCGTCGTCGACGCCGCGCCCCGCGACGTCGCCGAGGTGCTGGGACTCTCGCCCGTCGGAGCGCCCGCGTGACGCCACCTCGGCGCTCGGTGCACGTCCGCGTGCCGGCCACGAGCGCCAACCTCGGCCCCGGGTTCGACACCCTGGGTCTCGCGCTGTCGGCGTACGACGAGCTCACCGTCACGACCCTGCCCGAGGGCGAGCTCGAGATCGAGGTCAGCGGCTCGGGAGCCGAGCACATCCCGCGTGACGGCTCCCACCTGATCGTGCGGGCCATCCGCCACGTCTTCGCCGACGTCGACCGCCCCGCTCCCGGCCTGCGGCTCGTCGCTCACAACGGCGTGCCGCACGGGCGAGGTCTGGGCTCGTCGGGCGCGGCGGTCTCGGCCGGCGTGCTCGCGGCGAAGGGCCTGCTCGAGGGCGAGGTGGAGCTGTCGGAGAACGACCTGCTGCGCCTCGCGACCGAGCTGGAGGGACACCCCGACAACGTCGCGCCCGCGCTGTTCGGCGGGCTCACGATCGCGTGGATGGACGAGACCGGCCCGCAGCACAAGAAGCTGCTCGTGCACCGCGGCGTCGCGCCCGTCGTCTTCGTGCCGGAGACGACCATGTCGACCTCGCTCGCCCGCACCCTGCAGCCGCTGCAGGTGCCGCGCGAGGACGCCGTGTTCAACGTCTCGCGCTCGGCCCTCCTCATCGCCGCGCTCACGCAGAGCCCCGAGCTGCTGCTGGCCGCGACCGACGACAAGCTCCACCAGAACTACCGCGCGGAGGCCATGCCCGAGACCAACCGGCTCGTGCAGGCGCTGCGTGCGGAGGGGTTCGCGGCCGTCGTCTCGGGCGCCGGCCCCAGCGTGCTCGTGCTCGCGGATGGCCCCGGTCGCCGTCTCGAGGCGGCCGAGCTCGTCGCGCAGATCGCAGACACCCCGTGGGACGCCCTCATGCTCGCCGTCGATTTCAAAGGTGGTACTGTGAGGGAAGTCCCGGTGGGTGCTGAATAGCACGTTCAAAGCCACCGTCGCAATTCTGCGAAGCCCCCGCACGGTCCCAGCCTTCTTCCTCTGACAGGCCAGGACTCACGCGCGTCGTGGCGCGCGTCAGCGAATCTCGCCAGTGCGGTTCGGGTCATGCCACGCAATACCGACAGGAGTACTCGTGGAGCACATCTCCGAGATCCAGAACGAAGCCGTCGGCGAAGGAGAGACCCTCTTCGACGCGCAGCCCGACATGCAGACGACCGAGACGTCGCCCGCCGAGTCGCCGGCCGAGCCCGAGGCGGCTCCCGCCAAGCCCGTGCGCAAGCGCGCCCCGCGCCGCGTGAAGTCGACCGGCCTCGCCGCCGACGCCGCCGCTGCGGAGGGCGCGCCTGCCGCTGACGCCGCGCCCGTCGAGGCGCCCGCTCCCGACGCGCCTGCTGCCGACGCGCCGGATGGCGCCGCTGCCGAGTCCGCGGAAGGTGCGGCTGTCGAGGGCGCAGACGCCCCCGCCGCGCCCGCCGAGGAGGCTCCGGCCAAGCCCGCCCGCAAGCGCGCACCGCGCCGCCCCAAGAAGGTCGAGCCCGTCGTCGAGGCGCCCGAGGAGACCCCGGCCGACGCCGAGATCCCCGCCGCCGACGCGACCGCCGCGCCGGCGACCGACGAGCAGGCCGAGGCCGCCACCGCCGACGTCGCTCCCGAGTCCGCCGAGGCGGCCGCCGACGCGGAGACCGAGACCGCCGAGAGCGAGACGGCCGCGCCCGAGACGGCCGCCGCCGACACCGCCGCCGAGTCGGCGGACGCCGAGACGACCGACGCCGCGGCAGCGACGGAGGACGCCACCGGCCGCAGCGAGGGCAACCGCAGCGACGACAACCGCAGCGAGGGCAACCGCGCCGAGGGCGAGAAGTCCGAGGAGGGCAACGGCCGTCGCGGACGCAACCGCAACCGCCGCGGCCGCAACAAGGCGGGCGGCGACGCGCAGGCCGCCGAGGAGACCCGCGCCCCGCAGCAGGACGAGGCCAAGGACGACGAGGGCGGCGAGCGCACCGAGCGCGGCAACCAGCGTCAGGGCCGCAATCAGAACCAGGCGCAGACGCAGGCGCAGACCGAGGGTCGCGGCCGCGCTCGCAACACCAAGCGCCGCGGCGGCGCGGATGACGAGTTCGACACCGAGATCGGCGAGGACGACGTCCTCATCCCGATCGCCGGCGTGCTCGACGTGCTCGACAACTACGCCTTCGTCCGCACCACGGGCTACCTCCCCGGCCACCAGGACGTCTACGTCTCGCTCGGCCAGGTGAAGAAGTACCACCTGCGCAAGGGCGACGCGATCGTCGGCGCCATCAAGCAGCCGCGCGAGGGCGAGTCGAGCGGACGTCAGAAGTACAACGCGCTCGTGAAGGTCGACTCGATCAACGGCCTGTCCGTCGAGGACGCCGCCGGTCGCGTGGAGTTCGGCGACCTCACGCCGCTCTACCCGCAGGAGCGCCTGCGCCTGGAGACCGCCCCCGAGAAGCTCACGCAGCGGATCATCGACCTCATCTCGCCGATCGGCAAGGGTCAGCGCGGCCTCATCGTCGCGCCCCCGAAGGCCGGCAAGACGATCGTCCTGCAGCAGATCGCGAACGCCATCTCGCAGAACAACCCCGAGGCCCACCTCATGGTCGTGCTCGTCGACGAGCGCCCCGAGGAGGTCACCGACATGCAGCGCTCGGTGAAGGGCGAGGTCATCGCCTCGACCTTCGACCGTCCGGCCGAGGACCACACCACGGTCGCCGAGCTCGCCATCGAGCGCGCGAAGCGCCTCGTCGAGCTGGGTCGCGACGTCGTCGTGCTCCTCGACTCGATCACCCGCCTGGGCCGCGCCTACAACATCTCCGCTCCGACGTCGGGCCGCGTGCTCTCCGGCGGCGTGGACGCCTCGGCGCTGTACCCGCCGAAGCGCTTCTTCGGCGCCGCGCGCAACATCGAGAACGGCGGCTCGCTGACCATCCTCGCGACCGCGCTCGTGGAGACCGGCTCGAAGATGGACGAGGTGATCTTCGAGGAGTTCAAGGGCACCGGCAACATGGAGCTGCGCCTGTCGCGCCAGCTCGCCGACAAGCGCATCTTCCCGGCCGTCGACGTCAACGCGTCGTCCACCCGCCGCGAGGAGATGCTGCTCTCCGCCGACGAGGTCAAGATCACGTGGAAGCTGCGCCGCGCCCTCGCCGGGCTCGACCAGCAGCACGCGCTCGGCGTCATCCTCGACAAGCTCAAGGAGACGCAGTCGAACGTGGAGTTCCTCGTCCAGATGCAGAAGACGATGCCGGCCACCGGCGGACGCGGCTCGGGTCACGAGAACGACATCCGCTGACGCGGGCGGGGGAGCAGGAGTGTTCGAGTCCGTTCAGGGACTGATCGACGAGCACCGGCGGGTCCAGGAGGAGCTCTCGGACCCCGCCGTGCACGCCGACGCCGCGCGTGCCAAGCGCGTCAACCGGCGCTACGCCGAGCTCAGCCGCATCGTGCGCGCGCACGAGGAGTGGGAGGCCGCGGGGGAGGACCTCGCGGCCGCCCGCGAGCTCGCCAAGGAGGACGAGGCCTTCGCGGAGGAGGTCCCGGCCCTCGAGGAGAATCTCGCGCAGACGCAGGAGCGCTTGCGTCGCCTGCTCATCCCGCGCGACCCCGACGACGCGCGCGACGTGATCATGGAGATCAAGGCCGGCGAGGGCGGGGCGGAGAGCGCCCTGTTCGCGGCGGACCTCCTGCGCATGTACATGCAGTACGCCGCGTCCAAGGGGTGGAAGACCGAGCTCCTCGAGCGCGACGAGTCCGACCTCGGCGGCTACAAGAACGTGCAGGTCGCGATCAAGGGCACGTCGAACGACCCCGCGCAGGGCGTGTGGGCGCACCTCAAGTACGAGGGCGGCGTCCACCGCGTGCAGCGCGTGCCCGCGACCGAGTCGCAGGGCCGCATCCACACGTCGACGACGGGCGTGCTCGTCTTCCCCGAGGTGGATGAGCCCGAGGAGATTCAGATCGACGCGAACGATCTGAAGATCGACGTGTTCCGGTCGTCCGGCCCCGGCGGCCAGTCCGTCAACACGACCGACTCCGCCGTCCGCATCACGCACGTGCCGACGGGCATCGTCGTGTCGATGCAGAACGAGAAGTCGCAGCTGCAGAACCGCGAGGCCGGCATGCGCGTCCTGCGTGCGCGCCTTCTCGCGCGCCAGCAGGAGGAGCTCGCCGCGGTCGCCGCCGATGCGCGCAAGTCGCAGATCCGCGGCATGGACCGCTCCGAGCGCATCCGCACGTACAACTTCCCCGAGAACCGCATCGCGGATCACCGCACCGGGTACAAGTCGTACAACCTCGATCAGGTGATGGACGGCGCCCTCGGCCCGGTCGTCGAGTCCTGCATCGAAGCAGACGAGGCCGAGCGCCTCGCGTCGCTCGGCGACTGACTTCGTCGCTCCGGCCATCCGCTCGCTGCGAGAGGATGGCCGGATGGAGTTCCACGAGATGGGCGCGGTGGCCCTCGCCGCCGCGCTGCAGGCCGGCGAGGCGTCGCCGCGCGACGTCGCCGCGCACTTCCTCGCGCGCATCGAGCGAGCGGATGGCGCGCTCGGCGCCTTCACGGAGGTGACGGCCGAGCGCGCGCTCGCGCAGGCGGATGCCCTCGGCGCCCCCGACCCGAGCCGTGCGCTGTGGGGCCTGCCGCTCGCCGACAAGGACCTCACCGCCCGTACCGGCGTGCCGACACGGTACGGGTCGCGCGCGTTCGCGTCATACGTGCCCGCGGCGTCGGACCCGCTCGCGCTCGCCCTTGACGAGCTCGGCGCGGTCAGCCTCGGCAAGACGAACACCCCCGAGTTCGGGATGACGGGGTACACGGAGTCGCGCGTCGCGCCGCCGGCGCGGAATCCGTGGGATCCCGCGACCGGCGCGGGCGGGTCGAGCGGGGGTGCGGCCGTGGCCGTCGCCGCCGGTCTCCTTCCCGTCGCGCCCGCGTCGGATGGCGGCGGGTCGATCCGCATCCCGTCGGCGACCGTGGGCGTCGTGGGCCTGAAGCCCTCGCGCGGACGGCTGCCGATCGGCTCGGGGATGGACGTGCCGGGCGGCCTCTCCGTCGCGGGGCCGATCGGCCGCACCGTCGCGGACGCGGCGTTCCTGCTCGACGCGCTTGTGCCATCCGCGCCGTACGCCTACGCCACGCGGGCCCCGGGCGAGGGCCCGTTCCTGCCCTGCGCGATGCGGGAGCCGGGCCCGCTGCGCGTCGGATTCACGACCGCGACGCCCTGGGACGGGTGGACGGACACGACTCTCCACCCGTCCGCGCGCGAGGCCTTCGCCGCGGGACTGGCGGCGCTCGCGCGGCTCGGGCACGACGTCGAGGACGCGCACTGGCGGCCGACCGGCTACCCGGAGCTGTTCACCACGATCTGGCGGGCATCGGCCGCGCGCATCCCGGTGCCCGACGAACGGCTGGACGAGGACCTCGAGCCGCTCACGGCGTGGCTCGTGCGGGAGGGGCGCGCGCTGCCGGCCGAGCGGCTGCTCGCCGCGTACGCCGCCGCGACCGCCTTCGAGCGGGCGACGATCGCGGCCTTCGCCCCGTTCGACGTCGTCGTGACGCCGGCGCTCGCGCAGTCGCCGCGCCCCATCGGATGGCACGATGCCGACGACCCCGAGCGGAACTTCGCGCAGCAGTGCTCCTACGCGCCGCACACGAGCTTCGTGAACGTGTGCGGGCTCCCGGCCCTGACCGTTCCGCTCGTGCCCGACGAGACCGGCCGTCCCGTGAGCGTGCAGCTCATCGGACGCCCCGGGGGAGAGGCCGCGATCATCTCCCTCGCCGCGCAGCTGGAGGCCGAGCGCGGTCCGCTGCCGTGGCCGTCCGGCGTGCTCGCGCGCTGACGCCGTGCAGCGGGCTCCGCCGCTTCCTTCGTCGAGCGAGCGGAGTCGGCGCGTCGGCGTCCCCATCTCGTTCGTCGAGCGAGCGGAGCGAGACGAGACGCCGGAAGACTTCTCGGGAACTCTGTGCCGGCCTGTGGATAACTGGCGGGAATGTCGGTGGTCGCTCGTAGCGTGGGGGCATGTCGAAGGGGACAGAGCCGGGTGAGGTGTCGGGGGTTCCGTGGGAGCCCACGGACGCTGAGATCTCCGCGACCGTGCACCTGCTGGACCGGTTGATGGAGGCGCGCCGGCTGCGGGCGGTGGCGGATGCGATGGAGATCGATGCTCTCGCGGAGGCTTCCTCGATCGCGTGGGGGCAGCTGGGGCGGGCGGAGTCGGATTCGCGGTACGTGTTCCCGATGCGGTCGATGGCGGGGGAGATCGCCGCGGCGGTGCACGAGTCGAAAGGCCGCACCCAGACGCGGATGGCGGACGCGGAGGAGCTGTCGAAGCGGTTCCCCACCACTGTGGAAGCGTTGCGGGAGGGTCGGATCACCCTGCGGCATGCGGATGTGATCCGGCGGGAGTCGGGGAACCTGCCGGAGGAGGTGCTGGGGGTGTTCGAGGAGGCTCTTCTTCCGGTGGCGGAGGAGGTGTCGCCGGGGGTGTTGCGGGGTTTCGCGGTGCGGGTGGCGGAGGAGTTGAATCCGCGGTCGTTCCGGGAGCGGCACGAGGACGCGTTGAAGCGGCGGACGGTGTGGTCGGAGGACCTCCCCGACGGGCTCGCGGAGCTGCACGTGGTGGGGGATGCGGTGAAGATCCACGCCGTCCGCGACCGGTTGCAGCGGATGGCGCGCGCGTACACCCGGTACGTGCGCGCGCAGGAACGTCAACGAGAGCGGGAGCAAGCCGCCCAGCAGGAACACGCCGACCGGGAGCAGCGCGAATGGGAGCAAACCCAACACGAGCGTGGGCGGGAACAGGGTCAGGGTGAGAAGGCCGCCCCCGAGCGAGCGGACGGCGAGCAGGCCGAGCGTGAGCAGGGTCAGGCCGAGCGTGAGCAGGCGGAGCGCGAGGAACCGGAGCGGGAGGCATCTGAGCAGGCGGGCTCCGATGAGGCGCAGGCGGAAGCTTTCGCTCCGGAAACGGAGGACGACGCGACCTCGTCGGATCCGTCGCAGCCCTCGGGTTCCTCGGAAGGCTCGGAGCCCTCGCAGTCCTCGGGCAAGCCGAAGGGTGGTGACCCGGGGGTGGATCGGTGGTGGTTGAACGTGTCGGAGGAGGACGAGAAGCTCTTCGGCGAACTCCTCGAAGCCTCATGCACGGGCAACGGCGGAAGACTCCGCGGAACGGCCAACCAACCCGATACCCGGCACGGCATGGGCGCTGGCCGCAGTGACGGCCTCAATGCCTCGGGAAGCATGAACGGGACTCGTCCTCCTGGCCCTCCCGTCGACCGGCGCTTGGACGAGCCTCCCGACGGGGTGCCGCCAGAGGCGTGGCCGGATGCGTGGTCAGACGATGATGCGGGGGATGCCGATTTCGTGGCGGTCGCGAGTGTGCAGGAGGTGGAGGACTGGCTGCGATCCATCGAGGACCGCATCCTCCACGCCAAACCCGGGGACCCCTGGTGGCCGCCCGATTCTCCCGATACCGATCCCGCTGACATCGGTCCGGACGATGCCGGTCCGGCTGATGGTGACACGGTCGATGTTGATCTCAGCATCGAGGAGCTGGACGCCCTGTACGCGTCGTGGTGCGCGAACGTCGGGCTTCCCGACCCCGACGAGGGAGCGGACTTCGCTCCCGGCTCGCTGGCGAGGGCGGTGTCCGAGCCCGCCGACCTCGAACGGGTCGCCGAGTACCGGCAGCGGGCCGAGGCGTGGGCGGACGAGCGCACCCGGACCCAGGTCGCCTCCGACATGGCGTTGGAGATGCTCCTGACCGGGACGGTCGATGCGCATTCCCGGATGAACGGGGAAGACCTCGCCCTCGACGCCATTCAGGCGAATATCCAGGTCACCGTCCCTGCCACCACTCTCGCCGGGGTCAGCGAGGACACCGGGTTCCTCACCGGGAACGGGCCCGTCGACCCCGCCACCGCTAGACGCCTCGCCAGCGAACAACCCGGCTGGGACCGGCTTTTCCTCCACCCCGACACCGGGGCGCTCGAGACCGTCGCCCGGTACACACCCACTCCGGCGCAGAAACGGTACCTCAGGGCCCGGGACGAGGTGTGCCGCACCCCGGGGTGTGAGAACCTCGCCGTCCACGCCGACCTGGATCACACGATTCCGTACTCGCAGGGCGGGCGAACCCACGTGTCGAATCTCGAGGCGCTGTGTCCGGGGTGTCACAAGGACAAGCACCACACCCCGTGGGCGGTGCGGCAGATCCGTCCCGGCGTCCTCGAGTGGACAAGCCCCGCCGGCCGACGGTACGTCGATCACCCCCTCCCACAGGTCCGCTTCAACGTCGTCAGCAACACCAGCAAGGCGGCGACACGCGCCACAGAAGCCGCGAAGGCCGCCTGCGAGAAAGCGAAGGCCGCGCGCGAGAACAAGCGCGACGACAAGACCCAGGCCGCGGCCAACGACAAGACCCAGACCGCGGCCGGCGACAAGACCCAGGCCGCGGCCGGCGACGAGGACACGACGCCGGATGGCCACCCGAGCAATGGCAGTGGCACGGTGCGTGGCGACGAGCACGAGGACGGCAGCTGATGATCCCCGTCTTGTCTCGAGTCACCGGCTCTCCCGCTCGATGCCCGAGAGCGCCGAAACCGGTCAGCCGGTCGCTCAGCCGCGCGGCTCGTGAAGCACGAAGGCAGGCGCAGGCGTCGCCATCGACGGCAGAAGCCGCCGGAAGCCCCGGCTCAGATGCTGTACTCGGGCGCCATCAGCAGCGTGCGGACGTCCTCGCCAGAGCGACGAGCGCGCGGACGGGCGGGGATGCCGACGAGCACGGTGTCGGCAGGGGCGCTGCGCGTGACAACCGCGTTCGCGCCGATGGCGCAGCGGTCGCCGATGACGACCGGGCCCAGCACCTTCGCGCCGGCGCCGACGGCGACGCCATCGCCGAGGGTCGGGTGCCGCTTGCCGTGGTCGTGCGTGCGCCCGCCGAGGGTGACGCTGTGATAGACCAGCACGTCGTCGCCGATCACCGCGGTCTCGCCGATCACGACGCCCATGCCGTGGTCGATGAAGAAGCGTCGGCCGATCACCGCGCCCGGGTGGATCTCGATCCCGGTCAGCGCGCGCGTCAGCTGCGACCCCGCGCGGGCGACGAAGCGGAAGCCCCGCCGCCACAGCCGGTGCCACACCCGGTGCGCCCAGATGGCGTGCACGCCCGGGTACAGGAGGGCGATCTCGATCGTGGAGCGCGCCGCGGGATCCCGCTGCCGGGCGGCAGCGAGATCCTCGCGGACGCGAGTCCAGAGCGACATCCGGCGGTCAGTCTTCGCGCAGGTCCTCGAACAGCGCCGTGGAGAGGTATCGCTCTCCGGTGTCGGGCAGCACGACGACGATGCGCTTGCCGGCGTTCTCCGGACGACGGGCGAGCTGCACGGCCGCCCATGTGGCCGCGCCGCACGACATGCCGACCAGCAGACCCTCCTGCGCGGCGAGGTCGCGCGCCGTGGCGATGGCGTCTTCGAACTCCACCGTCACGACCTCGTCGAACACCTCGGTGTCGAGAACCGGCGGCACGAAGTTGGGGCCGATGCCCTGGATCTTCGCGGGGCCGGGGGTGCCCTCGGAGAGCAGCGGCGATGCCGACGGCTCGACCGCGACGATCTTCACGTCGGGGTTGCGCTCCTTCAGCACCTGGCCGACGCCGGTGATGGTGCCGCCGGTGCCGACGCCGGCGACGAAGATGTCGACCTTGCCGTCGGTGTCGCGCCAGATCTCCTCGGCGGTGGTGGCGCGGTGGATGGCCGCATTCGCCTCGTTCGCGAACTGCTTCGCGAGGATGGCCCCGGGCGTCTCCGCGACGATCCGCTCGGCCTCGGCGACGGCGTTCTTCATGCCGCCGGCGGGGTCGGTCAGCACGAGCTGCGCACCGAAGGCCTTGAGGAGCACGCGACGCTCCTTCGACATCGACGCGGGCATCGCGAGGATGACGTTGTATCCACGCGCGGCGCCGACCAGCGACAGCGCGATGCCGGTGTTGCCGCTGGTGGCCTCGACGATCGTGCCGCCCGGCTTCAGCTCACCCGACTCCTCCGCCGCGTTCACGATCGCGATCCCCAGCCGGTCCTTCACCGACGAGCCCGGGTTGTAGTACTCGAGCTTCGCGACGACCTCGGCTCCCGCGCCCTCGGTGACGCGGTTGAGGCGGACGAGGGGCGTGTTGCCGAACGCGGTGGTGACGTCAGCGTGAATACCGGTCATGGCGGCCTTTCTGGAGGGAGAACCTGGGATGCGGTTCACACTAAGACACTAGGGCGAGCGCGAGTCCGGCGGCGTCATCGAGCGACATGCGGCTCCTTAGACTTGACGGGCCATGTCGCATCCCGCACCCCGGCCATCCGCCGTCACCGTCCGCACCGCTCTCGCCGACGCCGTCCGCGTCCTCGCCGAAGCGGGGGTGCCCGATCCCGACGTCGACGCCGAGCTCCTCCTCGCGCACGTACGAGACGAGAGCCGCGGCAGCGTGCAGGCCGCGGCCATCCGCGGCGATGCGCTCACTCCCGACGCCGTCGACGCCTTCGAGGCGCTCGTCGCGCGCCGTGCCGCGCGCGAGCCGCTGCAGCACATCACCGGCGTCGCGCACTTCCGGCACCTCGAGCTCGCGGTCGGGCCGGGCGTCTTCGTGCCGCGCCCGGAGACGGAGATGGTGGCGCAGCTCGCCATCGACGCCCTCCGCGCCGATCCGTCGCCCGAGCCCGTCGCCGTCGACCTCGGCACCGGCAGCGGCGCCATCGCCCTGGCCCTCGCCACCGAGGTGCCGCATGCGCGCGTCCACGCGGCGGAGAAGTCGCCCGACGCGTTCGCCTGGACCACGCGCAACCTCGAGCGCACGGGAGCTTCGAACCTCCGCCTCGTGCTCGCCGACCTCGCCGACGCGTTCGCCGACCTCGACGGCACCGTCTCCGTCGTCGTGTCGAACCCGCCGTACGTGCCCGACGACGCCATCCCGCGCGACCCGGAGGTGCGGCTGCACGATCCCGCGGCCGCGCTCTACGGCGGGCCCGACGGTCTCGACGTCGTGCGCGTGCTCAGCCGCACCGCGCTGCGCCTGCTGCGCCCGGGCGGCGTCCTCGTCATCGAGCACGGGGAGTGGCAGGGTGCGCCCATCCGCGAGCTGCTCGCCGGCGACGGATGGCGCGCGCCGGCCACGCACCCCGACCTCACGACGCGAGATCGCGCGACCACGGCCATCCGCCCCTGACGTCGACGGCAGGGCCGGAACGGCGTCCTCCCGGGGTTCTCGGGCGGCGCGCCGTAGACTTGTGCCGCTATGTCCCCCCTCTTCGATCTGCGTGACGAGTCGCAGCTCCTTCCCGGCCTGCGCCGGGCGCGCCAGGCGATCGCCCGCGGCGAGCTCATCGTGATCCCCACCGACACCGTGTACGGCGTCGCCGCCGACGCGTTCAGCCCCGAGGCCGTGCAGCGTCTCCTCGACGCCAAGGGCCGCGGCCGGCAGCAGCCGCCGCCCGTGCTCGTCGGCGGCGTGGACGCCATGCGCGCGCTCGTCGAGGACGTGCCCGAGCCCGTGCAGCGGCTCGTCGACCGGTTCTGGCCCGGCGGCCTCACGATCGTGCTGCCCGCGCAGGCGTCGCTCAGCTGGGACCTCGGCGACACCGAGGGCACCGTCGCCGTGCGCATGCCCGACCACCGTCTCACCCTCGAGCTGCTGGCCGAGACCGGCCCGCTCGCGGTGTCCAGCGCCAACCTCACGGGCGAGCCCGCCGCCGTCATGGCGGACTCGGCGATGAGCATGCTGGGCGAGAGCGTCGCGGTTTACCTCGACGGCGGCGCCTCGGCCACCGGCATCGCCTCCACGATCGTCGACGCGACGTCGCTCGTGGGCGCCGCGTCCGAGCGGGTCGTCCGCGTGCTCCGCGAGGGTGCGATCTCGCGGAGCGAGCTCCGCGACGTGCTGGGCGACCTGCTCGAGGCCGATCCGGAGTCCGAGGCAGGCAGCGACGCGTGAGGCAGTACGTCTTTATCATCGTCCTCACCGCCGCGGTCACCTTCGGCCTGGCGTGGGCGGTGTGGAAGCTCGCGATGCGGTACCGGCTGTATCCGGGCATCCGCGAGCGCGACGTGCACAAGACGCCGACCCCGCGCCTCGGGGGAGTGGCGATGTTCCTCGGGATCGCGACGGCCTTCGCGGTGTCGGCGGTGAACCCGTACTTCGGCATCTTCTGGCATGAGCCGCAGCGGGTCTGGTCCATCCTCGGCGCGGTCACCCTCATCATGCTCATCGGCGTCGCCGACGACCTGTGGGATCTCGACTGGATGATCAAGCTCGGCGCACAGTTCCTCGCCGCCGGGATCATCGCCGTCGGAGGGCAGCTGCAGATGTACTGGCTGCCGTTCGGCGGCATCACGGTCTGGGGCAGCTGGTTCAGCATCGGCCTGACGATCCTGTCGATCGTCGTCGTGATGAACGCCGTGAACTTCATCGACGGGCTGGACGGCCTCGTCGCCGGCGTCTGCCTCATCTCCAACGCCGTCTTCTTCGTGTACTCCTACCTCCTCGTGCGCGACACGGGAGCGACGGTCTACTTCAACTTCGCCACGTTCATCGCCGCCGTCCTCATCGGCGCGTGCCTCGGCTTCCTGCCGCTGAACTGGAACCCCGCCCGCATGTTCATGGGCGACTCCGGCGCACTGGTCCTCGGCCTCCTCATGGCCACGAGCGCCATCGCGATCACCGGGCAGCTGCCGCCGTCGATCCTCGACCGCGACGACTTCGACTCCCAGCTGCTGGGAGCGTTCATCCCGATCATCCTGCCGATCATCGTCGTCGCCCTGCCGCTGCTGGACTTCGGGCTCGCCGTCACGCGCCGCATGGGCGCGGGCCGCTCGCCGTTCTCGCCCGACCGGAAGCACCTGCATCACCGGATGCTCGACATGGGCCACAGCGACCGCGACTCGACCCTCATCTTCTACGCGTGGACGTCGATCTGCTCGCTCGCCGTGCTGCTGATGTACATCGCCACCCAGAGCGGATGGCCGGGGGACTGGTGGATCGGCATCGTCTTCGGCGCGGTCGGCGTCATCGCCTGCCTCGTGGTCACCCTCACCCCCTCGCGCCGCGCACCGCGCGGCGACGTCGCGGATGCCCCCGCGCCCACTCCCCAGGAGGCCTGATGTCGCCCTCGCCCGTCTCGAGCACCCCCATCCTGCGCGCCGCCATCCTGTGGAGCAGCGTCGCGACCGCCGCCATCGCGGTGGTCGGCGGCATCATCGGCTACCTCGTCGCCGGATCCGACGGCTTGTGGTCGGCGCTCGCCGGCGCCGTCGTCGCCGCCGTGTTCCTGCTGCTCACCAGCGTGAGCGTGCTCGTCGCCAACCGCTGGTTCGGCGACGCGCTGTACGTGCCGATCTTCTTCGGCATCGTCCTGGGCGGCTGGTTCGTCAAGCTCGTCGTGTTCATCGCCGCGCTGTTCATCCTGCGCGGGCAGCCCTGGCTGGAGCCCGTGGTCTTCTTCGTCGCGATCGTGGCGAGCGTCGTCGCATCGCTCGTCGTCGACATGATCGTGCTCCGCACGATGCGCATCCCGCACGTCTCCGACGTCTCGCTCCCGGGAGATGACGACGCGCCGACGCAGCCCCGTTGAGCCTTGATTTCTACAGCGCGTCAAAAGCTGGGCGCGACCTTTGGTAGGCTGAACTCACCTGCGGATGGTGTGCGGCGCGATGATCGCGGCGAGGCCCCGCAGAACCGCTCTCTCATGACAATTCACCGTGCTGGGCATTGCTCCGCGCGAGAAGCTGGAGCCACAGGTTGACTCAGGCAGCGAACCTCCTCGCCCACGCCGCCGCTGACGGAGAATTCCATCCGCCGTCGATCGACGACTTCTTCCCCGCTGGGCTGCTGTTCGCGGGCACGCCGTTCGAGATCACGCGCATCAACCTCGCGCAGTTCCTCGCCACGGCCGTCCTCGTCGTCATCCTCGTGCTCGGCACGCGCCGGATGGCCGTGGTGCCCGGGCGCTTCCAGAGCGTCGTCGAGATGGGCATGCTGTTCGTCCGCGACACGTTCGCGCACAACATCCTCGGCCGCAAGGACGGGGACCGGTTCCTCCCGCTGCTCATGACGATGTTCTTCATGATCCTGTTCATGAACCTGACGGGCATCATCCCCGGCATCAACATCGCCGGCACGAGCGTCATCGCCGTCCCGCTGCTGCTGGCCGTGGTGTCGTACGTCGCGTTCATCTACGCGGGTCTCAAGCGGAGCCCCGGCGGATTCATCCGGAACTCGCTGTTCCCTCCCGGGGTGCCGCCGTTCCTCTACATCATCGTCACGCCGCTCGAGTTCCTCTCGACCTTCATCATCCGGCCGGTCACGCTCACGCTGCGACTGCTGATGAACATGATCGTCGGGCACCTCATGCTCGTGCTGTTCTTCTCCGCCACGCAGTTCTTCCTCTTCACCATGGGCGGCCTCTGGTCGCTGCTGAGTGTGGGAACCCTCGCGTTCGGATTCGTCTTCACCCTGTTCGAGGTCCTGGTGGCTGTCCTCCAGGCCTATGTCTTCACAGTCCTCACCGCGGTCTACATCCAGCTCGCGGTTGCGGAAGAGCACTGACGGACGACCACACGGTCATCCGCCTTACCGAAAGGAAAAACCCGTGGACGCTACCACGATTCTGGCCGAGGTCAACGGTTCGATCGCGACGGTCGGCTACGGCCTGGCCGCCATCGGCCCCGCGATCGGTGTGGGCATCGTCGTCGGCAAGACGATCGAGTCGACCGCTCGCCAGCCCGAGCTCGCCGGCCGCCTGCAGACGCTCATGTGGATCGGTATCGCCTTCACCGAGGCACTCGCCTTCATCGGCATCGCCACCGGCTTCATCTTCGGCTACAACTGATCCCTCGCTCGAGACATAAGGAGGCAGGATGCTGAACGCTCTTGTCACTGTCGCCGCGGAGGAAGCCCACAATCCGCTCATCCCGGCGATCTACGACATCGTCTGGTCTGCGGTGTGCTTCGTCATCATCCTCGCGGTGGTGATCTTCGTGGCGCTCCCGCGTCTGACGAAGATGCTCGACGAGCGCTCTGCCGCCATCGAGGGCAACATCGCGAAGGCGGACGAGGCCCAGAAGCAGGCCGAAGCCGCTCTCGAGGAGTACACCCGGCAGCTCGCCGAGGCCCGTCGCGAAGCCGGCGACATCCGCGAAGCCGCCCGCGAGGACGGCAAGAAGATCGTCGCGGAGGCGAAGGACAGCGCCACGGCCGAGGCCGAGCGCATCCAGTCCACCGCGCACACGCAGATCGAGGCCGAGCGTCAGGCCGCCCTCGTGTCGCTCCGCGGCGAGGTGGGCGTGCTCGCCCTCGACCTTGCATCGGGCGTCATCGGGGAGACCCTGAACGACGACCTCAAGGCGCAGTCGGTGGTCGACCGCTTCCTGGCCGACCTCGAGGCTTCCGAGAAGGCGGCGAAGTAATGGGCAGCGCGACCACTCAGGCGCTCGCAGCGAGCGCATCCGCGCTCGATGCCGCGCCGGTCGACCTCGACACCGCGCGCGAGCTGTTCGCCGCGTCGCGTGCCGTCGCCGGCGCCCCGGCGCTGAGCGGCGCGCTCACCGACTCCGCAGCGACGGCCGAGAACCGCGGCGCCCTGGTCTCCCGGGCGTTCGGCGCGCTGTCGCTCGTCACGCGCGGACTCATCGCGCAGGTCGTGTCGCAGCGGTGGTCCTCGGGAGACGACCTCGTGTCGGGTCTCGAGGAGCTCGCGATCCGGGCCGCGGCCAAGGCCGAGGCCGCCGATGTGGAGGCCGAGCTCTTCCAGGTCGTCCGCATCATCTCGGCGAACCCGCAGCTCGAGCTCGCGCTCGGCAGCCGGCTCGGCGGGAGCGCCAAGAAGGGGGAGCTCATCGGCTCCCTCCTCCAGGGCAGGGCCAGCGAGGGCACGACGCTCATCGTGTCGTCGCTCGTGCAGCAGTCGCGCGGTCGTCGCGTGCGCGCGATGCTCAACCGCGCCATGCGCATCGCCGCCGCCCAGCGCGGTCGCACGGTGGCCACGGTGTACACCGCGGCGCCGCTGTCGCCGGTGCAGAGCGAGCGGCTCGCCTCCGCGCTGTCGAACCGCTACGGCGGCGAGATCGCGCTCAACCCCGTGATCGACCCGACGGTCGTCGGCGGCATCCGCATTCAGGTCGCCGACGACGTCATCGACGGCAGCATCTCGTCCCGCCTCGCCGATCTCCGGCAGAGGCTCGCAGGCTAAGCTCTCCCGCCCCGGCGGACGGCTCAGGGGTCGCCATCGGCCCCACAACACTAAGGAAGACAATGGCAGACATCACCATCAGCCCCGACGTCATCCGTGACGCGCTGAAGGACTTCGTCGCCGCTTACGAGCCCACCGGTTCCGCGGCGAACGAGGTCGGCACGGTCGTCGACGCGGCGGACGGCATCGCCCACGTGGAGGGCCTGCCGGGCGTCATGGCGAACGAGCTCGTGCGCTTCGCGGACGGCACGCTGGGCCTCGCGCAGAACCTCGACGAGGACGCCATCGGCGTCGTCGTGCTCGGCGAGTTCACCGGCATCGAGGAGGGCCAGCAGGTCACCCGCACCGGCGAGGTCCTCTCGGTCCCCGTCGGCGAGGGCTACCTCGGTCGCGTCGTCGACCCGCTCGGCAACCCGATCGACGGTCTCGGCGAGATCGCCGGCATCGAGGGTCGTCGTGCGCTCGAGCTGCAGGCCGCAGGCGTCATGCAGCGCAAGAGCGTGCACGAGCCGATGCAGACGGGCATCAAGGCGATCGACGCCATGATCCCCGTGGGCCGCGGCCAGCGCCAGCTCATCATCGGCGACCGCCAGACCGGCAAGACCGCGATCGCGATCGACACGATCATCAACCAGAAGGCCAACTGGGAGTCGGGCGACCCGACCCAGCAGGTCCGCTGCATCTACGTCGCGATCGGCCAGAAGGGCTCGACCATCGCCGGCGTGCGCGGCGCGCTCGAAGAGGCCGGCGCGATGGAGTACACCACGATCGTGGCCGCTCCCGCCTCCGACCCCGCGGGCTTCAAGTACCTCGCGCCGTACACCGGCTCGGCCATCGGCCAGCACTGGATGTACCAGGGCAAGCACGTCCTCATCGTGTTCGACGACCTGTCGAAGCAGGCGGAGGCGTACCGCGCCGTGTCGCTCCTCCTCCGTCGTCCGCCGGGACGCGAGGCGTACCCCGGTGACGTCTTCTACCTGCACTCGCGTCTGCTCGAGCGCTGCGCGAAGCTCTCCGACGAGCTGGGCGCGGGCTCGATGACCGGTCTGCCGATCATCGAGACGAAGGCCAACGACGTGTCGGCCTACATCCCGACGAACGTGATCTCGATCACCGACGGTCAGATCTTCCTGCAGTCCGACCTCTTCAACGCCAACCAGCGTCCCGCGGTCGACGTCGGCATCTCGGTGTCGCGAGTGGGCGGCGACGCTCAGCTCAAGCACATCAAGAAGGTCTCCGGCACGCTCAAGCTCGAGCTCGCCCAGTACCGCTCGCTGCAGGCCTTCGCCATGTTCGCGAGCGACCTCGACGCGGCCTCGCGTCGTCAGCTCGACCGCGGTGCGCGTCTGACCGAGCTGCTCAAGCAGCCCCAGTACACGCCGTACCCCGTCGAGGAGCAGGTCGTCTCGATCTGGGCCGGCACGAACGGCAAGCTCGACAGCATCGAGGTGGAGGACGTCCTCCGCTTCGAGCGCGAGCTGCTGGACTACCTGCGTCGCAACACCTCGGTGCTCGAGACGCTGCGCACCTCGGGCAAGCTCGAGGACGCGACGGTCGCCGAGCTCGAGCAGCAGGTCGACAAGTTCGTGCTGGAGTTCAAGCAGGGCGGCGGTCAGCACCTGACGGACGCCGGCCGCGAGGAGTTCGCTCCCGCTGCCGTGGAGGACGTGAACCAGGAGCAGATCGTCAAGGGCCGCCGGGCGTAAGGCCGGCGGAGACGACGCATCATGGGCGCACAACTCAGGGAGTACAAGCAGAAGATCTCTTCTGCTCAGACGACCAAGAAGATCACGAAGGCGATGGAGCTCATCGCGGCTTCGCGCATCCAGAAGGCGATGGCGCGCGTGCGCGCGTCATCGCCCTTCGCCCGCGAGGTGACGCGTGCGGTCTCGGCCGTCGCCACCCACACGTCGATCGACCACCCGCTCACCCGTGAGCCGGAGGTCGTGCGACGCTCGGCGATCGTCATCGTCAGCGCCGACCGCGGTCTCGCGGGCGCCTTCAACTCGCAGGTCATCCGCGAGGGGCTGGAGCTCGCCGAGCTGCTGCGTTCGGAGGGGAAGGAGATCGACTTCTACCTCTTCGGGCGCAAGGCCGTGGGCTACTTCCAGTTCCGACGGGTCACGGCGAAGGCGGAGTGGGTCGGCGACGCCGACACACCCCACTTCGAGACGGCCGAGGAGATGGCCGCGGCGCTGCTCGAGGCGTACGAGCTCGACGCGAGCGAAGGCGGAGTGGACGAGATCCACGTCGTCTACAACCGCTTCGTGAGCATGATGACGCAGACGCCGGAGACGATCCGTCTGCTTCCGCTCGCGGTCGTCGAGGCGGAGGAATCGGCATCCGCCGACGTCTACCCCCTCTACGAGTTCGAGCCGGACGCCACGCTGGTGCTCGACCGCCTGCTGCCGGTGTACATCCAGAGCCGCATCTTCAACGCCCTCCTGCAGTCGTCCGCCGCCAAGCAGGCCGCGACGCAGAAGGCGATGAAGTCGGCCAGCGACAACGCCGACAAGCTCATCACCGACTACACCCGCCTGCGCAACAACGCGCGACAGGCAGAGATCACTCAGCAGATCGCCGAGATCGTCGGCGGCGCCGACGCGCTGGCGTCCTGAGCTGTAGACCCACCAGGAAAGAGACGAAAGTATGACTGCCAACGCCACGGCCGAGACCACTGCGGTGGTCGGGCGCGTCGCTCGCGTCACGGGCCCCGTCGTCGACATCGAGTTCCCGCACGACGCGATCCCCGACGTCTACAGCGCGCTCAAGACGACGATCACCATCGAGGGCGAGAGCACCGAGATCACGCTCGAGGTCGCGCAGCACCTCGGCGACGACATGATCCGCGCCATCTCGCTCAAGCCCACCGACGGCATGGTCCGCGGCCAGGAGGTGCGCGACACCGGTGCGCCCATCTCGGTGCCCGTCGGCGACGTCACCAAGGGCAAGGTCTTCAACGTGATCGGCGAGGTGCTCAACCTCGGCGAGGGCGAGACGCTCGAGATCACCGAGCGGTGGCCCATCCACCGCAAGGCGCCCAACTTCGACGTGCTCGAGTCGAAGACCCAGATGTTCGAGACCGGCATCAAGTCGATCGACCTCCTCACGCCGTACGTGCAGGGTGGCAAGATCGGCCTGTTCGGCGGCGCGGGCGTCGGCAAGACCGTCCTCATCCAGGAGATGATCCAGCGCGTCGCGCAGGACCACGGCGGTGTGTCGGTGTTCGCCGGCGTCGGCGAGCGCACCCGTGAGGGCAACGACCTCATCCACGAGATGGAGGAGGCGGGCGTCTTCGACAAGACCGCCCTGGTGTTCGGCCAGATGGACGAGCCGCCGGGAACGCGTCTGCGCGTGGCCCTGTCGGCGCTGACGATGGCGGAGTACTTCCGCGACGTGCAGAAGCAGGACGTGCTGCTCTTCATCGACAACATCTTCCGCTTCACGCAGGCGGGCTCCGAGGTGTCGACCCTGCTCGGTCGCATGCCCTCGGCCGTGGGCTACCAGCCCAACCTCGCCGACGAGATGGGTGTGCTCCAGGAGCGCATCACCTCGACGCGCGGTCACTCGATCACCTCGATGCAGGCGATCTACGTGCCGGCCGACGACTACACCGACCCGGCCCCGGCCACGACGTTCGCGCACCTCGACGCGACGACCGAGCTGTCGCGCGAGATCGCGTCGAAGGGTCTGTACCCCGCGATCGACCCGCTCACCTCGACGAGCCGCATCATGGACCCGCGCTACCTCGGCGCGGACCACTACCGCGTCGCGACCTCGGTGAAGCAGATCCTCCAGAAGAACAAGGAGCTGCAGGAGATCATCGCCATCCTCGGTGTCGACGAGCTCTCGGAGGAGGACAAGATCGTCGTGTCGCGTGCACGTCGCATCCAGCAGTTCCTCTCGCAGAACACCTACATGGCGAAGAAGTTCACCGGTGTCGAGGGCTCGACCGTGCCGCTCAAGGAGACCATCGAGTCGTTCGACGCGATCGTCAAGGGCGAGTTCGACCACGTCGCCGAGCAGGCCTTCTTCAACGTCGGCGGCATCAGCGACGTCGAGGCGCAGTGGGCGAAGATCCAGAAGGAGAACGCCTGATCATGGCGCTCAACGTCACCCTGGTCTCCGCGGAGGCGGAGGTCTGGACGGGCGAGGCGAGCCTCGTGGTCGCCAAGACCACCGAGGGTGAGATCGGCTTCATGCAGGGGCACGAGCCCGTGCTGTCGATCCTCTCCCAGGGGCAGGTCCGCATCACGCAGGCGGATGGCCAGAAGATCGTCGCGGACGCCCGCGACGGGTTCGTCTCGATGGAGGGCGACGTGCTCACCATCGTCGCCGGACACGCCGCGCTCGTCGACTGACGCAAGCTCACTCCCGCCAGGGCGGAGGATCCTCGGATCCTCCGCCCTGGCGTTCGTCTGCGCCCCGACGGGCGCGGAAGGGGACATCCGTGCTCATCCTGCTCCCGCCATCCGAGACCAAGTACCCGGGCGGCGACGGCGCGCCCGTGCGACTCGCCGAGCTGCGTCTGCCCGAGCTCGTCGGGGAGCGCGAGGCGGTCTCCGACGCGCTCGTCGCGCTGTCGGCGGATCCCGAGCGCGCGGCTCGCGTCCTGAAGCTGGGCGCTCGGCAGCTCGGGGAGATCGAGCGGAACGCCGCCCTGCTCGGGGCGCCGACGATGCCCGCCGTCGACCGCTACACCGGGGTGCTCTTCGACGCGCTGGACGCGGCGACGCTGTCCGCCGGCGCGCGGGAGTGGCTCTCGCGCCATGCGCTGATCCACACCGCGCCGTTCGGTCCGGTCGGCGCCGGCGATGCGATCCCCGCGTACCGACTCGCCGCGGGCGCCGCGCTGCCGGGGGTGCCGCCGCTGCGCCGCCACTGGGCGGCCGCCGCCTCCGCCGCGCTCGGCCGTGCGGCGGGCGACGGGCTCGTCGTCGATCTCCGCTCGAAGGCCTATGTCGAGCTCGGGCCGCTCGCGGAGGGCGTGACGGGGGTCGCGGTGTCGGTCGTGGCAGAGGGGGCGGATGGCGCGGTGCGCGCTCTCAATCACTTCAACAAGAAGGCAAAGGGCCGCTTCACGCGCCTGGCCGCCGAGAGCGCCGCCGTCTGGGAGACGGCGGACGACCTGCTCGTCTGGGCGGAAGCCGTCGGCCTGGACATGCGCCGCGGGGAGTCGCCACGCGAGGTGCTGCTCGTCGCCGAGTAGCGGCCGGCGGCGCGACTCTGGCATCGTGGTCGTGCGGCCGGGTTCGGTCGCGGACATCCAGGAGGTCTTCGATGTACGACGACATGTACGGCCCGAGCGGCGGGGCGCTGCTCGCGGTGCTCGGCATCTTCCTCTTCCTCGTCGTCTTCGGCGCGGTCATCTACTACGTGCTGAGCTCGTGGTTCCTCATGAGGATCTTCGACAAGGCGGGCGTGCAGGGCCGCTGGCGCGCGTGGGTGCCCGTGTACAACCTCATGGTCTTCTTCAAGCTGGGCGACCTGAGCCCGTGGCTCGTCCTCTACAGCCTGGCCGGATCCATCGTGCTCGGCTTCATCGATCTCGGCTTCATCTTCGGGATCGCGACGGCGGTGCTCTCCGCGATGGCCGCCTACCGCGTGGGTCTGAAGCTGCAGAAGGAGGGCGCCTGGGTGGTGCTCTACATCTTCCTGTCGCTCATCTGGCTCGGCATCAACGCGTTCGACAAGTCGCGCTGGAACCCCGCCGTGCCGCCGGCGCCGTGGAGCGGGAACGCCTTCTTCGGCGACCGCACCGTGTGGGACGGCGTGCCCGCCGGCCCGCGACCCGGTCTCGGCGCGCCCGGCTACGGCGCGTCAGGCTACGGCGCGCCCGGCTACGGTGCCGCCGGCTATGGCCAGGCGCCCTATGGCCAGGCGCCCTATGGGCAGGCGCCTTCCGGGCAGGCGCCTTCCGGTCAGAGCGGCTACGGCCATCCGCAGCAGGGGCAGGCGCCCTACGGTCAGTCGGCTCCCGACGCGTTCCCCGGCGCCTTCCCGCCGCCGGCGGATGCGACCGGAGGTATCCCGCCGCGCGGCGACGCGCCCGGCGCCTACCCGCCCCCGCCTGCCGGCACCACGCCCGGCGCGGTCCCGCCGCCGCCGCGATGCGAGGGCGACGACCCGACGACCCCGCCGGCGCCGCCTGCTCCCTGACCGCATCGGCGACGAGAACACGACCGCGCCGCTCGACTAGGATGTGATGACCGCGCTCGGGTCACCGAGCGCTCACCGACACCCGGAGGCCCTTCCGTGCCAGACGCACCCGTGACGACTCAGTCGACGATCGTGCGACGCGCCGGGGGAGACGTCATCGTCTCGTGGGCCGGCGTCACCGATCGCGGCCGCAAGCGCGAGATCAATCAGGACGCCGTCCTCGCGCACTTCCCGCTCTTCGTCGTCGCCGACGGGATGGGCGGCCACATCGGCGGCGAGATCGCCAGCGCGAGCACCGTCGCGCAGCTGCAGAAGGTCGTCGAGCACGGTGACATCACGCCGGAGGCGATCGAGGACGCGCTGCTGCGCGCGGTCGGCGACATCGGCGACCACCCCGAGACGACGGACGAGGGCACCGGCACCACGGTGACCGGCATCTACCTCCACGCGGACGGCGAGGAGGACGCCTGGATCGTCCTCAACATCGGCGACTCGCGCGTGTACCTCGACCGGGACGACGCGCTCGCGCAGATCACGGTGGATCACTCGCTCGTGCAGGAGCTCGTCGCCTCCGGGCGGCTGAGCCCCGAGGAGGCGGAGAACCACCCCTACGGGAACGTCATCACCCGCGCGGTGGGCCCGAGCGAGAGCGTCGTGCCCGACTACGTCCGCCTCGACGTGCGCGCGGGCGACCGGTTCGTCATCTGCTCGGACGGGCTCACCAAGGAGCTCACGGACTACGGGATCCTCCACTTCCTCCGCCAGAACGCCGACCCCGCCGCCGCGATCGAGGCGATGCTCGCCGCCGCGCTGGAGAACGGCGGGCGGGACAACGTCTCGATCATCGTCGTCGACGTGAAGGACGCCGCGCCGACAGCGGACGCCGTCTCCACAGCGGACGCCCCGGCCTAGATCCGTCCACAGATCCGGGAGCCCGGCACCGCGCGAGCGTGTGGCGCGGTGTCATGGGGGCATGACGACCTCCGTCCTTCCGCGCATCGACGAGCCGATCGCGCTCCCGGCCCGCGCGCTGCCGCCGCGTTCCGCACGCTGGCCGCTGTTCGCCGCGCTGGTCCCGGTCGTCGGCGGCGCCGCCATGTGGCTCGCGACCGGGTCGATGCTCTCACTGTGCTTCGCCGCCCTCGGGCCGCTCATGGCGCTCGCGTCGGCGATCGACGCGCGCCGCAGCTCCCGCCGCGAGCGGCGACGCTCCGACGCCGAGTACGCGTCCGCCTGCGCCCGCGTCGAGGCGGAGGTCGACCGTCGTCACGAGCGCGAGCGGCAGGAACTCGCCGCGCGCCTCGTCGACGTCGCCGCGCTTCTCGCCGATGCCCGCCGGATGTGGCGCGCCGGGGCAGACGAGCTGGTCGTCGGACGCGGCCCCGGCTCGAGCCGCGTGCGCGTGACCGGCGGCGACGGCGAGCAGGCCGATGGCGTCCGCGCGAGAGCCGGCGTGCTCGACGACGCCCCCATCGCGATGAGCGCCGCCGAGGGCGTCTGCGTCCGCGGCGATCCCGTCGTCTCCCGCGCGGTCGCACGGGCGCTCGCCGTGCAGCTGTGCCTGCGCGCGTCGCCCGGCGAGCTCGCGGCGTGTCCGGGGCCGGAGGAGGAGGAGTGGATGGACCTGCTCCCGCATCGGGGCGCGACAGCCGCGCCGCACCGGCTCGCGCTCGTGCTCGGCGGCGCGGCGCCCGCGGAAGCCGACCGGGTGATCGCGGCGTGCGGCCCGGGCGAGCCTCCGCCGGAAGCATGCGAGGCCGTGCTGGAGGTCGACGACGGACTCCGCGGCCGGCTCCTCCGCGGGCCGCACGTGCAGGAGCTGGCGCTGGAGGCGGTCTCCGGCCCGCAGGCGGCCGCACTCGCGGAGCGCCTGTCGAGGCTTCCCGGCAGCGGCGGTCCGTCTCCGTCCGACCCGCCGCTGACCCTCGGCTCCCTGGAGCCCCTCGCCTCCGGTGAGGCAGCGGCCCTTCCCGCCGTGATCGGGACGACGGCGGGCGAGCCCGCCGTCGTCGACATCGTCGGCGACGGCCCCCATGCCGTGGTGGTGGGCACCACCGGCGCCGGCAAGAGCGAGCTGCTGGTGACGTGGGTGGCATCGCTCGCGCGCACCTACACCCCCGAACGGGTGGTGTTCCTCCTCGCCGACTTCAAGGGCGGAACGGCGTTCGACGCGCTCGCACACCTGCCGCACGTGACGGGCGTGATCACCGACCTCGACGCCGGGGCGGCGCGACGCGCGGTGGAGAGCCTGCGTGCGGAGCTGCGGCGACGGGAGACGCACCTGGCGGCACGCGGCCTCCGCGATGTCGCGGCGCCCGGCGCCGGCCTGCCGCGCCTGGTCATCGTCGTCGACGAGTTCGCGGCCCTCCTGCAGGACCATGCCGACCTGCATGCGGTGTTCACCGACGTCGCCGCGCGCGGCCGCGCGCTGGGGATGCACCTGGTGCTCGGCACGCAGCGCTCGACGGGCGTGCTCCGCGACGCGCTGGCCGCCAACTGCCCGCTGCGGATCGCGCTTCGCGTGGCCGAACCCGCGGAGAGCCGCGGCGTCATCGGCCGAGACGACGCCGCCACGCTGCCCGGCGGCGTGGACGGACGCGGGCTGGCGTACATCCGGCGCCCCTCCGACGCCGGCCCGCGACTCACCCGCGTGGCGCTCACCGCTCCGGCCGATGTCGCCGCGATCGCGACGTCGACGGATGGCCCGTCGTCGCACGGTCCGTGGCTGGCGCCGCTGCCGCGGGAGCTCCCGATCGACGCGCTGCCGCCGGCCGGGCCCGGCGAGGTCGTCCTCGGGCTCGCCGACGATCCCGCGCATCAGCGGCAGCCGCTCGTCCTGCTGCGACCGGGTGCCGACCGGGCGCTCGCCGTCGTGGGCGGAGCCGGCAGCGGGAAGACGAGTCTCGTGCGCCTCATCGCCGAGCAGCGCCCCGACGCCCTGCTCGTCCCGCCGGACGCCGAGGGCGCGTGGGACGCCGTGGAGCGCGCGGAGGGGGCCGCCGGCGCGCTGCTCCTCGTCGACGACCTGGACGCACTGCTCGCGCGATTCCCGCATGATCACGCGCACGTCCTCGCCGAGCGGATCGAGGGCATCCTCCGCGACGCGGGGGAGCGGCGGAGCACGGTCGTGCTCACGCTCACCCGGGTGGCCGGACCGGCAGCGCGCCTCCTCGACCTCGTCGCGCGCCGTGCGCTGCTGGCGGTGTCGTCGCGGGCCGACCATGCGGCGGCAGGCGGCGAGAGCGCCGCCTTCGACCCTCGCCGCGCGCCGGGGCGCGGCGTCCTCGACGGACTCGAGGTGCAGCTCGCGATGCCGCGCGTGCCGGGGCGGCCGGTCGAGGAGCCGCCTCCCGCAACGGCATGGCGCCCGTCCGCTCCGGTCACGGCACTCGTCGCGAAGGCGGCGCGGCGACGAGCGGTCGCCCTCGCCGGGGGGTGGGGCAACGGGGTCCACGTGGTCGTGCTCGACGACCTCCCGTCCGGCACCATCCTCGCCGCACTCGCGCAGCCCGCCTCGCCGGTGGTCGTCGCGGGGGAGCCGGAGTCGTGGCAGCGTCAGTGGGCGCTCCTGCAGGAGGCGCGGTCGGGCCATCCGCTCGTCGTGAGCGCGGAGTGCGCGACCGAGCTGCGCGTGCTCACCGGCGAGCGGGAGCTTCCGCCGTACGCGCGCCCCCGCGCGTCACGCGCGTGGCTCTGCGTCGACGGGCGGCCTCCGCAGCGGGTGGTGCTGCCGTGATCGTCAGACGCTCGCGCGGATGCGCCCGACCTCCGCACCCCCGCCGCGCACCGACAGCATCGGGTTCGTGCGGGCGAAGTGGTCGACGGCCTCCGCACCGAGGGCACCCGTGCGCGCGAGCAGCGTCAGCGCCACGAGGACCGCCGCGCGGTTCGAGCCGTCGAGCATCTTCACGACGACGGCGGTCCCGTCCGGGGCGATCATCGTCTGCACGCCCTCCGCGCCGAACTTGGAGTACACGCCGAAGGTCTCGATCGCGATCGTGTCGGGGCGGCCCGGTCCTTCGACCGTCCAGGGGTTCTCGCGCACCGCGCGCACGAGCGCGCCGGCGACGCGGTGCATGGCGAAGGGCGACCGCTCCGATGAGGTGCCGGCACGATGCAGCGCGCGGGCCAGCCCCGAGAGGGTGAGCGCGTGCACGGGCGCGCCGCAGCCGTCGATGACGGTGGCGCCGACGCGCTCGCCCGAGAGACGCTCGACGACTTCGCGGATGTGCAGCTGCAGGGGGTGCGCGGGGTCGAGATAGGTGGCCGTGTCCCAGCCGCTGGCGACGCACGCCGTGAGCATCGCGGCGTGCTTGCCCGAGCAGGTCATGCGCAGGCGCGACGGCTCGTAGTGGTCGCGGACCATCGCGTCGCGTGCGGCGGAGTCGCTCGGCCACTGCGCGGGGCATCCCAGGGCGTCCTCGCTGAGCCCCACGGCGGCGAGCATGTCGCGCACCAGCGCGACGTGGCGGTCGGTGCCCGAGTGGCTCGCCGTGGCGATCGCCAGCCGCTCGCCCTCGAGGGGTGCGCCCGCGGTGACCGACCCGATCGCCTGCAGCGGCTTCAGCGACGAGCGCGGCAGGATCAGGGCGTCGGTGCGGCCGAGGGCCATCGCGACCTCGCCGTCCGGAGAGAGCACGAGCGCCGAACCGACGTGGCGGGATTCGACGAACCCTCCGCGGTCGACGACGGCGAGCTCGACGGCTTCCTGGGCGGCGAAGGTCTCTGCAGTCACCAGACAACCCTAACGAAGCGGCCGACCGCCACCCTGCCGCGCGGTGTCACACTGGGCTCATGCTCGGCGAACATCACTACGCGCTCACCGCCACCTGGACCGGAGACCGCGGCACCGGCACATCCGGCTACCGCGACTACGACCGATCGGTCACGCTCGCCGTCGCCGGCAAGCCCGACGTCCTCGCCTCGGCCGACGTGCCGTTCCGCGGCGACCGCGCGCGATGGAATCCCGAGGATCTCCTCCTCGCCGCGCTGTCGGAGTGCCACCTGCTGTCGTACCTGCACGCCTGCGTCGTGCGCGGGGTGGTCGTCACCGCCTACGAGGACCACGCCGTGGGGACCATGCGGCAGGAGGGCAGCAGCGGCCGGTTCACCGAGGTGGTGCTGCGCCCGCGCGTCGAGGTGGCGGAGGCTTCGATGGTCGCCGAGGCCATCGCCGCCCACGAGGACGCGCACGACTGGTGCTTCATCGCGAACTCGGTCGCCTTCCCCGTCCGCCACGAGGCGGTGGTCGAGGTCAGAGACGCTCGTGGGGAAGCGCCCGCTTGATCTTCTCGAGCGTGTTGTGCGCGGGGACCTCGTTGTAGACGCCGGCGAGCTCCTGCCCCGACAGCTCGTGGATGGCCGCCATGATCTCGTCGGTGGCCGTGCGGCGCGCCTTGCCCGACGACGCCGGGCCGTGACCCGTGAGATCCAGCGGCTTGCCGAAGCGCACGGTCACGCGCTCGCGGAAGGAGGGGATCTTGGCGCCGACGGGCATCACGCGGTCGGTGCCGATCAGGCCGATGGGCACCACCGGCGCGCCGGTCTCCAGGGCGAGATAGGCGATGCCGGTGCGGCCCCGATACAGGCGCCCGTCGCGCGAGCGCGTCCCCTCCGGGTGCAGTGCGACCGCGGCGCCGGCGGCGAGGATCTGCTTCTGACGGTCCAGCGCGTCCAGCGCGGCCTGCCCTGCCCCGCGCTCGACGGCGATCGCGCCGACCGCCGTGAAGAAGGTGCGCGAGAGCCAGCCCTTCACACCGGTTCCGGTGAAGTAATCGGACTTCGCGAGGAAGTGCACGGCCCGAGGCGCCGCCGCGATCGGGATGGCGATCGAGTCGATGAACGACAGATGGTTGCTCGCCAGGATGACCGCCCCCTCGGTGGGGATGTTCTCCCGACCCTCCACGCGCGGGCGGTAGATGGCCCGTGCCAGCGGTGAGAGCACCAGACGCCCGGTCGTGTACGCCCAGCTCGGACGGAGCGGGTCGCCGTCAAGCTCGGCCTGCGCCTGCGCGTCGTCGGTCATCCTCCCAGGTTACTGCGGCCATATGCCTGTGCCGGCATCCGCCCCTCGCGGGCGCGTTCAGCCCATACGGAGCGGGAATCGGGGAGGATGGACGCGATCCTGCGATGAATGAGGTTTCCGTGCGTGCTCGCTCCCTTGGCCTGATGTCCACCGCCGTGCTCGCGGCCCTCGCGCTCGCGGGCTGCTCGCCGGCGGGCGACGCCGACACGGAGGCCTCGCCGACCGGCGCGCCGGCTGACCTCTGCGACGCGGCGGCACCCACCGGCGACGCCGTCGAGGCCGTGGACGTCTCGGGCGATGCGGGCAAGCCGTCGGAGGCCTCGTTCAAGGCTCCGCTCGAGTTCGACGAGCCGCAGCGTCTCGTCCTCGACGAGGGCGACGGCGACCCGGTCGCGAGCGGCGACTACCTCCAGTACGCGATGACCGCGTACGACGCCGTCACCGGCGACGAGATCGGCCAGCTGGGCTACGGAGAGGGCGAGCTCCTGCCCTCGCTCGTCTCGCCGGAGGCGCTCGGCCAGTTCGTCGGCTGCGAGAACATCGGCTCCCGGCTCGTGCTCGCCCTGCCCGGCACCACCGCCCAGGACGGCACGCAGTCGAACGGCCAGATCTACGTCTTCGACATGCTCGGCACCACGCCCACCGCCGCCTGGGGCGAGGACCAGGAGCCGAAGGCCGGCTTGCCCACGGTCGAGCTGGCGAAGGACGGCGCCCCGACCGTCACGATCCCGGAGGGCGCGAAGGCGCCCGAGACCACCGAGCTCGAGACGCTGAAGGCGGGCGACGGCGCCACCGTCGGCGAGGGTGACGGCGTGCTCGTGCAGTACACCGGCGTGAAGCTCTCCGACGGATCGGTCTTCGACTCCAGCTGGGACCGCGGCACGCCCGCGCAGTTCCAGACCACCGGCGTCGTCGAGGGCTTCAAGAAGGCGCTCGAGGGGCAGAAGGTCGGCTCGCAGGTGCTCGCGGTCATCCCGCCGGCCGAGGGCTACGGCGCGAGCGAGGGCCACGAGCTCCAGAAGGAGACGCTCGTCTTCGTCGTCGACATCCTCGCCACGCAGCACATCGAGGCTGCCGCGGCGACCGACGTCCCCGCGCGTTGAGCACCGACGTGCGGCGGGTCATCGTCCTCGGCTCCAGCGGGTCGATCGGCACGCAGGCGCTGGACGTCATCCGCGCCAACCGCGACCGCTTCGAGCTCGTCGGCCTGTCCACGGGCTCGAAGGCCGAGCTCCTGCAGGCCCAGGCGGCGGAGTTCGGGGTCGAGCACACCGCACTCGGCGCCGACGCGTCCGCTCAGCTCGTGCGCGACGTCGAGGCTGACGTGGTGCTCAACGGCATCACGGGCTCGGTGGGGCTCGGCCCCACCCTCGCCGCGCTCGAGGCCGGCCGCACGCTCGCGCTCGCGAACAAGGAGTCGCTCATCGTCGGCGGCGACCTCGTGCGCGGGCTCGCGCGCCCCGGCCAGATCGTGCCGGTCGACTCCGAGCACTCCGCGATCGCGCAGGCGCTGCGGGCGGGGGAGCGCGGCGAAGTGCGCCGCCTCATCGTCACGGCGTCCGGCGGGCCGTTCCGCGGCCGCTTGCGCGCCGAGCTCGCCGAGGTCACCCCGGCGCAGGCGCTCAAGCACCCGAACTTCGCCATGGGGCGCGTCATCACGACGAACTCCGCGACGCTCGTGAACAAGGGCCTCGAGGTGATCGAGGCGCACCTGCTGTTCGACGTGCCGTACGAGCGCATCGAGGTGGTCGTGCACCCGCAGCAGCTCATCCACTCGATGGTCGAGTTCCAAGACGGATCGACGATCGCGCAGGCCGGCCCGCCGCGCATGCTCGTGCCGATCGCCCTGGGCCTGTCCTGGCCCGAGCGCCTCGCCGACGTCGACGTGCCGATCGACTGGACCGCCGCGCAGACGTGGGAGTTCGCCCCCCTGGATGACGAGGCGTTCCCCGCCGTCCGGCTGGCCCGTCAGGCCGGACAGGCCGGCGGCACGCACCCCGCGGTCTACAACGCGGCCAACGAGCAGGCGGTGGACGCGTTCCACGAGGGCCGGCTGTCGTTCCCCGCCATCGTCGACACCATCTCGGATGTCCTCGACCGGCACGAGGCGCCCGCCGAGCTCACGCTGGAGTCGCTGGCCGACGCCGAGGCGTGGGCGCGCCGGACCGCCAACGCCCTCATCGCCGCGCGCTGACGTCGCCGACCCGCGGGCGGCGGGCCGGCGACGGGGCGGTCAGTCCTCGTACGGGACGGGCCACGCCGGCTCGGGCACGGGCCATCCGGCATCGCGCAGCGCGCGGCGGGCGAGCTCGCGGGCGGAGTAGGGCGTGCGCACGCCCTTGATGTCGCGGTAGTCCTGATGCCCGGGGCCCGCCCAGAGGATGGCGTCGCCAGGTCCGACGAGCTTGACGGCTTCGACGATCGCCGTCTCCGGCGGCGAGAACTCGTAGATCGGATGGCCGGGGTCGGTCGCGCGGGCTCCCTCCAGGAGCATCGCGCGGATCGCCTCCGGATCCTCGTGGCGCGGATGGTGGTCGGTGATCACGACGATGTCGCTGCCCTCGACGGCGGTGCGGCCCATGTCGTGCCGCTTGGTCTTGTCGCGGTCGCCGTCGGCGCCGAACAGCATGAGCACCTTGCCGGGCGTCACCCGGCGCACCGCCGCGAGCGTCTTCTCGAAGGCGTCGGGGGTGTGGCCGAAGTCGACGTAGACGGCCGGGCCCTCGGACCCGGACACGAGCTGCGTGCGGCCAGGGAGGTAGGCCCGGATGCCGCCGTCGCGCTCGAGGGCGGCGGCGATGCGCTCCCAGTCGTATCCGGCTTCGAGCAGCATGACGATCGCCGTGCCGGCGTTCGAGGCCATGTGCGGCCCGATGACGGGCACGACCGATGTGAGGCTGCGGCCATCCGGGCCGGTCAACGTGAAGCCGGTGCCCTCCTGGCGCTCGTCGTCGATCGTGACGATCCAGTCGGCGCCGGCGGCGACCGCCGGGTCGGCGGCGATCGCGGGCGTCGCGACGGTCACGACGGGCACCGTCGCCCGCTCGGCGTACTCGACGCCGGGAGCGGAGTCGAGCGAGATGACCGCGCGGCGCGAGCGCTCAGGCGTGAAGAAGCGCGCCTTCGCCTCGAAGTACTCGCGCATGTCGGCGTAGTCGTCGAGGTGGTCGTGCGTGAGGTTCGTGAACGCGGCGACGTCGAACACGAGCCCGTCGACGCGGTGCCGCGTCAGGGCCTGCGCGCTGACCTCGACGGCGACGGCCTCCACGCCGCGCTCGCGCATGAGCGCCAGCAGCGCATGGAACTCGCTGGCCTCCGGAGTCGTCAAGCGCGACACGATGACGTCGCCGGCGATGTGGCGCTCGGCGGTGGACGAGAGCCCGGTGACGACGCCCATCTGCGTGAGGATGCCGTCGAGGAGGTGCGTGATCGACGTCTTGCCGTTGGTGCCGGTGGTGCCGAGCAGCAGGGGCAGGTCGGTGTCGGTGCCGTACACCCAGGCCGAGAGGTCGCCGAGGACCGCACGCGGGTCGGGCACGACGACGAGGGGAAGGCCCGTGGGTGCGGCGATGTCCGCGCCGTCGGCGTCGGTGATGACCGCGACGGCGCCCTGCTCGGCGGCCGCCGGCGCGAACTCCGCGCCGTGGCGGTTCACGCCGCGGATGGCGACGAACGCCTCGCCCGCGCGCAGGTCGGCGGTGGCGAGCGTGACGCCGGTGAGCTCGACGCCGGCGGCGTCGCCGCGCAGCTCGCCGCCGAAGCGCTCGGCGAGCTCGGCGAGGGAGCGGCGCGGCGGGTTCTCCGGGCGCAGGACGGGGGGCAGGTTCGACGGTGTCGCAGACATCCCGACCATCGTCTCACGCGGCATCCGGACGAAGCGTGCGAGGCGCGGCGACACGGCGCCGCGCCTCGCAGCCGTCAGGCGCGGCGCCGCGTCATCGGCGCTGCCCGGTGCGGCGGTAGGCCAGCACGCTCACGATGAGCGCGGCCACCCCGGCGACGAGTCCGCCGGCGCCGAGCGCCCAGGCGCCGGCGTCGGAGCCCGAGTCGGCGGACGCGCCGGCTTCCGCGGACGTGCCGGCATCGCCATCCGTCGCGTCGGGAGCGCTCGTGCCGTGCTGGCCGTGACCGGCGTCATCCGCCGCGGGAGCGAGGGTGACCACGGGGGCGGGCGAGTCCAGGTCGTGCGGGTCCTGGCCCTCGTCCGCCAGCTCGCTCCACGACGTCGAGCCGTCGACGCACAGCTGCTCGACGGGGAACGCCAGGGTCTCCGGCGCGTCCGCGGAGTACGCGACCGACAGCTCGACCGCCGCGCGCAGAGCGTTCGGCACCGGCTCGTCGGCGGTGTACGTGATGGTGTCGACGACGCCGGTGCCGGGGTCGCGCTCGACGTCGATCGACCATCCGGCCTGGACCGTGGGGACGACCGACTCGAGGCCCTCGGCGGGCGGCGAGATGACGAGAGCGGTGGTGGGCGAGTCCTCGCAGCCGTGGGAGAACGCGAACGTCAGCACGTCGTAGCCGCCCGCGACCGGCGCGTCGGGGGTGACGGTGACGTGGGCGTGGGCGGCGAGCGGCGCGCCGACGACGAGCGCGGCGGCGAGGGCGCCGGAGGCGATCGTGCGGAGGCCGCGGCGGCGGCGCGGGGCAGGGGTGGGAGAGGTCATGCGGATTCCTTCGTGGTCTGGGTGCCGGCGCACAGGCTCGGCGAGGTCGTCGCGCCTGTGCGCGACGGGATGGCGGATCAGACCAGGACGGGAGGACCGCGCGGGCTCCGGGGCCCGGCGACGATGCGGAGGGCGCGCGCGAGGCGGGCCGGGGCGGCACCCGGAGCGTTTGTCCGCGCGAGGAGGAGCGGCTGCGGTGCCGCCCGGCGGACGACGACGGACGCCCACGAGGCGATCGCGCGGACGACGGCCTCGCCGCGATGCAGCAGCGCGACGGTGAGGAGCGCGGCGACGACGTGCGCGCCGATCATCCGCGCGTCGGTCTGCGACGCGGCCAGGGCGGCGAGGTGGGGCGGATGGCCGAGCTGCGTTGACGCGGCGGCGGCGTGGGCCGTGTGCGCGAGATGCGCGGCATGGGACCCGGCGGCCGGGTGCATGGCCACCGGCGAGCCGAGCGCGAGGAAGGCCAGGTGGAATGCGGCCTGCGTCGCGAGCACCGTCGTCGCGAGGCGCGGGAGCCGCGGGCGGGCGCCGACGAGCAGGATGGCCCCGGGCATCAGCAGCGCCGCCATCGCGACGACGATCAGCGGCGCGGGCGCCTGCGCGCCGCCCGCCGTGTGCGAGAGGGCAGCGATCACGGTGGCGATCCCGGAAGCCGAGGCGCCGCGGAGGGTGCGCAGCTGCCGGGAGGTCACGCCACCACGATAGGCGCTGTCCGGGAGTTTCCGAGCGGGCGGGGCTACCGTTGCGGCGTGGATGTGCTCGCGTTCGTGATCGGTGTGCTGGTCATGGTGATCGGCCTCGGCGTCTCGATCGCCCTGCACGAGGTCGGTCACCTCGTCCCCGCGAAGCGGTTCGGCGTGCGGGTCGGGCAGTACATGATCGGCATGGGACCGACCCTCTGGTCGCGCAAGCGCGGCGAGACCGAGTACGGCTTCAAGGCGTTCCCCGTCGGCGGCTACATCTCGATGGCGGGCATGTACCCGCGGACGCAGCCCGCGCCATCCGAGCCCGCGCTCGCCGGTGCCGCCGCTCGCGCCGAGCGCCGCCGCGGTCTCTACGCCACCCTCGTGCAGGACGCGCAGGCCGCCAACGCCGAGACCCTCGAGGGGGTCGACGACTCCCGCACCTTCCACCGCCTGCCGGTATGGAAGCGCGTGATCATCATGCTCGGCGGTCCGATCATGAACCTCGTGCTCGCCGTCGTGATGTTCGCCGTGCTGTTCAGCGGCATCGGCATGCAGCAGGCGACCACGACCGTGGCCACCGTGGCCGAGTGCGTGCTGCCCGCGGGGTCCACCGCGACGGAGTGCTCCGCCGGCGACCCGGAGGCACCGGCTCACGCGGCAGGCGTGCTGCCGGGGGACCGGCTCGTCTCCCTCGCAGGGGAGCCCGTCGAGACCTTCGCCGAGGCATCCGAGGTCATCCGCGCCCGCCCGGGCGCCGCCATCCCTCTCGTCGTCGAGCGCGACGGCGACGAGGTCTCGCTCACGCTGACGCCGATCGAGAACCAGGTCGAGGTGACCGGCGCGGATGGCGCCGCTTCCGTCGAGCAGGTCGGCTATGCGGGGGTCTCGGCGTCGGTCGAGCGCGTGCGCCAGCCGATCTGGACCGGGCCGCAGGCCGCGTTCGAGAACGTCGGCGCGGTCGTCCGGATCGTCGCGGACCTCCCCGCGCGCCTCTACGACACCGCGTACGACCTGTTCACGGGCGGCGAGCGCGACGCAGACGGCCCGATGAGCGTCGTCGGCGTCGGACGCCTCGCCGGCGAGGTCGCCGCGACGGACGCGCCCATCCTCGACCGCGTCGGCGTGATGGTGAGCCTGCTCGCCTCGCTGAACATCGCGCTGTTCGTGTTCAATCTCGTGCCGCTGCTGCCGCTGGACGGCGGGCACATCGTCATCGCCCTGTGGGACGGCCTGCGCCGCGCGCTCGCCCGGCTCACCGGACGCCCCGAGCCCGCACCCACCGACGCCACCCGCCTCGTGCCGTTGACGCTCGTCGTCGTCGTGCTGCTGGTCGGCATGGGGGCGCTGCTCTTCGCCGCGGACATCTTCAACCCCGTGCAGCTGCTCGGCGGCTGAGTCGGGGCGGGGCGGCCGCGGTCGGCCGCCCGGCCATCCCGCTGGTTCAGGACAGGGCGTGGCCGACCAGGCGCTCCAGGGTGCGCATGCCGTCGCGCGACAGGATCGACTCCAGGTGCCCCTGCACCGACGCGAAGCCCGCGCCGCGGAGGGCGTAGACGTCGCCGGTGGCGGGATCCGCCGCGATCTCGACGTCGCCGACCGCGCCGCAGCGGGTCTCGCTCGGCGTGAGCACGGTGACGCCGGGCGTGACGCGTGCGGTGAACGTGTTGTAGAAGCCGATGGACGCGGTCTCGCCGAACAGGTCGACGCTCAGCTGCAGACCCTGGTGCGGGCTCGACAGCGGCGCGAGGCCGACGCCGATGCGGTCGCTGAGGATCTGGTGGCTGAGGCACACCGCCAGCAGCGGCCGATGCTGTGCGAGCCGGTGCACGACGACCTCGCGCATGCGGGCGATCCGCGCGCTCTCGCCGTCGCGCGGGTCACCGGGGCCGGGGCCGGAGACGACGAGCTCGGCGGCGTCCAGGCGGGCGTCGTCCGCCGCGCTCCAGTGCACGATGTCGACGTCGAGCCCGAGGTGGCGCAGCTGGTGGGCGAGCATCGTCGTGAAGCGGTCCTCCGCGTCCACGACGATCGCCTTCCGGCCCGCGAACGGCGCCGTGCGGGCGCCCGGCTCCTGCTCCTGCATCCAGAACGGCGCGAGGCGCGCGTTGCGCGAGGCCAGCAGCTCTGCGATCGCCGGATCGTCGCCGAGGCGCGGGGCGGGGGCGGGCTCGTCGTCGTCCGGCACCATCGTGATGGCGCGCGGGATGGCCCCGATCGCGCCGAGCACGCCGGCCGCCTTTCCGTGCGTCTCGCTGACCTCGCCATACGGATCGGAGTGGCGCACGAGGGTCGCCCCGACGGGCACGCGCAGGCGACCCTGCTCGAGGTACGCGGTGCGGATGAGGATGGGGGCGTCGAGGTCGTGCCCGCCCTCGGCGTTCGGCGTGAACAGCGCTGCGACGCCCGAGTAGTACCCGCGCGGCGACTGCTCGTGGCGGCGGATGACCGCGCACGCATTCTGCATGGGGGAGCCCGTCACCGTCGGCGCGAACATCGTCTCGCGCAGGATGTCGCGCGGGTCGAGGCGCGAGCGCCCGCGCAGCACGTACTCGGTGTGTGTGAGCCGTGACATCTCCTTGAGGTGCGGCCCGGTGATGCGGCCGCCGTCGCTGCAGACCGCGCTCATCATCTTGAGCTCCTCGTCGACCACCATGAAGAGCTCCTCGGTCTCCTTGGTGCTGGAGAGGAACTCCGTGAGGGTCTCGACGGTCGCGCCGCCCGCGGGATGGCGGAACGTGCCGGAGATGGGGTTCATCGTGACGACCCCATCGCGTGCGCTGACGTGCGCCTCGGGGCTCGCGCCCACGGCCACGTGACCGGGCGTGACGATGGCGAACGTCCAGTACGCGCCGCGCTCGTGCTCGAGCAGAGCGCGGAACCAGGTGAGGGCGGCGGTCCGCGGCTCGGCGTCGACGCCGGCCACGAAGTCGCGGCGGATGACGAAGTTCGCACCCTCGCCGCGCCCGATCTCCTCCGCGATCACATTCCGCACGATGGCGGCGTACTCCGCGTCGTCGAGATCGAAGCCGGCGTCGGCAAGGGGAATGGGCGTGGTCGGCAGCGCGTCGAGCGCCTCCGCGAGCGGGATGGCCGCATGCTCCTCGACCGTGAGGCAGCGCAGCGGCGCGCCATCGTCGTGCGCGGCGAAGCCGCGCTCGCGCACCTGGCGATACGGCACCAGCGCGAGCACCTCGGATGGCCGGCGCCGGCCATCCGAGAGGGGGATGTCGGCGAGAAGGTCGACATCGGTCACGGGCCCGGACAGCACCTCGACGCTCTCGCCGCCCTCGCGGACGATGAGCGCGAAGGAGGCCGCGGGGTCTGCGGCGAGGCGGGCGATGAGGTCGGCGGAAGCGGGGGTGGGGGCAGCGGTCCCGGTCATGCGTGGATCTCCTCCTGGGCGAGGCTGCCCTCAGACAGAAAAGACCGCCCCATCCGGTTGAACTGGGCGGTCGAAGTTCGCGAAGCACCGCCTACGGGGCGGGCCACCAGGTGCGGTCGGCGAACATGCGCTGAAACTACCACAGGCCGTCCAGCGCCCTTCCACCCATCGCGGCGTAATCTGGACGGGTGCCTGCAGTGAACATCGGTATGCCCCGCGTGCCCGAGACCCTCGCCCCTCGTCGCAAGTCGCGTCAGATCCGGGTCGGGAAGGTCCTCGTCGGCGGCGATGCGCCCGTCAGCGTCCAGTCGATGACGACGACGCCGACGACCGACATCAACGCCACGCTGCAGCAGATCGCCGAGCTCACCGCCTCGGGCTGCGAGATCGTGCGCGTCGCGGTGCCGAGCCAGGACGACGCGGACGTGCTGCACATCATCGCGGCCAAGAGCCAGATCCCGGTGATCGCCGACATCCACTTCCAGCCGAAGTACGTCTTCCAGGCGATCGACGCGGGCTGTGCGGCCGTGCGCGTGAACCCGGGCAACATCCGCAAGTTCGACGACCAGGTCGGCGCCATCGCGAAGGCCGCGCAGGCCGCGGGCGTCTCGCTCCGCATCGGCGTGAACGCGGGCTCGCTCGACCGCCGCCTGCTGGAGAAGTACGGCAAGGCGACGCCCGAGGCGCTCGTCGAGTCCGCGGTGTGGGAGGCGAGCCTCTTCGAGGAGCACGACTTCCACGACTTCAAGATCTCGGTCAAGCACAACGACCCCGTCGTCATGGTCAAGGCGTACCGGCAGCTCGCCGAGCGCGGCGACTGGCCGCTGCACCTCGGTGTGACCGAGGCGGGCCCTGCGTTCCAGGGCACCATCAAGTCGGCGACGGCGTTCGGCATCCTGCTGGGCGAGGGCATCGGCGACACCATCCGCGTGTCGCTCTCGGCCCCGCCGGCCGAGGAGGTCAAGGTCGGCCACCAGATCCTGCAGTCGCTGAACCTCCGCGAGCGCAAGCTCGAGATCGTCTCCTGCCCCTCCTGCGGCCGGGCCCAGGTCGACGTGTACTCGCTCGCCGAGAACGTCACCGAGGGCCTGAAGGACATGACCGTGCCGCTGCGCGTGGCGGTCATGGGCTGCGTCGTGAACGGACCGGGCGAGGCCCGCGAGGCCGACCTCGGCGTCGCCTCGGGCAACGGCAAGGGCCAGATCTTCGTCAAGGGCGAGGTCATCAAGACCGTGCCCGAGGCGGAGATCGTGCGCACGCTCATCGAGGAGGCGAACCGCATCGCCGACGAGATGGGTCCCGCCGCCCCGACCGGCACCGCGCAGGTCGTCACCGTCTGATCCGGCCGCCGCTCGGCATGTGAGGATGGCCCGGTGACCGTCGACCGCATCGCCATCCTCTCCGACGTGCACGGGAACATGACCGCGTACGACGCGGTGCTCGCCGACATCCGCGCACGGGGCATCGCGCGCGTCATCAACCTCGGCGATGTCGCGGGCAAGGGCCCGCGGGGGAGCGACGCGGTCCGTCGCACGCAGGAGGTCTGCGAGGTCGCCGTCCGCGGCAACTGGGACGACTTCCTCGGCACCATCCCCGACGACGGTCTGCCCGAGATGATCTGGTGGCGCGACGAGCTCGCGCCCGAGCAGCGCGAGTGGCTCGCCGCGCTGCCGCTCAGCCACGACCTCCTCGTGAGCGGGCGCCGCATCCGCCTCTTCCACGCGTCCGCGCAGAGCCCGCACGTGCGGGTGCGGTTCCAGCACTCGGCGGCGGAGTTCGACGGCATGTTCCGCCGCACCGAGATGACCGGCGACGGGCCGGAGCCCGACGTCGTCGGCTACGGCGACGTGCACGACGCCTACATCGAGACGACGGATGGCCGCACCCTCTTCAACGTGGGAAGCGTCGGCAATCCGCTGGATGAGCCGCGCGCGAGCTACGTCATCGTCGAGGGCGTCGTCGACTCCCCGGACGAGGCGCCGTTCGGCGTGCAGTTCGTACGCGTGCCCTACGACATCGACGCCGAGGTCGCCGTGGCCCGCGACCTCGACATGCCGACCGCCGACGTCTGGGAGGTCGAGCTGCGCACCGCGGTGTTCCGAGGTCGTCAGCGGCGCTGACCCCGCTGTCGGAGAGGCCGCCGTCAGCGGATGGCTGCGAGCAGCAGCTCGGCGAGCCGCTCCGGCTGGGAGAACTGCGGCCAGTGACCGGAGCCGATGCGGACGACCTCGGCGTCGTCGATCGCCTCGAACTCCTCGCGGAAGGCTCCCCAGTTCTCGAGCTCGGCGCGCAGCGCTGCCTCATCCCTCTCGCCCATGAGGAGCGTCACCGGCACTCGGAAGCGCCGCGCATCGCGAAGCGCCAGCGGCTCGGCCGGAACGCGCGCGGGCACGCCCTTCATGAATGCGGCCGTGCGCTCGCGCGTCGCGTCGTCGAGATCGGCCACATCGGGCTCGTCGAAGAAGGCCCAGCCGGGGAAGGGGACCGCGCCGCCCTCCGTGGGGAACTCGGAGATGGATGCGCCGGGCGCGGGCGGCGCGGTGTCGACGAAGACGACCCGCGCGACGTGGTCGGGCCGCGCGTCCGCCGCACCCCATGCCACGTTGCCGCCGCCCGAATGACCGACCAGCACGACCGGGCCATCCGCTCGATCGATCTCGGCGACCACCGCGGCGACCCAGCGGGTCATCCCGATGTCGGCCGTGCGGTCG
The DNA here is from genome assembly GCF_009735645.1 of Microbacterium oryzae. Taxonomy (NCBI): domain Bacteria; kingdom Bacillati; phylum Actinomycetota; class Actinomycetes; order Micrococcales; family Microbacteriaceae; genus Microbacterium; species Microbacterium oryzae. Next base: position 1,395,255 of record NZ_CP032550.1, on the reverse strand, counting down.
GCGGGCTCGCCGGTGCCGGGGAGCGTGAGGGCCCGCGGTCGATGCCCGGCCGCGGTCAGGGCGTCGGCGATCGGCGCCCACGACGACGCGTCGAGCCAGAGGCCGGGGATGAGGATCACGTCCATGGCCCCGACCGTACTCGCGGCCTCCGACCTTCGCGAGGGCCGCACGGCTCACTCCGCCGAGAGGGTGACGCTCCCGGTCGCGATGTCGGTGGCCTCGACGCGCACGCGGATGCGGGTGCCGGGTTCCACGGCCTCCGGCACCGTCGCCGTGACGAATGGGTCGGCGAGCTGCACGCGGCTGCCGCCCTTCGTCTGCGACAGCACGACGGCGTCGAGGACCTGGCCGATGCGCCGGTGCAGCACGGCGGCCTCCACCCGGTCGACCGCGCCGGACTCGAGGCGGGAGGCGAGCGCGGACGACCGGCGCATGATCTCCGGCAGCCGCGGCAGCACCTCCTCGTCGACGTCGCCCAGACACGCACGCAGCGTGTAGCGGTCGACGAGGCGCCGCAGGGGAGCGGTCGCGTGCGCGTACGGGGCGCCGATCGCCGCCTGCTCGACGTCGGCGGGGATCTCGTCGGGGGAGAGGAACGCGACGTAGTCCGCACCGCGGAACAGCGCGCTCGCCGCCTGCAGGATGGCCGGGGTCGCGTCATCCGCGGGGTCCAGGCGCCGCAGGTACTCGCCGTAGTCGAGGTCCTCCGGCCAGGGGCGGCCGAGGAGTGCGACCTGACGGCGGAACTCCGCGCGCGACTCCTCGTCGGCGGGCGGGAGGGTGCGGACGATCCCGCGGCCGGCGCTGAGCATGATGTCGGCCGCGGCCATCCCGGTCATCAGCGAGATCTGCGCGTTCCAGTCCTCGACCGGGAGGAGCGCGCGGCGCTGGATCTCGTAGCCGTCGGGGCCGTCGACGATCTCCTCCTCGGGGGCGTTGAGGCTCGCGCCGCCGCGGCGGGCCTCCTGCGCGATGCGGAGCGGGCCGAGCTCGGCCAGGAGCGCGAGGGTCTCGGGCCCCGTGCCCGCGTCGATCGCGGCCTGCGCGCCCTCGTAGGCCCACTGCCCGCGCGAGTGGACCCACGCGCGCACGAGGGTGACGTCGTCGGGGCCGTGCCGGCCCTCCGCGTCGAGGGCGAACCGCCAGACGCACGCGCGACGGTCTTCGTCCGGCAGGAGGGACGCCGCCCCGTGGGACAGGACCTCCGGGTGCAGCGGCACCGAGCCATCCGGCGCGTACAGCGTCTGCCCGCGGCGCTGCGCCTCCGCGTCGATCGCGCCGCCCGGTCGGACGAACGCGGCGAGGTCCGCGATCGCGTAGTGCACGACGAACCCGTCGCCCTCGCGCGCGATGTGCATCGCCTGGTCGAGATCGCGCGAGCCCTCCGGGTCGATGGTGAGGAAGGGGAGGTCGCGGAGGTCGGCGCGCTCGTCGTCGGAGCCGTCGACGGCGGTGCCGGATGCGACGATGTCCTCGGCCTCCGCGACGACCTCGGGCGGGAACGACTCGGGCAGCTCGAGCGAGCGGCGCAGCTCGGCGAGCGACTCCCCGAGCGCGGTCTGGACGGCGGACGGCGAGAGGCGGGTATGGCGGGCCGGCATGCCGCCAGCCTAGAACCGGGCGCGGGCGGCAGGGCCGGCCGGGCGCAGCCGGGTGGCGTGGGCGAGGCCGCGCGGGGTGGGGTCGGGGGCGCGGGGTGGGGTCGGGGGCGACCAGACGATGTCGTCTCACCGCGGCGACACGGAAAATCGCGGTATTCGGTGTCGCGCGGGTGAGACGACATCGTCTGGCGGGGGAAACCCGGGCACCTCGCCGCGGCACCCCTGCGCCCACCCCGAGGCACCCCCCCGCGGCGCCCCCGCGGCAGGCCCGGCGGCCCACGCCCTAGACTTGTCGCTCGTGGTCACCCGTCTGTCGCAACTCTTCGTCCGCACGCTCCGTGAAGACCCTGCCGAGGCAGAGGTCGCGAGCCACAAGCTGCTCGTCCGCGCCGGGTACATCCGGCGTCAGGCGGCGGGCATCTTCGCCTGGCTGCCGCTGGGCCTCCGCGTGAAGGCGAGGATCGAGCAGATCATCCGCGAGGAGATGACCGCGGCCGGCGCGCAGGAGGTGCACTTCCCCGCGCTCATGCCGCGCGAGCCGTATCAGGCCACGGGCCGCTGGGACGAGTACGGCGAGCAGCTGTTCCGCCTCCAGGACCGCAAGGGCGGCGACTACCTGCTCGCTCCCACGCACGAGGAGGCGTTCACGCTGCTCGTGAAGGACCTGTACTCCTCGTACAAGGACCTGCCCCTGACGATCTACCAGATCCAGGACAAGTACCGCGACGAGGCGCGCCCCCGCGCCGGCCTCCTGCGCGGCCGCGAGTTCACGATGAAGGACGCGTACTCGTTCGACCACACCGACGCGGGCCTCGAGCGCAGCTACATGGCGCAGCGCGACGCCTACGAGCGCATCTTCCAGCGCCTCGGCCTCGAGTACGCGATCGTGCAGGCAGACGCCGGCGCCATGGGCGGCTCGCGCTCCGAGGAGTTCCTGCACCCGACGCCGGTCGGCGAGGACACCTTCGTCCGCAGCGACGGGGGCTACGCGGCCAACGTCGAGGCGTTCACGACCCTCGTGCCCGAGGCGCTCCCCATCGAGGGACTCCCGGAGCCGGTCGTCTTCGACTCGCCCGGCACCACGACCATCCAGACTCTCGTCGACCACTCGAACGCCGTCCTCGACCGCGAGGTGACCGCCGCCGACACGCTGAAGAACGTCGTGCTGCGGCTCACGCACCTCGACGGCACGCGCGAGCTCGTCGTGGTCGGCATCCCCGGCGACCGCGACATCGACGACAAGCGCGTCGAGGTGGCCTTCGCACCCGCCGAGGTGGAGGCGGCGAACGAGGAGGACTTCGCCGCGAACCCGCTGCTCGTCCGCGGGTACATCGGCCCCTGGAGCGAGACCGGCCCGATCCTCGGCGAGGACTCGGCCACGGGCATCCGCTACTTCCTCGATCCCCGCGTCGTCGACGGGACGAGTTGGATCACCGGCGCGAACGCCCTCGACAAGCACGTGCACGGCCTGGTGGCCGGCCGCGACTTCACGGCCGACGGCTTCGTCGAGGCCGCCACGGTGCGCGCGGGCGACCCCGCTCCGGATGGCTCGGGTCCGGTCTCGCTCGCCCGCGGCATGGAGTTGGGGCACGTCTTCCAGCTCGGCCGCAAGTACGCGGAGGCACTGGGACTCAAGGTGCTCGACGAGAACGGCAAGCTCGTCACCGTCACGATGGGCTCCTACGGCATCGGCGTCACGCGCATCCTCGCGACCATCGCCGAGCTCTCCAACGACGACAAGGGCCTCATCTGGCCCGAGGCCGTCGCGCCGTTCGACGTGCACGTCGTGGCGACGGGCAAGGGGCAGGAGGCGTTCGAGCTCGCCGAGAAGCTCGTCGCCGATCTCGAGGGAGCGCGCCTGGACGTGCTCTACGACGACCGCGCGAAGGTGTCGCCCGGCGTGAAGTTCGGCGACGCGGAGCTCATCGGCGTGCCGAAGCTCGTCGTCGTCGGGCGCAGCGCGGCCGACGGCCTCGTCGAGCTGTGGGACCGCCGCTCGGGTGAGCGCGAGGTCGTGCCGGTCGCCGAGGCGGTCGCGCGCCTGTCCGCCTGAGCAGCGCGCGTCAAGAGGTTGCCGGACGCCGGCCTCGCAGGTGAGACTGCCCGCCATGGATGAGATCGATGCGGGGATCGCGGCAGCCGGCGACCAGCTGTGGACCTGGGTGGTGCTGCCCATCGTCGCCCTGCTGGGGCTCTACATCACCGTCCGGTCCGGCGCCGTGCAGATCCGCATGCTGCCGGAGATGATCCGGACGCTGGGGGACAAGACCCCGCGCGACCAGGACGGGAAGCCGCAGTCGGTGTCGTCGTTCCAGGCGTTCACGATCTCGGCGGCCTCCCGCGTGGGAACGGGGAACATCGCGGGCGTCGGCACGGCCATCGCGATCGGCGGCCCGGGCGCGGTGTTCTGGATGTGGCTGATGGCGACGGTCGGCGCCGCCTCCGCCTTCGCCGAGTCGACCCTCGCGCAGCTGTTCAAGGTGCGCGACGCCAACGGCTTCCGCGGCGGCCCCGCCTACTACATGTCCCGCGGTCTCGGCGCGCGCTGGATGGGCGTCGCGTTCGCGGTCATCCTCATCTTCTGCTTCCCCTTCGCGTTCTCCGCGCTGCAGGCCAACACCATCGCGCTGACCACGTCCTCTGCCATCACGCAGATCACGGGCGCCGAGGGCGGCTGGCTGCTGTGGGTGGTCGGCATCCTCACGGCCGTGCTCACCGGCCTCATCGTGTTCGGCGGCGTGCGCCGCATCGCGAACGTCACGCAGGGTCTCGTGCCGGTCATGGCGCTCGCCTACCTGCTGCTGGGACTCGCCGTCGTGGTCGTGCACCTCGACGAGCTCCCCGCCGCGTTCGCGTCGATCTTCACGCAGGCGTTCGGCTTCAACGAGGTCCTCGGCGCCGCGCTGGGTCAGATCGTGCTCACCGGCGTCAAGCGCGGCATGTTCTCCAACGAGGCGGGCCTCGGCTCGGCCCCGAACGCGGGGGCCGCGGCCGCCGTCACGCATCCCGCGAAGCAGGGCTTCGTGCAGTCGCTCGGGGTCTACTTCGACACCATGCTCGTGTGCTCCATCACCGCGTTCACGATCCTCGTCGCGGTGCCCATCGAGAAGGGCGGTCTCACGGGCGTCGAGCTCACCGAGCACGCGCTGACGTCGTCGCTCGGCGGCTGGGCGACCATCGCCCTCGCCGTCGTCGTCTTCATGCTCGCGTTCAGCTCGATCATCGGGAACTACTACTACGGCGAGGCGAGCATCGAGTTCATCTCGGCGAAGCCCATGGTCCTCACCGTCTTCCGCGTCCTCGTGGTGGTGGCCGTCCTCGCCGGCTCCGTGGCCGCCCCCAGCCTCGTCTGGACGCTGGCCGACGCGATCATGGGGGTGATGGCCGTCATCAATCTCGTGGCCGTGGCCCTCCTCTCCGGCCTCGTGTTCCGCCTGCTGCGCGACTACTCGAACCAGCGGCGGGAGGGTCTCGACCCGGTGTTCACGCGCGCGCTGCTCCCCGACGTCCGCGGGATCGAGTGCTGGGAGGACACGGAGAGCGTCACCGGCCCGATCGACGTGGTGCGGCGGCGCTGACCGACCCTCACAGCGGCGGCCCGGGCGCATCCGGTATCGTGGCGGAGATGTCGGCGAGAGGTCTGCCGACGAGAGCTGAATACGGAGGACGTTGTGGATATCGATCTCGGATTGCTGCGGACGGTCGAGCGCGAGAAGGAGATCCCGTTCGACGAACTCGTTCGGATCATCGAGCAGGCCATCCTCACCGCGTATGAGAAGCACGTCTCCCAGGACGGCGACATCCCGGAGGGCGCGCGCGCGCACCTCGACCGGAAGTCGGGCCACGTCGCGATCCTCATCCCCGTGCGGGACGAGGAGGGCGCGATCGTCGGCGAGGAGGAGACCACTCCGGAGAACTTCGGCCGCATCGCCGCGTACGCCGCGAAGCAGGTCATCAGCCAGCGCCTCCGCGACATCGCCGACGACGCGGTGCTGGGGGAGTTCCGCGGCAAGGAGGGCGACATCGTCGCCGGCGTCGTGCAGCAGGGCCCGAACCCGCGCATGATCCACGTCGACCTCGGCACGGTCGAGGCCATCCTGCCCCCCGAGGAGCAGGTGCCCGGCGAGGAGTACTCGCACGGCTCGCGTCTGCGCGTCTACGTCACGAGCGTCGCGAAGGGGCTGAAGGGCCCGCAGATCACCGTCTCCCGCACGCACCCGGGTCTCGTCCGCAAGCTCTTCGCGCTCGAGGTCCCCGAGATCGCCAACGGCCTCGTCGAGATCACGTCGCTCGCCCGCGAAGCCGGTCACCGCACCAAGATCGCCGTGCGCGCCAACGACCCCTCCATCAACGCCAAGGGCGCCTGCATCGGCGAGCTCGGCCGCCGCGTGCGCGCGGTCACCGAGGAGCTCAGCGGCGAGAAGATCGACATCGTCGACCACGACGACGAGCTGCCGAAGTTCGTCGCGAACGCGCTCTCGCCGGCCAAGGTCACGAGCAGCTTCGTGCTCGACCCGACGACGAAGGCCGTCCGCGCGCTCGTGCCCGACTACCAGCTGTCGCTCGCGATCGGCAAGGAGGGGCAGAACGCCCGCCTCGCCGCCAAGCTCACCGGCGCGAAGATCGACATCCAGCCGGAGAGCATCCTCGAGCAGGGCTGAGGCGGGCGGCGTATGCCGCCCCGAGCCGTCGCGACACGCGCGACGGCCGACCGTGATGCTGAGGTGTAGGATGGAACCCGTACGGACGTGCGTCGGCTGTCGCACGCGCGCCCCCCGATCCGCCCTGCTGAGGGTGGTCGTCATCGATTCCGAGCTCGTCCCCGATGAGCGCGCGGTCATGCCGGGACGGGGCGCGTGGGTCCATGCGACGCAGAAGTGCGTCGGGACCGCGCTCACTCGCCGCGCTTTCGTACGAGCACTGCGCGTGCCGGGCCCGCTCGACACGCAGAACCTCGAGAAATGGCTGAGCAGCTATGGAAATCAAGTGAACGGCTCGAAATGAGACCCGTCCGCCTTTAGAGGTCTGCCCTGTCCGGGGCAGATCGCCCAGACAGGAGAATTGTGGCAAAACCACGCGTACATGAGATCGCCGCTGAGTTGGGTGTCGACAGCAAGGTCGCACTCGCGAAGCTCAAGGAGCTCGGCGAGTTCGTGAAGAGCCCGTCGTCGACGGTCGAACCGCCCGTCGCGCGCAAGCTGCGCGCCGCGCTGGCGTCGGAAGGCGGCGCAGCGCCGGCCGCCGACGCGAAGCCCGCCGCCCCGCGCACCCCCGGTCGTCCCGGCCCCGCGCGCCCCGGTGCGTCCGGAGCGCCGCGTCCCGGCGCGCCCAAGCCCGGCCCCGCGCGTCCCGCCGAGAAGCCGGCGGCCGAGCAGCCTGCCCCCGCGCAGCCGGCCCCCGCCGCGGCGAAGCCCGCCGCACCGAAGCCCGCCGAGCCGCAGGCCGAGAAGCCCGCCGCGGCGCCTCAGGCCGAGCAGCCCGCGGCACCGGCCTCCGACGCCGCGACGCCCGGTGCTCCCACGCCCGGCCCGCGTCCGGGCGGCCCGCGCCCCGGCAACAACCCGTTCTCCTCTGCCCAGGGCATGGGGAAGCGTCCCGCCGCCGGCGGCCCCCGCCCCGGCAACAACCCCTTCGCCTCCGCGCAGGGCATGGGCCAGCGTCCGACGCCGGGCAACATCCCGCGTCCCCCGAAGCCGCAGGCTCCCCGTCCGGGCGCGCCGCGTCCTGGCGGCGCAGCTCGTCCCGGTCGTCCCGGTGGCGGCGCCGGTCGTCCCGGCGCTCCGTTCCAGCAGCGTCCGGGCGGACCCGGTCGTCCCGGCGGTCCCGGTGCCGGCGGCGGCTTCCGCCCCGGTGGCGGCGCTCCCGGCGGCGGCTTCGCCGGTCGTCCCGGCCCTGGCGGCCGCGGTCGCGGCGGCACCGCCGGCGCGTTCGGCAAGGGCGGCGGCAAGTCGAAGCAGCGCAAGTCGCGTCGTGCGAAGCGTCAAGAGTTCGAGATGCGGGAGGCGCCGATCGTCGGTGGCGTCAAGGTCCCCCGCGGTGACGGCAACACCATCATCCGGATGCGCCGCGGCGCATCGATCTCGGACTTCGCCGACAAGATCGAGTCGATCACCGGCATGAGCGTGCAGCCGGGCAACCTCGTCACGGTGCTGTTCCACCTCGGTGAGATGGCGACGGCGACGGAGTCGCTCGACGAGGCCACGTTCGACGTGCTCGGCTCCGAGCTCGGCTACAAGATCCAGATCGTCTCGCCCGAGGACGAGGACAAGGAGCTCCTCGAGGGCTTCGGTCTCGACCTCGAGCGCGAGGAGCTGGAGGAGGACGACGAGAACCTCGAGATCCGTCCCCCCGTCGTCACGGTCATGGGTCACGTCGACCACGGAAAGACGCGACTGCTCGACGCCATCCGCAAGACGAACGTCGTCGCGGGCGAGGCCGGCGGCATCACGCAGCACATCGGCGCGTACCAGGTGTGGACCGAGCACGAGGGCTTCGAGCGCGCGATCACCTTCATCGACACCCCGGGTCACGAGGCCTTCACGGCCATGCGCGCCCGCGGTGCCGAGGTGACCGACATCGCGATCCTCGTGGTCGCGGCCGACGACGGCATCATGCCGCAGACGGTCGAGGCTCTGAACCACGCGCAGGCGGCCGGCGTGCCGATCGTCGTCGCGGTCAACAAGATCGACAAGCCCGAGGCGAACCCCGCCAAGGTGCGTCAGCAGCTGACCGAGTACGGGCTCGTGGCCGAGGAGTACGGCGGAGACGTCATGTTCGTCGACGTGTCCGCTCGTCAGGACATCGGCATCCAGGACCTCCTGGACGCGGTGCTCCTCACCGCCGACGCGGGTCTCGACCTGCGTGCGAACCCCAGCAAGGCCGCGCGCGGCGTCGCGATCGAGGCGAGGCTCGACAAGGGCCGCGGCTCGGTGGCCACCGTGCTCGTGCAGACCGGAACGCTCCGCGTGGGCGACCCGATCGTCGCGGGAACGGCTTACGGCCGCGTCCGCGCCATGATCGACGAGAACGGCGAGGCCGTCGCCGAAGCCGCTCCGTCGCGTCCCGTCCAGGTGCAGGGTCTCAGCTCGGTTCCCCGAGCCGGCGACACCTTCATCGTCACGGACGACGACCGCATGGCGCGTCAGATCGCCGAGAAGCGCGAGGCCGTCGAGCGCAACGCCCAGCTGGCCAAGGCCCGCAAGCGCATGTCGCTCGAGGAGTTCACGCGTGCTCTCGAAGAGGGCAAGGTCGAGTCGCTCAACCTCATCATCAAGGGCGACGTGGCGGGTGCCGTCGAGGCGCTCGAGGAGTCGCTGCTCAAGATCGAGGTCGACGAGAGCGTCCAGCTGCGCATCATCCACCGCGGTGTGGGTGCCGTCACGGAGTCCGACGTCAACCTGGCCACGATCGACAACGCGATCGTGATCGGCTTCAACGTCCGTCCCGACGCCAAGGCCCGTGAGGCCGCGGCTCGCGAGGGCGTGGACGTCCGGTTCTACTCGGTCATCTACAACGCGATCGACGATGTCGAGCAGTCCCTCAAGGGCATGCTCAAGCCGGAGTACGAGGAGGTCCAGTCGGGCGTCGCGGAGATCCGCGAGGTCTTCCGCTCCTCCAAGTTCGGCAACATCGCCGGTGTCATCGTCCGCTCGGGAACGATCACGCGCAACGCGAAGGCGCGCGTCATCCGCGAGGGCGTCGTCCTCGCCGACGGCCTGGCGATCGAGTCGCTGCGCCGGTTCAAGGACGACGTCACCGAGGTCCGCACGGACTTCGAGGCGGGCATCGGCCTGGGCAAGTTCAACGACATCCGGATCGGCGACGAGATCGAGACGACCGAGATGGTCGAGAAGCCGCGCGGCTGACGCGGATCTCCCCCCTGGCCCTGCCGGGCGGCTTCGGCCGCTCGGCAGGGCCGTCTCATCCCAAGGAGGACAAGATGGCAGGACAGGAACGTCAGGCACGACTCGCGGATCGCATCCGCGTCATCCTCGCCGAGCGCCTCGAGAAGGGCCTGCGCGATCCGCGCCTGGGCTTCGTGACGATCACGGATGTGCGGGTGTCGGGTGACCTGCAGCACGCCTCCGTCTTCTACACGGTGTACGGCTCCGACGAGGAGCGCGCGGGAAGCGGCGCCGCGCTGAAGGCGGCGACGGGCATGCTCCGCAGCGAGGTCGGGCGCCAGCTCAACACGCGGCTCACCCCGTCGCTGGAGTTCATCCCCGACGCCCTTCCCGAGACCGCGGACCACCTCACCGCGCTGCTGCGCGAGGCGCGCGAGCGCGATGAGGCGGTCGCAGGGCTCGCCGCCGGCGCGCAGTGGGCTGCAGGCGAGGACCCGTACGTCAAGCCGCGCGAAGCGGACGACGAGGACTGAGCCTCATCGAGGCAGACGCAGCGTCTCGCCGTCGGCCTCGATGAGGCCGTCGGACAGAAGCGAGAGGATGGCCCGGTCGCGCTGAGCGCGGTCGGGCCATTCTGCGATCACCGCGTCCTGCAGGGCGGGCGCGGGGTCGCCGTCGCGCAGCTGCCGGAGGACCGCGCCGCGCGCCTGGCGGTCGCTGCCCTCGTAGCGGGCCTGCCGACGGCGGGTGTCCTCGGTCTCCGGGCGCCCTGCCGCGAGCCACGCGCAGGTGTCGCGCAGCGGGCACTCGTCGCACCGCGGCGCGCGCGCCGTGCAGATCACCTGGCCGAGCTCCATGGTCGCGGCGTTCATGGCCGCGGCGTCGGCGACGTCTTCCGGCAGGAGCGCTGCCATGGCGGCGAGGTCCCGTCGGTGCGGCGTCCCCGGCTGCGCGCGGCCGTCGACCACGCGCGCGATGACGCGCCGCGTGTTCGTGTCCACCACGGGATGGCGGTCGCCGTAGGCGAACACGGCCACGGCGCGCGCGGTGTAGTCGCCGATGCCGGTGAGGGCGAGGAGCGCGTCGACGTCCCGCGGAACGACGCCGGCATGGCGGTCGCGGATCTCCACGGCCGCGCGATGCAGCCAGAGTGCCCGTCGCGGGTACCCGAGGTTGGCCCACTGCCGCACGGCCTCGGCCGGCGGGTCGGCGGCGAGCGCCGCCGGGGTGGGCCACCGCGCGAGCCACGCCTCCAGATGGGGGATCACGCGGGCGACCGGCGTCTGCTGCAGCATGAACTCGCTGACGAGCGTGCCCCACGCGCCGTATCCCGGCCGTCGCCACGGCAGATCGCGGGCGTGCGCACGGAACCACGGCACGAGTGCGTCGGCGAGGGCGGGCATCGCCTCAGCCTAAGCCGCGGTCGCCAAGTCGTCCTCAGCCTCCTCCGGGGCGAGCGCGACCGAAGCGTTATCGGACGGCGTCCTAACCGTTACCGGATGGGCGGATCCTGCCGTTAGCGTCGATGAGGGCCTGTCGAGAGGAGCACGGATGGCGCGCATCACCGCCGCAGTCGCGGTCGCCGCGACGCTGGTGGTCGCCGCCGTCGGGTGCGCCACCGCGTACCAGCACGCCGCGCCCGTCGGCGAGAGCGCCGTCGCCTCGCAGGTGTCGCCCTCCACCCCGACGCCGAGCACCACGCCCACCGCGTCGCAGACCCCCGCGGCTCCGGGTCGCGGCGCCGAGGACCCGTGGAACCCCGCGACGTGGGAGATCGAGCCGCACGAGCTCGGCCCCATCACCATCGGCGACGACTTCGACGCCACCGTGGCGGCTCTGCCCCGCGACTGGGTGAACGACCGCCGCTGCGCCTGGGTCTCGTACTGGAGCGCGCCCGACGGTGGCTATCTCGTCTCCTTCCAGCGCGCGCCCGGCGCCGCCGGCTCCGTGACCGGCGCCGCCGTCGAGTCGCTCTCGCGGCGGTCGGGCGCGGGACCCCGCACGGCCGACGGCCTCGGGATCGGCGCCACGCGCGCCGAGGTCCTCGCGGCCCACGACGACGCGCAGGACGTGGACACGGCAGACGGCCGGGCCTTCCTCCGCGTGCCCGGCGATCACGACACCGCCCTGTTCTTCGAGTACGTCGACGGCGAGGACCGTGCGCGCTCGGTCGCCGTCACATCGGGCGAGCCGCCCGTCCGGGAGGCGTGCGCCTGACCCGCTGGTCCACGTGGTCTCGCGGGAAGAGGGGAACCGCACGGGGAAGATAATCTGGGGGGATGGCGTCACGCGTTCCCCCTGCCGGAGGCATCCTGCTCGTCGACAAGCCGGGGGGGCTCACCAGCCACGACGTCGTCGCGCGAGCGCGCCGCGCCCTCGGCACCCGCAAGATCGGCCATGCGGGCACGCTCGACCCGATGGCCACCGGCCTGCTCGTGCTCGGAGTCGACGGCTCGACGCGGCTGCTGACCTACCTCGTCGGCCTCGGCAAGACCTACACCGCGACCATCCGCCTGGGCCAGACCACCACCACCGACGACGCCGAGGGCGACGCGGTCGCGCAGGCGTCGTCGGAGGAGCTGGCAGCGGCGTCGGACGGTGCCGTCGCCCGCGGCGTCACCGCGCTCACCGGCGACATCTCGCAGGTGCCGAGCGCCGTGTCGGCCATCAAGGTCGACGGACGCCGCGCATACGACCGCGTGCGCGCGGGGGAGGAGGTCGAGCTCGCCGCGCGGGCGGTGACCATCTCGCGCTTCGCCGTCACGGCCATCCGCCGCGCCGCCGATGCCGTCGACCTCGATGTCGAGGTCGACTGCAGCTCGGGCACGTACATCCGCGCCCTCGCCCGCGACCTCGGCGCGGGGCTCGGCGTCGGCGGGCACCTCACGGCGCTCCGGCGCACGCACGTCGGGCCGTTCGACGTCGCCGACGGCGCATCGCTCGACGCCCTCGCCGATGCGGCGCTTCTGCCGCCGGCCGAGGTGGCCGCGCGTGTCCTGGGACGCTTCGACGCCACCGCCGACGAGGCGCGCGACCTGCGCCACGGCAAGCGCCTCGCCGGGGCAGCCGGTCGCGTGCGCGGCGAGCGGGCGGCGGCGGTCGACCCCGACGGCCGTCTCGTGGGGATCGTGGAGAAGCGCGGCGACGCGGTCAAGAGCGTCATGAACATGCCCGAGGTCGCGGGAGACGCCGCGTGATCGGCTGGTTCACCACCGCGCAGGTCGTCGTCGCCGCTCTCGCCGGCATGCTGTGCATCGCGCTGGGCCTCGCCGGGCGCCGCCCCAGCGACCTCTCGGTGGGCGCGCTCGCTCTGGTGCAGGTGCTGCTCATCGCCCAGATCGTCGTGGCGATCGTGGCGCCCTTCGTCGGGAACCCGCCCACCGGCGACCTCCTCGAGTTCTGGACGTACCTCGTCTCCGCCGCGCTCCTGCCCATCGCGGGCATCGTCTGGGCGTTCGTCGACCGCTCGCGCTGGAGCGTCGTGGTCATGGGCGTCCTCGCCCTCGCCGTCGCGGTCATGGTCTACCGCATGCACGTGATCTGGACCATCCAGATCGCGTGACCACCGCCCTCTCACCCGTGCGCGTTCGCCCCGTGCGCGTCTGCGCCCTGACCGCCCGCCTAAAATGGATCCGTTATGACTGAGCCTGCGTCAGCCCGCCGGATCACCGGCGCCGGCATCGTCCTCGTGTTCGTGTACGGCGTGATGGCGCTGGCGGCCACGGGGCGCTCCTTCGTGCAGATCGTGCGCGAGTTCGACGACGCGCCCCTGGCATACGGCCTGTCGGCGGCCGCCGCCGTCGTGTACATCCTCGCCACGCTCGCGCTGATGTTCTCGCGCAGTCGCGCCTGGTATCGGATTGCCTGGATCGCGGTGATCTTCGAGCTGGTCGGCGTGCTCGTGGTCGGGACGCTCAGCATCGTCCTGCCCGAGCTCTTCCAGCACCCCACCGTGTGGTCGCTGTACGGCAGCGGCTACGTGTGGATCCCGCTCGTCCTGCCGTTCTGCGGCATCTGGTGGCTGCGCACGCACCGCCCCGCAGCCGTGCCCGAGCTCGCGGCGGCCGCGCGATGATGCTCTTCCGCGACGCCCGCCATGTGCCGTCGGACCTCGGGCCTTCGGTCGTCGCGATCGGCAAGTTCGACGGGCTGCACGCCGGACACCGCGCCCTCGTGGAGCGCATGCTCGACGACGCGCGTGAGCTGGGCGCCCGCTCGGTGGCGGTCACGTTCGACCGCAACCCGCTCGCCCTCATCGCGCCCGCGCGCTGTCCGCGCCCGCTCGTCGGGGTGGAGCAGAAGATCGACCTGCTCGCCGACACCGGCATCGACGCGACCCTGCTGCTGGCCTTCGACGAGGAGCTGGCATCGGAGGACGCGGAGGCGTTCGTCGAGCGCGTGCTCGTCGGCGCGCTGCGGGCGCGGCGCGTGCTCGTCGGCCGCGACTTCCGATTCGGGCGCGGCGGAGCGGGCGACGCGGCCCTTCTCGCGCGCATGGGCGCGGCGCACGGCTTCTCCGTCGAGGTGATGCCCGATGTCGCGAGCGAAGCGGATGGGCGGCGGGTCTCGTCCTCGTGGATCCGGGAGCTGCTCGACGCCGGCGACGTGGAGCGGGCGGCGGCCCTCCTCGGCCGCCCGCACGCCGTGCGCGGCGAGATCGTGCACGGTCTGAAGCGCGGGCGCGAGCTGGGGTTCCCCACCGCCAACCTCTCCCAGGACGCGGAGGGCTTCATCCCGGGCGACGGCGTCTACGCCGGATGGCTGGTCGTCGACGAGACCTCGTACCCGGCGGCGATCTCGGTGGGCACCAACCCCACCTTCGACGACGTCAGCCGACGGCAGGTGGAGGCGTACGTGCTCGACGAGCACGACCTCGATCTCTACGGGCGCCGCGCCGAGGTGCGCTTCGTGTCGCGCATCCGCGGCATGGTCGCGTTCGAGGGCGTCGAGAAGCTCATCGTGCAGATGACGGAGGACGTCGTGCGCACGCGCGACGTCCTCCGCATCGGCTGAGTCAGTACGAGCTGGAGTCCTCGGTGCCCGAAGCGGCGCCGCCGGCCGCGCGCGCCCGCAGCTCGCCCAGGATGGTCGCGCTCGCGCTGGTGCCGAGACGCGTCGCGCCCGCCTCGAGCATGGCGACGGCCGCGTCGAGGCCGCGGACGCCGCCGGAGGCCTTCACCTGCACCGCGGATGACACGCTCTCCCGCATGAGGGTGACGTGCTCGACGGTCGCGCCGCCGCCGGCGAACCCGGTGGACGTCTTCACGAAGGTGGCGCCGCCGGCCTCGACGAGGCGGCTGCCCCGCGCGATCTGCTCGTCGTCGAGGAGGCTGGTCTCCAGGATGACCTTGGTCACGAGGCCCTCGGCCGCCGCGACGACCTCGCGGATGTCGGCCACGACGCGCTCGTCCTCGCCCCCGCGGAGGGCGCCGATGTGCACGACCATGTCGAACTCCGTGGCGCCGTCGGCGCGGGCCTGGCGCAGCTCGGCGACCTTGGCCGCCATGGAGGTCGTGCCGTGCGGGAACCCGATGACGGTGCCGACCGCGACCGACGTGCCGGCCAGACGTCGGGCCGCGTAGGCGATGTCGGAGGGGCGCACGCAGACGCTGAAGACGCCCCACTCGGCGGCGATGTCGAGCTCTCGGTCGACGTCGGCCTGAGTGAAGTCGGGCTTGAGGATCGCGTGGTCGATGGTGGCGGCGACGGCCGCCTCGGTGAGCTCGATGGCCATGCCCCCAGCCTACTCGCGCGGCGTCGGCCGGCCTCGAGGCGGGCGACGGCCATCCGACGGCGCACGGGCGGCCGCCCAACCGACGACGCACCGGGCCGGCACGACGCGATCGGATCACGATCCGCGGGGGCGACGACCGCGCGCGCCGCCCTGAGCTAGCGTCGACGCCATGAAGCGCCGTGCCCTCGCCCCTCTCGTCGTCGCGGGAGTCCTCCTCGCCCTCGCCGGATGCGCGGGCGACGAGGCGGGCTCCGCGCCCTCGCAGCCCACGGGCGGCGCGACGCCGTCGGCCACGCCGACCGCGACCGCGACTCCCGAGGGGTTCGCCGTGCCGGAATCCTGCGACGGGGTGTGGTCGGCCGAGGCGCTCGCCATCCTCAGCGAGGAGGTCGGGCCGCTCAACGACCAGGGGCTGACGATGCTCTCGACCGAGGTCGTGCCCGCGCTCGAGGTGCTCGATGCGGCGGAGCCCCTGCGCTGCACCTGGGGGACCGCCGGCGGGGTCGGCATCGCGACCACCGTAGCCGCCGTCGACGACGCGCAGATCGACACGCTCCGGTCGGCGCTGGTCGAGGGCGGCTTCACGTGCGAGGACCGCGAGGCGGTGACGCGCTGCGAGCGCGAGGAGGAGTCGGGCGGACCGGAGCAGGGCACCGGGGGAGAGGTGCACGTGCTGGGCGCGGGCGGCTGGGTCGCCACGCACTGGCTCAACGCCGACTTCGAACCCCAGTACACCGACGACATCGTCGCGACCGTCTGGGGCTGAGCGCGGCGCCGCGGCCGGCACTGCTCCCGACGCGGAGGCCGATGCCGTAGAATGCCGGTGAGGCTTCCGCTCATCCGTTCGACGCGACAGCGCCGGAGGAGCGGGCCGCGTCACCGGGCGCCGGGTTTTCGCGCGCTGCCCGGTCGCCGCCCGTCCACAGCGACGGCCGGCGCCGCCGCAGTTCGGCGGCGCGCGACGCACGCACGACTTCGACCGGTCGCATCAGCGGCGGCCGGAAGCGACGCTCAGGAGGAGCATGCCGACCACGGCACCCGCGCGACAGCGCAAGAAGTCCTCGTCCGCACGACGCGACGACGAGGCCCCCGTCATCCCGATCCTCGCCCGCAAGGTGCGCGAGATCGAGGCCAAGGCCCAGCGCAACAAGCTCGGGCCGACCAACCGCGTGAAGTTCCAGGTGATCGCGTTCCTCGTGCGCGAGGAGCGCGCCCGGGTGAAGGCCGACGAGTCGATCTCCGATTCGGCCCGCGCGGAGCTGCTCAAGCGCCTCGACGGCGTCGCGACCATCCTCGCCAAGACCGCCGCGCGCGACACGTCGCTCATCCAGCTGCTGGAGGCCGACCACGCGACGTCGCCGGTCGCCCGCCGCATGCGGCGGGACTGGCTGCTCGAGGCCGGCGCCGAGCTGCCGCCGGAGGAGCTCATCATCGTCGACGAGAAGCCCGTCGCCCCGGTGGCGGCCTCGTTGCCGCCGGTGGTCTCCGAGCGCGCGGTCACGCCGCCGCAGATCGAGGCCCGCCGCGAGGCGAACCCGTTCCTCGCGCCCGACTTCTCGCGCGTCGACTCGGGGGAGACCCCGCGTCGCCGGCTGGACGGCTGGGAGCTCATGGGCCCCCTCTACAAGGCGTTCGAGCTCGGCGCGGGCGGCCGCGCGGCGACCATGCCGCTGCCGGAGGTGCCGGAGTTCGACCGGCTCTCGCCCAAGGGCCTCGAGGTCATGCCGCACCAGTCGCGGTTCCTCGAGGCGGTGCGCGAGGGTCACCGCTCCTTCCTCCTCGCCGACGAGCCCGGCCTCGGCAAGACCGCGGAATCGGTGCTGGCGGCCTCGGTCGCCGACGCGTACCCGCTCGTCGTCGTCGTGCCGAACGTCGTGAAGATGAACTGGGCGCGCGAGGTCGAGCGCTGGACGCCGCAGCGTCGCGCCACCGTCATCAACGGCGACGGGCAGGACCTCGACGCGTTCGCCGACGTGTTCATCGTCAACTACGAGATCCTCGACCGGCACCTGGGATGGCTGGCCGGTCTGGGCCTGCGCGGGATGGTCGTCGACGAGGCGCACTTCATCAAGAACCTCGGCTCGCAGCGCTCGCAGAACGTGCTCGCCCTCGCGCAGAGCATCCGCGAGACGGCGCCCGGCGGCCATCCGCTGCTGCTGGCGCTCACGGGAACCCCGCTCATCAACGACGTCGAGGACTTCGACGCGATCTGGCGCTTCCTCGGCTGGACCAACGGCGAGAAGCCGGGCCCCGAGCTCATGGAGAAGCTCGACGCGACGGGCCTGACGCCCGCCGACAAGGCCTTCTACCCGGAGGCCCGCGACGCGGTGATCTCGATGGGCATCGTGCGCCGCCGCAAGAAGGACGTCGCGGCCGACCTGCCCGACAAGCTCATCGCCGACCTGCCCGTGCAGCTGGACGACGAGTACGGGCGCAGCATCCGCGCCGCCGAGCGCGAGCTCGGCCAGCGCCTCGCCGCCCGCTACCGCCGCATCATCGAGGCGCGCGGTGACCGCGGCCTCGCGGTGGGCGAGATCGACGACGACATCGTGCGCCTGGTCGCCCAGAGCGAGCTCGAGGAGTCGAAATCGGCCGGCGACGGCGGCGACAACGTCTTCGCGATGGTGCGCCGCATCGGCCAGGCGAAGGCGCTCCTCGCCGCGGACTACGCCGCTCAGCTGCAGCGCTCGGTGGGCAAGGTCGTCTTCTTCGCCAAGCACATCGACGTCATGGACCAGGCCGAGGCGCACTTCGCCGCGGCCGGGATCAAGGCCGTCTCCGTGCGCGGCGAGCAGAACGGCACGGTGCGCCAGGCCGCGATCGACGCGTTCAACAACGACCCCGAGGTCGGCATCGCGGTGTGCTCGCTCACCGCCGCCGGCGTCGGCGTCAACATGCAGGTCGCCTCGAACGTCGTGCTCGCCGAGCTCAGCTGGACCGCCGCCGAGCAGACGCAGGCGATCGACCGCGTGCACCGCATCGGCCAGGACGAGCCCGTCACGGCATGGCGGATCATCGCCGCGCACACGATCGACAGCAAGATCGCCGAGCTCATCGACCGCAAGCAGGGTCTCGCCGGACGCGCGCTCGACGGCGAGACGTACGACGAGACGTCGAGCGACTCGGTGCAGATGGCCGCCCTCATGCACCTGCTGCGCCAGGCGCTGGGAGCCGCCTAGGCCATCCGCTCGCCAGGGCGTTCGGGAGGGGGAAAAGCGATGCTCCCGCATGCCCTAGCGTTGATGTCATGAAGATCGGCGTTCTGACGAGTGGTGGCGACTGCCCCGGCCTCAATGCAGTCATCCGCGGCGCGGTGCTCAAGGGCACCGAGGCCTACGACATGGAGTTCGTGGGCATCCGGGACGGGTGGAAGGGCCTCGTGGAGGCAGACTTCTTCCCGCTCACGCGTCGCGACGTGAAGGGTCTGTCGAAGGTGGGCGGGACCATCCTCGGCACCAGCCGCACCAACCCCTACGAGGGCGTCCGGGGCGGTGCGGAGAACATCGCCAAGACCCTGTACGGGCACAAGCTCGACGGCATCATCGCGATCGGCGGCGAGGGCACCCTCGCGGCGGCTCAGCGGCTGAACAACGACGGCATCCCCGTGCTCGGCGTGCCGAAGACCATCGACAACGACCTGCGCGCGACGGACTACTCGTTCGGCTTCGACACGGCTGTGAACATCGCCACCGACGCCATGGACCGGCTGCGCACCACAGGCGACTCGCACCAGCGCTGCATGGTGGCCGAGGTCATGGGCCGGCACGTCGGCTGGATCGCGCTGCACTCCGGCATGGCCGCGGGCGCGCACATCATCTGCATCCCCGAGGTGCCGCTGTCGCTCGACGAGATCACCGAGCACGTGCTCGCGGCCGCCGAGCGCGGCCGTGCGCCGCTCGTCGTCGTGGCGGAGGGCTTCAAGCTGAAGGGCCAGGACGAGGCCTACAGCGACAAGGGCCTCGACGCCTTCAACCGTCCGCGCCTGGGCGGCATCAGCGAGGTCCTCGCGCCGCTCATCGAGCAGGCCACGGGCATCGAGACCCGCTCGACGGTGCTCGGCCACATCCAGCGCGGCGGCGCGCCCTCGGGCTTCGACCGCGTGCTGGCGACGCGTCTGGGCCTCCACGCCGCGGACGCCGTCGTCGACGGCGCCTGGGGGCAGATGGTCGCCATGCAGGGCACCGAGATCGTGCGCGTGCCGTTCTCCGAGGCGCTGGGCGAGCTGCACTCCGTGCCGCTGTCCCGCTACGAGGAGGCCGCGGCCCTCTTCGGCTGAGCTCGGGGCTGAGCCGCCGGTGTCGGAGGCGCGTCCTAGGCTGAGCCCATGACGCAGTTCGGCAGGCATCCGGCGGCACAGCGCACGATCGTCCACCTCAGCGACACGCACCTGCTCGCGCAGGGGCGGCGGCTGGCGGGCGGCATCGACACCGACGCCAACCTCGTCGCGACCCTCGCCCGTGTCGAGCGGCTCACCGGCGGCGTCGACGCGCTGGTCTTCACGGGCGATCTCACCGACCTCGGCGAACCCGAGGCCTACGCGCGGCTGCGGGCCCTCGTCGAGCCCGTCGCCGCGCGGCTCGGCGCGCCCGTGGTGTGGGTGGCCGGCAACCACGACGAGCGCCCCGAGCTGCGCCGCGACCTCCTCGGGCTCCCCGCCTCGCAGCAGCCGGTCACCGGCGTCTGGGATCTCGACGGTCTGCGCCTCATCGCGCTCGACTCGTCGGTCCCCGGATGGCATCACGGCGATCTCGACGGCGGCCAGCTGGAGTGGCTGGCCGGCGAGCTCGCCGTGCCCGCCCCGCTCGGGACCATCCTCGCGCTGCACCACCCGCCGCTGCCGAGCCACATCCCGCTGTTCGACATCCTCGAGCTGCGCCGACAGGACGACCTGGCCGCGGTGCTGCGCGGAACTGACGTGCGGGCCATCCTCGCCGGACACCTGCACTACTCGACGAGCGGCACGTTCGCGGGGATCCCCGTGAGCGTCGCGTCGGCGTCCTGCTACACGATGGACATCGCGCTGCCGCCCGAGCAGGTGAACGGCATGGACGCCGGCCAGGCGTTCCACCTCGTGCACGTCTACGACGACACCATCACGCACTCCGTCGTGCCGGTGGCGTCGGCGGAGCCCGGCGCGTCGTTCACACCCGAGTGGTACGAGCGGATGGCCGCGCTCACCCCGGAGGAGCGGCTGGAGCGGTTCTCGCGCAAGCCCGCCTGACGGCGAGCTCGCCTGAGCGCGCGCCGGGGCGCGGCTACTCGGCGAGACCCAGCACGTCGAACATCCACGCGAGCTGGAACGCGCGCTCGCGCCAGGCGTTGTAGCGCCCGCTCACGCCGCCGTGGCCCGCCGTCATCTCGCACCGCAGCAGGGCGTCGGCGCCCACCTCGCGCAGACGCGCGACCCACTTCGCCGGCTCCACGTACAGCACGCGGGTGTCGTTGAGCGAGGTCATCGCGAGGATGCGCGGGTACGTCACGCCCTCGCGCACGTTCTCGTACGGCGAGTACGACTTCATGTACTCGTAGACGCTCGCGTCGTGCAGCGGGTCGCCCCACTCCTCCCACTCGATCACGGTGAGGGGCAGCGACGGGTCGAGGATGGTCGTGAGCGCGTCGACGAAGGGGACGTCGGCGAGGATGCCGGCGAAGAGCTCGGGGGCGAGGTTCGCCACCGCGCCCATCAGCAGGCCGCCCGCGGAGCCACCCTCGGCGACCATCCGATCGGGCGTCGTGTAGCCGCGGTCGACGAGGAACCGCGCGACGTCGACGAAGTCGGTGAACGAGTTGCGCTTGTGGGTGAGCTTGCCGTTCTCGTACCAGGCGCGGCCCATCTCGCCGCCGCCGCGGACGTGCGCGACGGCGAACACGATGCCGCGGTCGAGCTCCGAGAGGCGCGCATACGAGAAGCCGGGGTCGATGGAGTGCTCGTAGGAGCCGTATCCGTACAGGTGCACGGGGCGGGCCGCGTCCTCCGGTGCGCCGAACGAGCGCTTCCACACCAGGGAGACGGGGATGAGCGTCCCGTCCGTCGCGGGAACCCAGAGGCGCTCCTGCCCGTAGTCCGTGGGGTCGTAGCCGCCGAGGACCTCGACGTGCTTGAGCTCGCGCAGCTCGCCCGTCGACACCACGTAGTCGAACACGGTGCCGGGCGTGGTGAACGACCCGTAGCTCAGACGCACGACCGGCTGCGCCCATTCCGGGTTGCCGCCGGATCCGGCGTTGTACAGCGGCTCGTCGAAGGCGATCTCGCGCACCTCGTGCGTGGTGTAGTCGAGGATCCCGACGCGGGGGATGCCGCCGGCCCGGTACTCGACGATGGCGAAGTCGCGCAGGCAGTCCACGCTCTCGAGG
Organism: Microbacterium oryzae; assembly: GCF_009735645.1. Lineage (NCBI taxonomy): Bacteria > Bacillati > Actinomycetota > Actinomycetes > Micrococcales > Microbacteriaceae > Microbacterium > Microbacterium oryzae. The sequence continues at coordinate 1,373,722 of NZ_CP032550.1, read as the reverse complement.
CGCGTGCCGGGGGAGTGGGCGATGACGACCTCTCCCCGGGCGCCGGGCTCGTCGGCCGGCACCCGCATGAGCTCGAAGTCGAGCGCGTCGCGGTTGTGCAGGACGTAGAGCCAGTCGCGCCCGTCGATGACGGCGTGGTCGATCGAGTACTCGACCTTCTCCGAGCGGTCCCAGAGCGTGGTGCGCGGCACCGACGCGGGGTCCTCGACCAGGCGCGGCACGTCCGCCGCGCGGATGATCGCGTACTCGCTCGTGGTGTTGGAGGCCGACTCGATCATGAGGTAGGCGCGGCTGCGGGTGAACCCCGCGCCGATCCAGAACGACTCGTCGTCCTCGTGGGCGATCTCGACATCCCGCTCGCGGGTCGGGTCGCCGACCCGGTGCAGCCACACGCCCTCGGGGCGCCAGGCGTCGTCGACCGTGGAATAGAGGATGAACCGGCCGTCGGGCGTGAACCGCGCGCCGCCCGCGATGCCCTCCAGCTCGTCGGGCAGCACCTCGCCCGTGGCGATGTCCTTCACGCGCACCGTGTACCGCTCGTCGCCCTGGGTGTCGACGCCCCACAGCATGCGCGCGCCGTCGGTGGTGACGCTGAAAGCGCCGAGGGAGAAGAACTCGTGGCCGTCGGCTTCGACGTTGCCATCGAGCAGCACCTGCTCGCCGGGCACCTCGACGTCGACCTCGAGCCGCGGCGGCGTCCAGTCGTCCTCGTCGGCGAGCGGCGCGCGGCACTGCAGGCCGTACTGGCTGCCCTCGATGGAGCGGCCGTAGTACCACCATCCGCCCTGGCGGACGGGCACCGTGAGGTCGGTCTCGCGCACGCGCGCCTTGATCTCCTGGAAGAGCGTCTCGCGCAGCGGCTCGAGGTGCGCCACGCGGGAGTCGGTGTACGCGTTCTCCGCCTCGAGGTGCGCGCGCACCTCGGCGTCGTCCTTCGCGCGCAGCCACTCGTAGCGGTCCTCCACGTCGTCGCCGTGGTGGCTGCGCACGAGGGGGCGTCGGTCGGCGATCGGAGTAGCGAGGGGCGCGTCGGTGGTCACCTCATTACGGTAGTGCGCCGGGAAGCGCAGGAGCGCATCGCCGGGCGGTGTGTACGCCGCGTACAGGGATGGCCGCGGCGATGTACGCGGAGTCGAAAGAGGGTCGCAGGGTGCGTGGGTAGGATCGAGGCATCCCGCTCACACCGACGTGAAGACCCACGAGGAGACGCACATGGTCCACGCTGAAGCCGCCACGCAGACTCGCACCGAGACCGACTCGCTGGGGGCGATGGAGATCCCCTGCGACGCGCTGTGGGGCATCCACACCGCGCGAGCGCTGGAGAACTTCGAGATCAGCAAGCGCCCGATCTCCGTCTACCCCGAGCTCGTGGTCGGGCTGGCGATGGTGAAGCAGGCCGCCGCCCGGGCGAACGCCGAGATCGGCGTGCTCGACGAGCACCGCGCCGACCTCATCGACCGCGCGGCGCAGCTCGTCATCGACGGGCAGTTCCACGAGCAGTTCGTCGTGGGCGTCATCCAGGGCGGCGCCGGCACGTCGACGAACATGAACGCGAACGAGGTCATCACCAACATCGCGCTCGAGCTCGCCGGTCGCGAGCGCGGCGACTACGCCTACCTGTCGCCCATCGACCACACCAACCGCAGCCAGTCGACCAACGACGTGTATCCCACATCGATCAAGATCGGACTGTCGCTGTCGCTCGGGTCGCTGCTGACCGAGCTCGACCTGCTGCGCAAGTCGTTCCTCGCGAAGGCGACCGAGTTCCACGACGTGCTGAAGGTGGGGCGCACGCAGCTGCAGGACGCCGTGCCGATGACCCTCGGGCAGGAGTTCCACGGCTTCGCCACGACGCTGGCCGCCGACTACGAGCGGCTGCGTGAGAACGCGGTGCTGCTGCACGAGATCAACATGGGCGCGACCGCGATCGGCACCGGCATCACCACGCATCCGGACTACGCGGGCGCGGTGGAGCGGCACCTCCGCGACATCACGGGCCTCGACCTCGAGACCGCGAGCGACCTCGTCGAGTCGACGAGCGACACCGGCTCGTTCATGTCGTTCTCGTCCTCCCTCAAGCGCAACGCCATCAAGCTGTCGAAGATCTGCAACGACCTGCGGCTCCTGTCGTCGGGCCCGCAGGCGGGCCTCGGCGAGATCAACCTCCCCGCCCGTCAGGCCGGATCGAGCATCATGCCCGGCAAGGTCAACCCCGTCATCCCCGAGGTCGTGAACCAGGTCGCCTTCGCGGTCGCCGGCTCCGATGTCACCGTCACGATGGCGGTCGAGGCGGGGCAGCTGCAGCTGAACGCGTTCGAGCCCGTGATCGCGCACTCGATCTTCCAGTCGATCATCTGGATGCGCCAGGCGATGCGCACCCTCCGCGTCAACTGCGTCGACGGCATCACCGCCAACCGAGCGCGCCTGGGAGCCATGGTGGGGTCGAGCGTCGGCGTCATCACCGCCCTCACGCCCTTCATCGGCTACTCCGCGGCCGCCGCGCTGGCGAAGACCGCCCTGCTCACCAACCGCAGCGTCGCCGATCTCGTCGTCGAGGCGGGCCTGATGGAGCCGGCGGAGGTCGAGAAGCAGCTCAGCCCCTCGCGCCTGTCGGGACTCGAGCCGGTGACCTCGGTCATCCCGATCATCGCGCCGGAGGACGTCCCCACGCAGGGCTGACGGGACGCGCCAGCTCGTCACACGATGTCGTCTCGTCGACGGGACACGGAACAACGCGACTTACCGTGTCCCGGCGGCGAGACGACATCGTCTGGCGGCAAGCGCAGCCCCCGCCCGCAAGCTCCCGCCCGCAAGCCGGCAAGCGCAGCCCCGCCCGCAGGCCCGACGCCTCGGGCGAGTGCTCGCGTCAGTCCGTCATCCGGCAGTGCGTCGTCAGCTCGCCGATGCCGTCGATGCCGACGGTGACGGTGGAGCGGTCGCGCAGCAGCACCTGCGGCGTGCGCGAGAAGCCGGAGCCGCCGGGGCTTCCGGTGGAGATGAGCGTGCCCGGCAGCAGGGTGATGCCCTGCGACAGGTGCGCGATGAGCCGCGCCACCGTCCGCACCATCTGGCCCGTCGAGGCGTCCTGCATCATGTGACCGTCCACCCGCGTCCAGATGTGGAGGTCCTGCGGGTCGGAGATCTCGTCGGCGGTCACCACGTAGGGACCGACCGGCGTGAAGCCGTCGAGGGACTTGCAGCGGCACCACTGCGCCTCGGAGTACTGGATGTTGCGCGCGGAGATGTCGTTGACCACGGTGTAGCCGAACACGTAGTCGAGCGCCTCCTCCTCGGAGACGTCCTTGGCCGGTCGCCCGATGATGACGCCGAGCTCCGCCTCGTAGTCCACGGCCTCGCTCATGCGCCGGGACCAGGTGGTGGTGCCGTCGTGCGCCTGCAGGGAGTTGGGCCAGAACGTGAACACCGTCGGGGTGTCGTCGGTCTTGAGGTTGAGCTCGCCCGAGTGCGCGGCGTAGTTCAGACCCACCGCCAGCATCGCGGGCGGGGTGAGGATGGCCGGCGCGAAGCGGACGTCGGCGACCGGCATCGGCTCGCCGTCGTGGCCGACGCGCGCGGCGCGGATCTCCTCGAGCGCGGCGGGGCCCCGCGCGATGAGCTCCTCGAGCGTGCGGGGTGCGTCGGGGATGAGCGTCGAGACGGCCAGCGCCCCCGCTTCGTCGACGAGAGCGAGAGAGACGGCGGTGTCCTCGGGGAAGATCACGTGGGCGAAGCGCATGATCTCAAGGCTATCGGCCGTGTCCGACCGCAGCGCGTGAGGGAACCGCCGGAAACGCGCGCCCTAGGCTGTGAGGCATGACCTACGGCACCGGGCTCAACCCTCCGTCGTCCGAGCCCTTCGCGACCGCCTTCGAGCAGCCCCGTCGCGGGTCCGGCGCCGTCATCCCCGCGGGAGGGGCGACGCAGCCGCACCTGCCGGCCGTGCCCACCCGACGCGGCCGCTCGACCTGGCTCTGGCTCTGGGCCGTCCTCGCCGTGCTCCTGTTCGGACTCGTGTCGTACTTCACGAGCGCGCTCGGCACCTCCGCCTCGATCGTCGGGCTCGTGCTGGCCCTCGCCCCGTTCACACTGGTCGTCTCCGCGATGCTCTGGGTCGACCGCTGGGAGCCGGAGCCGCGCAGCCTGGTGATCTTCGCCCTCGCGTGGGGTGCGATCGCCTCCGTCGGCTTCGCGCTGCTGGTCGACCTCGGCGTGCACCTCGTGCTGCCGCGCTCGCCGCTGTGGGATGTCGCGGGCACCGTCATCCAGGCGCCGATCGTGGAGGAGCTGGGCAAGGGAATCGGCGTGCTGCTCATCCTCCTCATGGGGCGTCGCGCGTTCGACGGCCCGGTCGACGGCGTCGTCTACGGCGCGCTCGTCGGGGCGGGGTTCGCCTTCACCGAGAACATCCAGTACTTCGCCGTCTCCGTGATCGAGGGCGGCGCGGGCTCGCTGACCTGGACCTTCATCCTGCGCGGGCTCCTCTCGCCGTTCGCGCATGCGATGTTCACCGCCGTCACCGGCTACGCGCTCGGCCGGGCGGTGCGCGGCGGCGCGTCGCTCGCGGGGAGCCTCCGCCCCTGGGTCGGCGGCCTCATCGGCGCGATGGCCCTGCACGCGCTGTGGAACGGCTCGGCCGCGTTCACCGGCCTCGAGGGCTTCCTGCACCTCTACGTCGTGCTGCAGGTCCCGCTGTTCATCGTGTTCACGCTCCTGCTCGTGCGGATGCGGCACGAGGAGGAGCGGCTGACGAAGGCGCGGCTGGGTGAGTACGCGGTCGCCGGCTGGTTCACCCCCGAGGAGGTGGAGATGCTCGCGACTCCGGTGGGGCGACGGGCGGGGATGGCCTGGGCCCGGACCCTGCGCGGCGACCGGTCCGCGCTCATGAAGTCCTTCATCCGCGACGCCACCGCCCTCGCCGCGACGCGGCAGCGCGCGGTCTCGGGGCGCGATGCGCGCGCGGCCGACGACGAGCGAGCGCTCCTCGCACGGGCCGCCCGCACCCGCCAGGAGCTGCTCGCGCGCTGATCGCACATCGGGTCTTGACAGCCGCTCGCAGCGGGCGCATCCTTGCTTCAGACCAACTCAGCGCTCGGAAGTCTCGCAGGCATCGCCGCGGCCCGAGCGCTGAGTCTTTGTCCGGGGGCTACAGCAGTCCCCGCCGGTGGCCCTCGGCGATCGCGCTGGCGCGGTCGGAGACGCCGAGGCGACGGTACGCGGCCTGCAGGTGCACCTTGGCGGTGTTGGCGCTCACGCCGAGCTGTGCGGCCGCGTCGGCGAGACGCTCGTGCTCGGCGGCCGCGCGCAGCACCGCGAGCTGCTGCGCGGTGAGCCGCTCGTAGCGGTAGTCCGCGGCCGGCATGAGCAGGCGCTCGCCGGGCGGCTGGGGGAGCGGCCCCGACCATCCGGATGCCGCGGCGAGGGCTTCGAGGTCGGCCATGGGGACGACCGCGAGCGAAGCGCGCAGGCCGTTCGCCTGCGACGTCTCCCACGCCGTCCGGAATGCCGTCACCGCGCCATCCCGGTCGCCCTCGCGCCACAGCGCCGTCGCGCGCAGGACGAGGGCCTCCACGCGGACACGCGGGGCTCGGCTCTGATCCTCGCGCGCCACTTCGCGCAGCGCGCGGCCGGTCTCGCCGAGGCCGAGGTACGCGCTCGCGCGCCGCGTGCGCAGCAGGCCCTCGGCCTGGGGGTGCATGGCCGGCGCCCGCTCGAGGGCGAGCAGGGCGGCCTCGTGCAGGCCCTGGTAGGTGAGGACGGTGCCGCGCGCTACGGCGAGAACCGCCGCGTTCAGCCCGCCCTCGCTGAGGCCGGGCCGCGTCCCCTCGACCGCGACCTGCAGGCGCGCCAGGCTGTAGACCGGGTGAGCGGAACGGGCGCGGGAGCCGACGATGGCACGCAGGCCCGCTGCGGGCAGCGTCAGCTCCTCGAAGAGCGTGCTCTCGTCGTCGAGGAGGCCCAGACAGCGGTCGAAATCGAGGGCGTCGCTCGCCCGGTAGGCCGCGCCGAGGTCGTCCGCCGCGCGCACGAACCTCATGCCGGGGTACTGCGCGCGCAGGCGCGCCGCCCTCTCGAGCCAGAGGTCGGCGACGGCGCCGTCGCCGAGGATCGCGTGGACCCAGCTCAGCTCGCCCGCCGCCTCCCGCGCCATGCGCACGTTGCCTGTCTCCTCGGCCGCGCTGTGCGCCTCGAGGAGGACGTCCGCCGCGCGGACGAGGTCGCCGTCCGCCGCGATGGTCACCCCCCACTGCACGAGCACGAGCGGCAGCAGGCTGCGGATGGCCGCGCGCTCGGCCGCGGTCATGGCCTGGAGGGCATCGCGCGCGGCATCGGCGAGATCGGCCGCCTCTCTGAACAGTCCACGGGACCGCAAGGAGGCGACCCGTCCGGTCAGCAGGACGACGCGGTCGGCCGGCGGCAGCTGCTCGGGCACCTCGACGTCGATGTCGGGGAACACGGGCGGCTTCTCCGGTGCCGCCACCAGGTGCGTCACGTACTGGCGAAGCGCCCACCAGCGCGGCCGGCGGCGGAGTGCGGAGGTGGGAACCGTATCGGCGACCGTGCGGATGAGGACGGGATCGAAGCTCACCAGCTCGGCGAGGTTCTCCTCCACGGTCGCCATCGCATCGTGCCAGCGCTCGTCCGCCAGTGCGTCGAAGATGCGCGATGCGACGTCTCTTCTCGCCTCGCTCAGGTCGCCATCGGCCATCTGCGCTCCTTCGTCCTCATCACAGCAGTCCGTGTGCTGCGGCTGCGACGACCAGCTCCTCGCGGGTTCTGACGCCCAGCTTGGCGTACGCGCGGCGTCGGAAGCTCTTGATCGTGTTCGGGCTCACGCCGAGGGCGGCCGCGGCCGCGGCCGTGCTCTTGCCCTGCGCGAGGAGCCGCAGCGCGGCCAGCTCGTGCTCGGTGACCCGGAGACCGCCCGACTGCGGGGACGGCGGGAAGCGCACGGCGGCGGCCCGCACGGTCGACACGGCATCGCGCTCGCCGTCGGAGAGATCGGCGATCTCCGCCAGCGCGTCGAAGTCCTCGCGCGGCACGCAGGTGAGCGCGACCGGCACCCGGTGGGCGGCGGCCAGCACGGCCGCGCGACGGAAGGCGGGTCCGGCCTCCGGGTCGTCGCGCCGGAGGAGCAGGACGGCCAGCACGACGGCCGCGGTCACGGCGGCACGGGGACGCCCGAGATCATCGAGCGCGGCGTGCCCGTCCTGGGCCGCTCGCTCGCGATCGCCGCGGAGAAGATGGACGGCGGCGCGCTGCGCGCGGGCGCTCGGGATGAGCGGCATCGGCAGCGCATCGAGGATCTCGCGGGCGCGCTCCAGCTGCCCGCGGTGGGCCAGCGCCTGCGCACGGGCGACGGCGAGCTCGCCTCCCCGCGCCTGCACCCGCCCGGGGAGGTCCGGCTGCTCGAGGTCTGCGAGGGTGGCCGTCGACGACGGGTCCTTCGCGGCGATGAGCAGCGAGACAACAGCCAGCTCCCAGAGGCGCGCCTCGGCGGGGATCCGCCCCGCGCTGATGGCGCGAGCCGCGTCGACCTCCCGTCCGGCGGCCGCGAAGTCGAGTTCGTCGTAGTGGGCGAGCGCTCGGCTGAGCTGCAGCGACATCGGCGAGGGCAGCGGCCGCGGGCTTCCGTGCATGATGGCCTCCGCGTACGCGACCCAGTCGTCGCGCGCTTCCGCTCGCCCTTCCAGCGCATGAAGCCATGCCACCTCGGACGCCGCGATCAGCGCGATCTGCGGCACTCCGCCCGCGTGTGCCATCGAGTAGGCGCGCGTCAGCTCGTCCAGCGCGATGCCCGGATCGCCTCCCGCCAGTTCGATCCCGCCCCAGACGAGCAGCAGCCGCGGAAGGTCGGCCAGCGTGCCGCCGCGCCGTTGCGCACTCGCGGTCATGTAGGCCGCGCGTGCCTCCCGCACCGTCTTGAGGGCCGGCGCGAGGTCGCCGCGCTGTGAGATGTGCTTGGCCTCCTCGGTGAGAGCCATCGCCTCCGCGAACGCCGAGGAGGGCGCGAGATGCACCGTCGGCGCCCGGCCGCCGGGCACGGTCTCGAGGTAGTCGCGCACGCGTCGCCAGCGGGCGTCGCTCTCTACGAGCTCGAGCGGCACGGTGCTCATGACGGCGCGGATGGCTGCCGCGTTCGTCGAGAGCAGCTCCGACCAGTTCGCCTCGACGAGACGGAGCGCATCCTCCCATGCGCGGTGCGCGAGGGCGCGATAGACGCGCGCCGCGACGCTCCTGGCGGGCTCTGCGGGCTCAGAGCTGGGCGGAACACTCCTCACGCGGCTCATTCTGCCCAACTGCGGCGACATAGCGGCATTCGACGCGTCATGTGTCGCTGTACCGGCGCGCCCCCGGCGAGAAGCGGGCATCATGGAGGATATGAGCGCAGAACGCACCAAGCCCGAGTTCGACGCACCCGAGGGGCCCGCCCCCACCCAGCTGGCCATCCGCGACATCATCGTGGGCGACGGCGCGGAGGCGAAGCCCGGCGACACCGTCACCGTGCACTACGCGGGTGTCGAGTACGAGACCGGCGACGAGTTCGACTCGTCCTGGAACCGCGGGGAGAGCATCCAGTTCCCCCTGCGCGGCCTCATCCAGGGCTGGCAGGACGGCATCCCCGGCATGAAGGTCGGCGGCCGCCGCGAGCTCGTGATTCCGCCGCACCTGGCGTACGGCCCTGCCGGCGCCGGCCACTTCCTCAGCGGGAAGTCGCTGATCTTCATCATCGACCTCCTCGCCGTCGCCTGACCCGACATCCTCGCGAAGCGCCGCACGGGCCATCCGTGCGGCGCTTTGCCATGACCGGTTCCGACGAATGTCGGGAAAGCTGGAATATATGCAGGCGAATGGGTATTGTGCTCATGTGACGCCGCAGATGCGGCGAAGGACCTCTGAGGAGCACGCATGACCATCGACATCCCCGGTTACCGCCCCGGCACCTACGAGCTCGACCCCGCGCACAGCGAGGTCGGCTTCGAGGTGCGGCACATGATGATCTCCAAGGTGCGCGGCGCGTTCACGGTGAAGTCGGCGACGATCGTCCTGCCCGAGAACGTCCTGGAGGCGTCGGTGACCGCGACGGCGGACGCCGCCTCCCTCGACACCAAGGACGAGGGGCGCGACCAGCACCTGCGGTCCGCGGACTTCTTCGATGTCGAGCAGCACCCCGCGCTCACGTTCACGAGCACCGGCGTCCGCGAGAACGGCGGCGACCTGCTCGTCGACGGCGACCTCACCATCAAGGACGTCACGCGCCCGGTCACGTTCGAGCTGGAGCTCGGCGGCTTCGGCACCGACCCGTGGGGCAACTACAAGGCCGGCGCGACGGCCGTGGCGTCGATCAACCGCGAGGACTTCGGCCTGACGTGGAACGCCGCGCTCGAGACCGGCGGCGTGCTCGTCGGCAAGGACGTCAAGATCACGCTCGATCTGCAGGGCGCGCTCGCCGCGTGACCCGTGCGAAGAGGCCGGCCCTGCGGGGTCGGCCTCTTCGCGTACCCGGCGCCGCTCAGAGGGTGGGGTTCTCCGCGTCGTATCCGCGGAAGCGCGGGAAGGCCCGCAGGATGGCCGTGGTGATCGCCACGACCAGCAGTCCGCCGAGGAGCGGCGGCAGCCACGCGCTGCCGCTCTCGCCGAACCATGTCGCCGCGATCGTGGCGAACCCTCCCGCGTAGAGCGCTCCCAGTCGCGGCCCGCCCGTCACGACGACGATGAACACGCCCTGCAGGCGGCCGCGGATGGCGTCGGGGACCGCCGACTGCAGCATCGTCTGCCGGTAGATCGAGCTGATGTTGTCTGCGGCGCCGGCGCACGCGAGGCACGCCATCGCCGCGACGATGAGGGCGACGTGCGGTCGCCCCGCCGACGCCTCGCCGGGGGAGAGCCATGCGGCGGTCAGCACCAGCCCGAACACGGCTGTGACGGCCCCGAACACCTGGATCGCCCGGCCGATGCCGAGCCCGTGATGGCGGTAGGCGGAGATGCGGCCCGAGAACAGGCTCGAGGCGAAGGCGCCGACGGCGTTCGCCGCGACCAGCAGTCCGGTCGTGATCTCGCCGCCGCCCAGCACCACCGCGCCCACCGCGGGGAAGAGGGCGAGCGGGTTCCCGAACGTCATCGCGACGATGTCGAGGAGGAACTGCAGACGGATGTTCGGAGCGCGTCGCAGGAAGCGCCATCCGTCGGCCAGCGACGCGAGCCCCGGGCGCACCGACTCGCCCTCGGGGCGCAGGCGCGGCAGCGTCCACAGGCCGAGGAAGAGCGACAGCATGAGCACGACGTCGAGCGTGTAGGTCACCGGATAGCCGAAAAGCGCCACGAGGACGCCGCCGAGGGCGGGCCCGACCATGACCATCACGCCGACCGTGATGCCGTTCAGCGCCGCCGCGGCGGGGATGAGGCGATCGCCGACGAGCCGAGGCGTGATCGCCATCTTCGTCGCGGAGACGATGGAGTTCGCCGCCGAGTTGACGATGGACAGCGCATACAGCCATCCCACGTCGACGAGACCCGTCCATGCCAGCACCGCCAGCAGGGCGGTGGAGATCCAGGTCACGGTCGCGGCGCTCAGCGCGACCGCGCGCCGATCGAACCAGTCGGCGAGCATCCCGCCGTAGAGGCCGGCGAGGATCATGGGGAGCAGGCCCGCCACGGCGATCATCGACACCGCGAAGGTGGACGCGGTCAGCTCGTACATGTGGAGCATGACTGCGGTGATGGTCAGCTGCCCGCCGAGCCCGCCCAGTATGGAGCCGACCCACAGCCGCGCGAAGGCGGGGCTCTCAGTCAGAGGGCGCAAGTCGAGGAGCAGGCGCGAGGACACTCCAGGGAGGCTATCCGCTCTCCCGGCCCCCGCGGATGAGGTAGACTCGTGGGGTTGCCGTTCGATCGGCCGCGGATAAAGAGAGCCCACGCATCAGGCGTCGGGCGCCGCGCAACGAGCTGAAAGGGGATCGAATCTATGGCACTGGAAGCAGACGTCAAGAAGGCGATCATCGAAGAGTACGCGACGCACCCCGGTGACACCGGATCCCCCGAGGTGCAGGTCGCGCTCATGACGCAGCGCATCAAGGACCTCACCGAGCACCTGAAGGAGCACAAGCACGACCACCACTCGCGTCGTGGTCTGTTCCTGCTCGTCGGTCAGCGCCGTCGCCTCCTCGGTTACCTCCAGGACATCGACATCGCACGCTACCGTGCGCTGATCGAGCGTCTCGGTCTCCGTCGATAAGGCAGAGCGCACCAGCGTTCAATCGTCTTCCCGAAGGCCCGTCCCAGGTGTGGGGCGGGCCTTCGTCGTACCCGGCGTCCTGCGCGTCAGCTGCCGCGGCGCGATCCGGTCGGGTCGTCGCGTCGGCTCGGCAGGAGCGTCGGGTCGCGGAACAGCCGCCGCGGCCGCGGCTCGACGAGCGGGCCGGCGATGACGCGGACAGGTCGCGTCGCGAGCAGGACGGTCACGGCCACGGCGAGGACGCACACGGTCGGGAGCCACAGCCATGTCGGCTCGAGGCCGCGCAGCACCCCCGATTCCCGGAACGGGTACAGCACGAACGAGTGCAGCAGGTAGACGTACATCGTGTACTGGCCGAGCGCGGTCCAGGGCGTGCGCCGCAGCGGCACGAGCACGAAGAAGGCCGCCGACAGCACGAACCCGATGAGCAGCGTCGCCAGTCGGACACCGCCCGCCCACCACATCGGCTGCGGCAGCAGGTCGGGATACGAGTCGTCGTAGAAGAACCAGTACCGCAGCTCCATCTCGCGCCACGCGTCGAGGCCGGCGTACGCGAGCCACGCGTCGAGCGCGAACAGGCCGATCGCGGCGGTGTACGCCCACCAGGGTCGATGCCGCAGCAGGCCGAACCGCTCGACGATGTCGTGCTCGCGCAGCCACCACCCGAGGACGAAGAACGGCAGGAACCCCAGCGTGCGCGAGAGCGAGAAGGTGCTGTCGACGTTCGGCAGGTAGCCGACGCCGATCGAGATGGCCACCGACCACAGCAGCGGCCAGCGCAGCAGGGCCAGGTAGGGCAGCGTCAGCCGGAAGATGCCCAGTGCGAGCAGGAACCACAGCGTCCAGGACGGCTGCGTGATGTTCGGGTCGAACCGTCCCTCCACCAGCCACTTCGTGAACCACCACAGCGCCTCGAACACGAGATACGGGAGGAGGATGTCGGTGACGATCCGCGTCATCTGGCGTCGCGACGGCGGGTCGGACTTCGAGAAGTACCCGGAGATGATCGCGAACGCGGGCATGTGGAACGCGTAGAACGACAGATAGAAGGCGTAGGCGATATTGGAGTCGTGGATGAGCCGCTGGATCGCATGGCCGAGCACGACCAGCACGATGCACGCGAAGCGCGCGTTGTCCCAGAACGGCACACGGCGCCGCGGTCTCGTCGTCGCGGCCGACGTCGGCGGCGGTGCCTCGCTGGTCATCGCGCCCTACGCTACCGATGAGCGGATGGCCGACGAGCGATCCGCGCGGATCGGGAATGGATTCGCGCTCCCGGCGTTTCACCAAGTACATTCAGACGCATGAAAAGGCGAGCGGCCATCCGCCCGCGGAATCGGAGGAACCGGTGAGCGACACGACCCCGTGGTCCGGGATGCAGTTCGGCCTGATGTCCGTCAGCGACATCACGCGCGACCCCACGACCGGATACACGCCCAGCGAGGCCGAGCGCATCCGCGACGTCGTGACCATCGCCCGTCACGCCGAAGATGCGGGCCTCGACGTCTTCGCGATCGGCGAGCACCACAACCCGCCGTTCTTCTCGTCGTCGCCGACGACCACGCTCGCGTACATCGCCGCGCAGACCGAGCGGCTCGTCGTCTCGACGTCGACGACGCTCATCACGACCAACGACCCGGTGCGCATCGCTGAGGACTACGCGATGCTGCAGCATCTGTCCGGCGGTCGGATGGACCTCATGATGGGTCGAGGCAACACCGGCCCCGTCTACCCCTGGTTCGGCAAGGACATCCGCCAGGGCCTGCAGCTCGCCATCGAGAACTACAACCTGCTCCACCGCCTCTGGACCGAGGACGTCGTGGACTGGGAGGGCTCCTTCCGCACTCCGCTGCAGGGCTTCACCTCCACCCCGCGCCCGCTCGACGACGTCAAGCCCTTCGTCTGGCACGGCTCCATCCGCACCCCCGAGATCGCGGAGCAGGCCGCGTACTACGGCGACGGCTTCTTCGCCAACAACATCTTCTGGCCGAAGGAGCACTACCAGCGCCTCATCGCGCTCTACCGTCAGCGCTACGCGCACTACGGCCACGGCACCCCGGAGCAGGCGATCGTCGGCCTCGGCGGTCAGGCCTTCATCGCGAAGAACTCGCAGGACGCCGTGCGGCAGTTCCGCCCCTACTTCGACTCGGCTCCCGTGTACGGCAACGGGCCGACGATGGAGGACTTCACCGAGATGACGCCGCTCACGGTGGGCTCGCCCCAGCAGGTGATCGACCGCTACGCCGCCATGCGCGACACCTTCGGCGACTACCAGCGTCAGCTCTTCCTCACCGATCACGCCGGCCTCCCGCTGAAGACCGTCCTCGAGCAGATCGACTTCCTCGGCGCGGACGTCGTGCCCGTGCTGCGGCGCGAGCTCGCACAGAACCGCCCGGCCGGGGTTCCCGACGCCCCCACGCACGCCGCCCGCGTGAAGGCCAAGTACGGCGACGCGGAGCCCCGCCAGCCGCGCCCGAACGCCAACCGCGGCGACAACGTCACGGGCGGCTCGCCGTACCAGGACACCCCGCGCGGCGCGGCCTTCGGGCTCGCCGGGAAGGGCGCGTGAGCATGGACACCGTGCGCATCGCCGTCCTCTCCGCGGGGCTGTCCGAGCCCTCGTCCACGCGGCTGCTCGCCGATCGCCTGACGAAGGCGGTCCTCGACCTGCTCGACGCGCGCGGCATACGAGCGGAGGTGTCCGTGATCGAGCTGCGCGATCACGCCCACGACGTGATGAACGCCATGCTGACGGGCTTCCCCGCCCAGGCGCTCGCGGGCGCGATGAAGCAGATCGCCGACGCGGACGCGCTCATAGCCGTCACGCCGATCTTCTCCACGTCGTACTCCGGCCTGTTTAAGTCGTTCATCGACGTGCTCGACCGCGAGGCGATCGAGGGCACGCCCGTGCTGCTGGGTGCGACGGCAGGCACGCCCCGCCACTCGCTCGCGATCGACTACGCCATCCGGCCGCTGTTCACGTACCTGCACGCCGAGCCGGTGCCGACGGGGGTCTTCGCGGCCGCGGACGACTGGGGGCAGGGCGCCGACCGCGTGGCTCCGCTGCAGAAGCGCGTCGACCGCGCCGCGCGGGAGCTCGTCGACGTCGTGGCGGGGCGCGGGCGGACCGAGAAGGTCGATCCGTTCTCGCCGGAGAGCTACCTCGGCGCCGGCGGCTCCTTCGAGAGCCTGCTGGGCGCGAGGTCGAGCGACTCGCTGTAGCGGCCCACGAGCTGCTCGGTGAGGGCGGCCCACGTGCGCGTGCGGACGCTCTCCCGGGCGGCCTCGCCGAACGCCCGCCGCTTGGCGTCGTCGCCGAGGAGGTCCACCACCCGGTCGCGGAGGTCGCGCAGGTCTCCGGGGCGATACAGCCATCCGTCGACGCTGCTGCGCACGAGGTCGAGCGGGCCGCCCCTGCCCGTCGCCACGACCGGGACCCCGCTCGCGAGCGCCTCCTGCACGGTCTGGCAGAACGTCTCGCTCTCGCCGGGATGCACGAAGACGTCGAAGCTCGCCAGCGCATCGGCGAGGTCGTCTCCGCCGAGGAATCCCGTGAAGACCGCGCCGGGGAGTCGGGCCTCGAGGCGCGCGCGCTCGGGGCCGTCGCCCACCACGACGACACGGGTGCGCGGCAGGTCGCAGAGCGCGCGCAGATCCTCCACCTGCTTCTCCGCCGCGAGGCGCCCGACGTACCCCACGATCCGCTCACCGGGTGCGACCCGCGCTCGCCACGCCTCCGATCGCCGCCCGGGGGAGAAGCGCTCGGCGTCCACCCCGCGCCCCCAGCGTCGGAGCCCGACGACGCCCAGCGTCGTCAGCTGCGCGTGCGCGGCCGACGACGGCGCGAGGGTGAGCGTCGCGCGGCGGTGGAGGCGCCCGACGTGCGCGGCGGCCACGGCCGCCGCGCTCGGGACGCCGTAGCGCTCGGCGTACGCGATGACGTCGGTCTGGTACACCGCCACCACGGGGATGCCGAGGGACTCCGCGGCCAGGAGGGCCTGCCATCCGAGGACGAACGGCGAGGCGAGGTGGACGACGTCGGGCCGGAAGCGCTGGAGCACCGCCCGCATCCGGCGCACCGGTGCGAGCGCGACCCGCACATCCGGGTAGGCGGGGAGGGGGAGCGACGCGACGAGCTCGGTGCGCAGCCGAGGCGCCTCGCGTCGGCCGCCGCCGCGTGGGGCGACGACGAGCGTCTCGTGGCCCTGCTCCTCGAGATGGCGCACGACCTGCAGCACGGAGTTGGTCACCCCGTTGACGTGGGGGAGGAAGGACTCCGCGAAGAGGGCGACTCGCACGCCTCCAGCCTGCCGTCGCGGGCCCGGCCATCCCAGGAGTCTGGACGAGGCTTCGCCGGCTGTTCATCCGGCGTCGTCGGTCGTTCACCGGGGCGAAA
Organism: Microbacterium oryzae; assembly: GCF_009735645.1. Classification (NCBI taxonomy): domain Bacteria; kingdom Bacillati; phylum Actinomycetota; class Actinomycetes; order Micrococcales; family Microbacteriaceae; genus Microbacterium; species Microbacterium oryzae. Next base: position 1,358,093 of record NZ_CP032550.1, on the reverse strand, counting down.
CCGGGTCTCCCGCGCCTCGCGCTGGTAGGGTGGCGGTGGGCACGCTCATGCGCGCCCGACAACTGAACACGACATGGAGCAGGCTGGCAGGAAGCTGGTCCCCTGAAGTGATCTCCCGGATGAGCCATCCGGTGGGTTTCTCCTGGTGGCCAGCGCAGGCGAGCGTGGAGCTTCGGCTCCGGCCGTGCGGCCTATATCTGCCTGTTCCTGCTCCTTCGCATGACTCGTCGGTCACACGGACCGGCGAGGTTAAACAAAGAAGGAGAGACCTCTTGGAAGGTCCTGAAATCACCGCCGCCGAGGCCGTTCTCGACAACGGCCGCTTCGGCACCCGCACGATCCGCTTCGAGACCGGGCGCCTCGCGCAGCAGGCTCAGGGCGCGGTCGCCGCGTACCTCGACGAGGAGACGATGCTCCTCTCCGCGACGAGCGCGTCGAAGAACCCCCGCGAGGGCTTCGACTTCTTCCCGCTGACGGTCGACGTCGAGGAGCGCTCGTATGCCGCGGGCAAGATCCCCGGCTCGTTCTTCCGCCGCGAGGGACGCCCCTCCACCGAGGCCATCCTCGTGTGCCGCCTCATCGACCGTCCGCTGCGCCCGTCGTTCGTCGACGGCCTCCGCAACGAGATCCAGATCGTCGTGACGGTGCTCTCCATCGCTCCCGGTGAGTTCTACGACGCTCTCGCGATCAACGCCGCCTCGGCGTCGACGCAGATCTCGGGTCTGCCGTTCTCCGGCCCGATCGCCGGCGTGCGCCTCGCGCTCATCCCCGGCCAGGCCGGCAACGACGACCAGTGGGTCGCGTTCCCCAACGCCGAGCTGCTCGAGTCGGCCGTGTTCGACCTCGTTGTCGCCGGTCGCGTGGTCCAGGGAGCCGACGGCTCCGAGGACGTCGCGATCATGATGGTCGAGGCCGAGGCCACCGAGGCCAGCTGGAACCTCATCAAGGCCGGCGCCACCAAGCCCAGCGAGGAGATCGTCGCGCAGGGTCTGGAGGCCTCGAAGCCCTTCATCAAGCAGCTCGTCGCGGCGCAGGCCGAGATGGCCGCCAAGTCGTCGAAGGCTCCGCTGGAGTTCCCCGTCTTCCCGGCCTACAGCCAGGAGACCTACGACTTCGTCGCGGGTGAGGCGTACGCCGACCTCGAGAAGGTCTACCTCATCGCCGACAAGCAGGAGCGTCAGAGCGCCGACGACGAGGTCAAGGCCCGCGTCAAGGCCGCCCTGGTCGAGAAGGTGGAGGCGGGCGAGCTCCCCGCCGCCGCTCCGCTCGAGTTCGGCGCCGCCTACAAGTCGGTCACGAAGAAGATCGTGCGCGGCCGCATCCTCACCGAGGGCGTGCGCATGGACGGCCGCGGTCTCGCGGACATCCGCCCGCTCGACGCCGAGGTGCAGGTCATCCCGCGCGTGCACGGCTCCGCGATCTTCCAGCGCGGCGAGACCCAGATCATGGGCGTCACCACGCTGAACATGCTCAAGATGGAGCAGCAGATCGACTCGCTGTCGCCCACGACGAGCAAGCGCTACATGCACCACTACAACTTCCCGCCCTACTCGACCGGTGAGACCGGCCGGGTCGGCAGCCCGAAGCGTCGCGAGATCGGCCACGGCTTCCTGGCCGAGCGCGCGCTCGCTCCCGTGCTGCCCACGCGCGAGGAGTTCCCCTACGCCATCCGCCAGGTGTCGGAGGCCCTCGGGTCCAACGGCTCCACGTCGATGGGCTCCGTCTGCGCCTCGACCCTGTCGCTGCTGAACGCGGGTGTGCCGCTGCGCGCACCCGTCGCCGGCATCGCGATGGGCCTCGTGTCCGACGAGGTCGACGGCCAGACGCGCTACGCCGCGCTGACCGACATCCTCGGCGCCGAGGACGCTCTCGGCGACATGGACTTCAAGGTGGCCGGCACGCGCGACTTCGTCACGGCCATCCAGCTGGACACGAAGCTCGACGGCATCCCCTCCGAGGTGCTCGCCGGCGCGCTCACGCAGGCGAAGGACGCGCGCCTGCGCATCCTCGAGGTGCTGAACGCCGCGATCGACACGCCGGACGAGATGGCGCCCACCGCGCCCCGCGTCATCAGCGTGCAGATCCCGGTCGACAAGATCGGCGAGCTGATCGGCCCCAAGGGCAAGACGATCAACTCGATCCAGGACGACACCGGCGCGCAGATCTCGATCGAGGACGACGGCACCGTCTACATCGGCGCGACCGACGGCCCCTCCGCCGAGGCTGCCCGCGCGGCCGTCAACGCGATCGCGAACCCGACCAACCCGGAGATCGGCGACCAGTTCCTCGGCACCGCCGTGAACATCGCCAAGTTCGGCGTGTTCGTCTCGCTGCTCCCGGGCAAGGACGGCCTGCTGCACGTCACCGAGCTGCGCAAGCTCAACGGCGGCAAGCGCGTGGAGAACATCGAGGAGGTCGTGAGCGTGGGTCAGAAGATCCTCGTCCGCATCTCCAAGATCGACGACCGCGGCAAGCTCTCGCTGGAGATCGTCGACGAGTCGGCGGAGTCCGCCGAGGCGCCGGCAGCCGAGGCTCCCGCCGAGGCCTGATCGCATCTCCCGGACGGCCCGGTCGCACATCGTGCGGCCGGGCCGTTCCGCGTCCGGGCGCGCCGTGATGAAACAGTTACCGGCGGTCGCGTGTCGAGCCGTGCCCGTCCGCTTCAATGGGAGCACGGGGGTGCCCGCGGTCACGCCGCACCCTCCCGAGGAGCGACATGGATGCAGCGTCGCCGCAGGAGCGGCCCGACCGCCCGCCGACCCGCACGCCCGCCTTCCAGGACGTGCCGACCGAGCCCATCCGCATCCCGGGCCATCCGTCGGCCGCCGTCCCCGACCTCGGGGCGGCGATCGCCGGCGGCCCGCGCGCCGTCGTCGGCGCATCGCGGGTGGCGCTGTTCCCGCTCATGCTGGGGGGAGCCGAGTTCGGCTGGAACCTCGACCGCGCGGCCGGCTTCGCCGTGCTCGACCGGTACGCCGAGCTGGGCGGCAACGCGCTGCACTCATCGGACCGCTTCGGCGCGGGACGCAGCGAGTTCATCCTCGGGCAGTGGATGGCCTCGCGCCGTGTGCGGGACGACGTCGTCATCGCGTGCCGCGTGGGCGGCCATCCGGACAACCCCGGTCTCGGGTCGGTCAACCTCGTGCGCGCGGTCGAGGCGTCGCTCGAGCGCCTCGGCACGGATCGCATCGACATCCTGTACCTCGACGCCGCCACCTACCCGCTGGAGAGCCTCGAGGACGCCCTGGCGACCGCCGAATGGCTCGTCGAGACGGGGAAGGCGTGCGCGATCGGCGCGTTCGGCCTCACGGCGGACCAGCTCGTCGAGGCCCGCATCCTGTCCTCCGCCGGCTACCCGCGCATCGAGGCGCTGGACGTGCCGTACAACCTCATCCGCCGCACCGAGTACGAGGGCGACCTGCGCCTCGTCGCCGGGGCGCAGGGGCTCGCCGTCACCCCGTCGCACGCGCTCGAGCACGGCTTCCTGTCGGGGCTGCACCGCTCGAAGCTCGGCGCCGGCCAGTCCGCGCGGGCCGAGCAGCTGACGAAGCTCATGAACCGCCGCGGCACACGCGCGCTCAAGGCGCTCGACGCCGTCGCCGCCGAGCTCGATCTGCCACCCGCCGCGGTCGCCGTGGCGTGGCTGCTCGCGCAGCGCGGGGTCGTCGCGCCGATCGTGAACGCGGTGACCCCCGCGCATGTCGACGAGCTCGTGAGCGGGGTGGGCGTGCGGCTCGGTCGCTGGCACCGTGCGGAACTCGCCCGGGCGGTCGACGCGCCGGTGTTTCCGCGTATGGCGTGAGCCTCCGCGCGCTCATCGACAGGTGTCATAGGCTGGGGGAGTTGCCGCGGTGCCGCGTGCGACGTGTCGACCAGGCGAGAGGGGAGCTGGAGTGACGCACTACATCTACCTCGTTCGCCATGGCGAGCACCAGGATGCGGAGCACGGACTCGAAGACGGGCCGCTGTCACCGCGCGGTGAGCGCCAGGCGGCGCTCCTGGCTGACCGCCTCTCCGGCGTCCCGTTCGACAACGTGTGGCACTCGCCGCTCGCGCGGGCGGCCGAGACCGCCCGCATCATCGCCGAGCGGATGCCCGCCGTGCAGCCGCAGGCGCACGCCCTGCTCTTCGACTGCGTGCCCACGGGCATGACCGATGAGACCCCGAGCGTGTTCGAGCCGTTCTTCGGCGGCGTCACCGAGGAGCAGATCGAGGCCGGCAAGGCGCAGATGGCCGATGCCATGAACGAGTTCCTCGTGCGCAAGAACGGCGACGTGCACGACCTGCTCATCACGCACAACTTCGTCATCGCCTGGTTCGTGCGCGAGGTGTTGGGCGCGCCCGACTGGCGGTGGATGACCCTCAACCAGGCGCACTGCGGGTTGACGATCATCTCGCAGCGACAGGGCCGCCCCTGGAACCTCATCGCCCACAACGACCTCGCGCATTTGCCGTTCGAGCTGCGTACGGGTCTCCCGGAGACCCCGCTCGTCTGAGCCCGGGGCCGGACTCGGACTCGGACTCGGTCTCGGATTTCGGATGGCCGGGGCTGATGTGCGCGTGTCGACCCCGCCGGGCGTCACCCGCACCGCCGCCCCGAAATCCGGCACGGTATGCGGGCCGCAGTCGCCACACGCGACCCGCGTGCACCAGAGCCCCGCGATCCGGCACCCGTCCGGCGCAGGTCGAGGGCGCGACCGCGTCACGCGGTGCGCATCGAGCGCCGTCAGCGCGCGACGGCGCGGGCGCGCAGGATCGCGGCCGCCACGCGCGGCCAGTCGTGCATCACGAGCGCATAGTCGAAGCGCAGGGTGACATAGCCGAGCGCCGCCGCGTTCGCATCGCGCACCAGGTCCTTGTGCCGGTGGGTCGCATCGTCGTGGTTGTCGCGGCCGTCGACCTCGAGGATGATTCGCTCGCCGAGGACGAAGTCCACCCGCCCCACGCCGCGGATGACCACCTGACACCGCAGGGGGATCCCGAGTCGCAGCAGTCGCAGCCGCAGGATGGATTCCAGACCGCTGTCGGCATCCGCCCGCGCCAGGTCGACCAGCCACCGATGCCGGGCATCCAGGCGGGCTCGGATGCTCATGCGCGCACGCCGGGACAGCAGGCCGAGCCGCCATGCCGATTCGAACGCCGCGAAGAACGACTCCGGACCCTGGCAGCGCGCGAGCTGCACGAGCGCCCGCTCGACGTCGACGCGCCCGTACCCCGGAGGCGGATCGTCCCAATGAGGCAGGCAGGTGCACTCGGGGTGGGTGTACTCGTGGCCGCCGCCGCCCATCGCCACGTGCAGACGGGAGGAGTCGAGCACCCACACGCCGAGCCGGGCGAGTTCCGATGCGCAGCACAGCGCACCGCCATGGGCTGCAGCCGTGAGGACACCCGCGGCGGCATGCGGCGTCGTGTAGACGCCTCCGCGGAGCCTCGTCACCGCGCCGGACTCGCACGCGCGTCGGATGTCCCGCGCCGTCGCGCCCGCCGACCGCAGCGCGGCGGTGCGGATGACGCCGCCGGCGGCATCCGCGCGCGCGGCGATCTGCGTCGGGTCCATGCACCCAGCCTCGATGGTCGAGCATGCCCGGGAGGGACCATCCACAGCCGCCACAGCCGCCGTCGGCGCGCCGACCGCCTGTGCACGCGGCGTCGGGGGTCCCGCGGCCTCCTCCCGGTACCAGATCGCGGATGGCCGGGGCTGGTGTGCGCGTGTCGGTCACGCCGGGCCTCACCCGCCCCACCGCCCCGAAATCCCGCACGCCCACGCCCCCAGCCCCCGTCCCCGAGCCCCGCCTAGGATGGACGCATGACGACACGCGTGGCCCTCGTCGGCGGGAACGGGAAGCTCGGCGGCATCATCCGCGGGGTCGTCGAGGAGCTCGACGGGTTCACGGTCGCGGCCGTCCTCGGCTCCGGCAGCGACCTCAACGAGATGGATGGCGCCGACCTCGTCGTCGACGCCTCGACGCCCGCGGTGAGCATGGAGGTCGTGCGCGCCGCCGTCGAGCTCGGCATCCCGGTGCTGGTCGGCACGAGCGGATGGTCGGCCGAGCGGATCGCGCTCGTGCGTCCGCTCGTCGAGGCGGCCGGGACGGGCGCCGTCTTCGTCCCCAACTTCTCGCTCGGCTCCGTGCTCGGCACCGCGCTCGCCGCCGCCGCCGCGCCGTTCTTCCCCTCCGCGGAGATCGTGGAGGCGCATCGCGACACCAAGATCGACTCGCCGTCGGGCACCGCGGTGCGGACGGCCGAGCTCATCGCCGCCGCCCGTGCGACGCCCGTCGCCGCGCCGTTCGCCGACCAGCGCGCCCGCGGGCAGCAGGTCGCCAGCGTGCCCGTTCACTCGCTCCGGCGCCCCGGCGTGATCGCCCGCCAGGAGGCCATCCTCTCCGGCCCGGGGGAGTCGCTCACCCTCGTCCACGACACCGTCGACCCCGCCGCCGCGTACGCGCCCGGCATCCGCATCGCACTGGCCGGCGCCGTCGCCGCGAAGGGCGTGGTCGTGGGGCTCGAGAACTTCATCGACATCGGCATCGGCACGCCGCGCGCCGGCCGCCCCGAGGCGCCCGTCGCCGACCCCGCCGCGGGCCAGGCGGCCGAGGTCACCAGCGCATGAAGGCCCGCGCGGGCGTCGCCGTGATGGCGCTGCTCCTCCTGCTGTACATCGTCCTCGTCGCGCAGCGCGCGATCGGCGCGCTCGGCATCGGCATCGGAACGGGGCAGCCGATCCTCGCCGTCATGGGGGGCGCGATGATCGTCCTGCCGCTCATCGCGATCTGGGCGCTGGGTCGCGAGCTGGTCTTCGGATGGCGCGCCGAGCGTCTCGCCCGCCGCCTCGAGCGCGAGGGCGGGCTGCCCACCGAGGTCGTCACCACCTCTCCGAGCGGTCGCATCGGGCGAGCGGATGGCGACGCTCTGTTCCCGACGTACCGCGCGCAGGTGGAGAAGGACGAGACCGACTGGCGCGCCTGGTACCGGCTGAGCCTCGCGTACTCCGCCGCGGGCGACACCAAGCGCGCGCGCTCGGCCGCGCGCGAGGCCATCCGCCTGGAGCGGAGCCAGGCGACCTCCTGAGGCTCGGTCTCCCGGGCCTCAGCCCGGGACGACGGCCGCGATCGCGACGTCGAGCTCCGGCTGGGTGAAGGCGAAGCCGCTCGCCTCGAGGGCGGCCGGCACGACGTCGGCGTCGATGAGCAGCATGTCGTCGGCGAAGTCGCGGCCCAGCACCGTGCGCACCGCGAAGGCCGGCGCGGGCACGGCGAACGGCCGGTGCAGGCGTGCGGCGAGCGCGCGACCGAAGTCGTTGTAGGTCGTGGCGACGGGGGCGGCGAGGTTCACCGGACCCGTCATCCGCTGCTCGAGGACGTGGCGGATGGCCCGGACCGCGTCGGCATAGGAGATCCACGCCCAGGTCTGGCGCCCGGAGCCGACCGGACCGGAGACGCCCGCCTTCGTCAGCGGGATGAGCGGACGCAGCACGGCATCCGGGTGGACCACGGGCGCCGTCCGCAGCAGTGCGACGCGCGGCCCGGCCGCACGAGCGGTCTCCTCCCATTCCGCGCAGAGCCCGGCGAGGAAGCCGGTTCCGGCGGGGTCGCTCTCCGTGCGCGCGCGCCCCTGCACCGAGCCGTAGAACCCGGCCGCGCTGGCGGAGACGAAGAGCGGCTGCTCGGGCAGCTGCGCGATCGCGCGGGCCAGCACGCGCGTGGGGCTGAGGCGCGACCCCTGCAGCTGCCGCCGGTACGCGGGCGTCCACGGGAAGCGCCCGACGCTCGCGCCGCACAGGTTCACCACAGCGTCCGCGCCGGCGAGCACCGCGGGGTCGAGGCTCGGGACGTCGAGCCAGCGGGCCTCGTCCGCCGCGCTCGGGGCACGGCGGACGAGACGGGTCACCTCCACGCCCGATGCGCGCAGATCGTCGACGAGGGCGCTGCCGAGGAGCCCGGAGGACCCGGCGACGACGACGCGGGAGAGCGAGGAGGCGGGCATCAGGCCAGGGTCGCCTCGAGCGAGATCTCGATGCCGGCGAGCGCCTGCGAGACGGGGCAGCCCGCCTTGGCCTCCTCGGCGATCTCCTGGAAGCGGTCCGCGTCGAGCCCGGGGACGACGGCGTTGACGTTGAGGTGGCTGCCGGTGATCCCGGTGCCCGGCTTGAACGTCACCGAGGCCGTGGTGTCGACGCGCTCGGGCGGGGTGCCGTTCTCGGCGAGCGCGTTCGACAGCGCCATGCTGAAGCACGACGAGTGCGCGGCCGCGATGAGCTCCTCGGGCGTGGTGGTGCTGTCCGAGCCCTCGCTGCGCGCCTTCCAGTTGACGGGGAAGGTGCCGATGCCGGTCGAGAACGAGACGGTGCCGGAGCCCTCGAAGAGGGAGCCCTCCCACGCGGTGCTGGCTTCGCTGGTGACGGTCATGTCGATCCTCCTGGTCGGGGGCGGATGGTCGCGGCCAGCCTATCGACGGGCCCTCGCGGGGGGAACGGCTTGCGCGCGACGCTGGCATCGCTTAGCCGTAGCCTTAGGTAATGGCAGATTCGACGTCCCCCGCCGTCCCGGCTCCCGCCATCCCCACCCCGTACGAGGATCTCCTCCGCGACGTCCTCGAGCACGGCACGCACAAGGACGACCGCACCGGGACGGGCACCACGAGCGTGTTCGGGCGCCAGCTGCGGTACGACCTGAGCGAGGGCTTCCCGCTCATCACGACCAAGCGCGTGCACTTCAAGTCGATCGCGTACGAGCTGCTGTGGTTCCTCCGAGGCGAGTCGAACGTGCGGTGGCTGCAGGAGCACGGTGTCTCCATCTGGGACGAGTGGGCGGACGAGGACGGCGAGCTCGGCCCGGTCTACGGGGTGCAGTGGCGCTCGTGGCCGAGCCCGACGGGGGAGAGCATCGACCAGATCGCGAAGGTCGTCGCGCAGATCAGGAGCAACCCCGACAGCCGCCGTCACATCGTCACGGCGTGGAACCCCGCCGAGGTCGACAGCATGGCGCTGCCGCCCTGCCACGCGCTCTTCCAGTTCTACGTGGCGGACGGCCGGCTCAGCTGCCAGCTGTACCAGCGCAGCGCAGACCTCTTCCTCGGCGTCCCCTTCAACATCGCCTCCTACGCGCTGCTGACGCTCATGGTCGCGCAGCAGACCGGCCTCGAGCCGGGCGACTTCGTCTGGACCGGCGGCGACTGCCACATCTACGACAACCACCGCGAACAGGTGGCCGAGCAGCTGTCCCGCGAGCCGTACCCCTACCCGCGGCTGCGCTTCGCGCGCACCCCCGCGTCGCTCTTCGACTACGCGTACGAGGACTTCGTCGTCGAGGACTACCGCCACCACCCCGCCATCCGCGCGGCCGTCGCGGTCTGAGCCATGCCCATCCGCTCGATCTGGGCCCAGTCCCGCACCGGCGCGATCGGCGCGGACGGCGGGATGCTCTGGCACGTCCCCGAGGACATGGCGTTCTTCAAGCGCGCCACCGTCGGGATGCCCGTGGTCATGGGCCGGAAGACCTGGCTGTCGTTCCCCGAGCAGTTCCGCCCCCTGCCCGACCGCCCCAACATCGTCATCACGCGCGACGAGGGCTTCTCCGCCGAGGGCGCGCGGGTCGTGCACTCGCTCGAGGAGGGGCTGCGCGCGGCGGCCGAGATCGACGAGGAGGTGTGGATCGTCGGCGGCGCGCAGATCTACGCGCAGTCGATGGACGTCGTCGACGAGCTGTGGGTCACCGAGATCGACACCGACGCGGATGGCGACGCCCGCGCTCCCGAGATCGACGCCCGCTGGGAGGTCGCCCGGTCGGATCCGGAGGATGGCTCGTGGCTCGTCAGCCGCACCGGCACCCGCTACCGCTTCCTCGTGTACCGGCGGTCGGACGAGAGCGCCTTCGGCACCGCGAGCGGCGAGGCGATAGCCTAGAGGACATGACGCACACGGGAAACCCCTTCGGACAGGTGCTCGTCGCGCTCGTCACGCCGATGACGGCGGACGGCGAAGTGGACTGGCCCGGCGTCGAGAAGCTCATCGACGCGTGCATCCAGCAGGGCGCGGACGGCATCGTCGTCACTGGCACGACGGGGGAGACCTCGACCCTCACCGACGCCGAGAAGCTGCGACTCGTCGAGGTCGGCAAGGACGTCGCCGCCGGCCGCGCGAAGATCATCACCGGCGGCGGCTCGAACGAGACCGCCCACGCCATCGACCTCTACCAGAAGAGCGAGAAGGCGGGCGCCGACGGCATCATGATCGTCACCCCGTACTACAACAAGCCGACACAGGCGGGCGTCCTCACGCACTTCCGCCTCATCGCCGACTCGACCGACCTGCCGGTCATCATGTACGACATCCCGGGCCGCACCGGCATCCCGCTGAAGTACGAGACGATCCTCCGCCTCGCCAAGCACCCGAACATCCTCGCCGTGAAGGACGCCAAAGGCGACCTCAGCGAGGTGAGCCGCGTGCTCAACCAGACCGACCTCATGTACTTCTCGGGCGACGACGCCAACGTCCTGCCCGAGCTCGCCATCGGGGCGACCGGCCTGATCGGCGTCACCGCGAACATCGCGTCCGGCCCGTACCGCACGATCATCGACGCCGTGAACCGCGGCGACCTCGCCACGGCCACCGAACAGCACAAGCGGCTCGAGCCGCTCGTGCGCGCGGTGATGACGCACGTCCCCGGCACCGTCGCGGCGAAGTACGTCCTCCACGGCCTCGGCCGCATCTCCAGCCCTCGCGTCCGCCTGCCCCTGGTCGGGCCGGAGGAGTGGGAGGCCGCGGTGATCGAGGAGGAGCTCGCCCTCGTGAAGGACGTCGACGGCGTGAACTTCTCCAACTTCCGCCCCGACCGCAACGCGGCCGCCGGCGGCGCGCTCCCCAAGGTGCCCGGCACCACCCGCTGATCTTCCGCGGCGGCACCGGTCGTCGCGACCACACCGAAAACGACGAACCGGATGCCGATGGGCATCCCGGAAGGCGGACGATGTCCACACCGGTTGCTCCTCCCGCAGATCTCACCCCCGGAACGCTGCGGGTCACCCCGCTCGGCGGTCTCGGCGAGGTGGGTCGCAACATGACCACCTACGAGATCGACGGCGAGATCCTCATCGTCGACTGCGGCGTCCTCTTCCCGGAGGAGCACCAGCCGGGCGTGGACCTGATCCTCCCCGACATGGAGCCGCTGCGCGGTCGTCTCGACGACGTCGTGGGCATCGTGCTCACGCACGGGCACGAGGACCACATCGGCGCCGTGCCGTACCTCCTCAAGAAGCGCCCCGACATCCCCATCATCGGCTCGGCGCTGACGCTGGCGCTCGTCTCGGCGAAGCTCAAGGAGCACCGGATCACGCCCGCGGCGCACGTCGTCAAGGAGGGCGAGCGATGGGAGATGGGCCCGTTCGAGCTGGAGTTCATCGCGGTGAACCACTCGATCCCCGACGCCCTGGCCGTCGCCATCCGGACCGAGGCGGGGCTCGTCCTGCACACGGGCGACTTCAAGATGGACCAGCTGCCGCTCGACGGCCGCATCACCGACCTCCGCGCCTTCGCGCGGCTGGGGGAGGAGGGCGTCGACCTCTTCCTGCCCGACTCGACCAACGCCGACGTGCCCGGGTTCACCCCCGCCGAGCGCCAGATCGGCCCCGTGCTCGACCAGGTCATCTCGAAGACCAAGGGCCGCGTCATCGTCGCGAGCTTCTCCAGCCACGTGCATCGCGTGCAGCAGGTGCTCGACGCCGCCGCCGCGAACGGCCGCCGCGTCGCGCTCCTCGGCCGCAGCATGCTGCGCAACATGACGATCGCCGCCGACCTGGGGTATCTCAACGTGCCCGACGGCGTGCTCGTCGACTACAAGAAGGCGCGGGACATCCCCGACCACCGGATCGTCTACATGTCGACGGGGTCGCAGGGCGAGCCGATGGCCGTGCTCAGCCGGATGGCCAACCTCGACCACGAGATCGAGCCCGGCGAGGGCGACACCGTCATCCTCGCCTCGAGCCTCATCCCCGGCAACGAGAACGCGGTCTACCGCGTCATCGACGGCCTCACCAAGCTCGGCGCGAACGTCGTGCACAAGGCCAACGCCAAGGTGCATGTCTCGGGACACGCCGCCGCGGGCGAGCTGCTGTACTGCTACAACATCCTCAAGCCGAAGAACGTGCTCCCCGTCCACGGCGAGTACCGGCACCTCATGGCGAGCGCCAAGCTCGCGCAGGACACCGGCATCGCGCCCGAGCGCACGATCCTCGGCTCCAACGGCACCGTCGTCGACCTGAAGAACGGCGTGGCCCGGGTGACCGGCCAGCTCGACCTCGGGTTCGTCTACGTCGACGGCTCCAGCGTCGGCGCCATCACGGACGCCGACCTCAAGGACCGGCGCACGCTCGGCGAGGAGGGCTTCGTCTCCGTCATCGTCGTCGTCGACGCCCAGACCGGCAAGATCGTCACCGGCCCGGAGATCCACGCCCGCGGCATCGCCGAGGAGGACCGCGTCTTCGACAAGGTGAAGCCGAAGATCGTCGCGGCGCTCGAGGAGGCCGCGCAGAAGGGCGTGCGCGACAACCACGCGCTGTCGCAGATCATCCGCCGCACCATCGGCCGCTGGGTGAACCAGTCGCTGCGCCGGCGCCCGATGATCGTGCCGCTCGTCATCGAAGCCTGATCGCCGCGCGGATCGGGGCGGGATTCCGCCCCGATCCGCGTCGCTCCGGGCGGATGTCGGACGGGCGACGTACCGTGGAGCAATGCCACGTACGTCCGCCGCGTCCAAGACCTCCGGAGCCCCTGCCGACCGGGGAGCCTCCAAGGCGGCCGCGCGCCCGCGCAAGAAGGCGGAGCCCGCGCCGCAGCGCTACATCGACGAGAGCGACCGGCCGTCGCCCGTCGTGCGCGGCTGGAACGGTCTCGCCCGCGCGGTCGGCGGGCTCTTCCGCGCGTTCGGCCCCGAGGTGCTGGAGAAGGATCAGCGGCGCGATGGCTTTCCGCTGCTGCTCGTGCTCCTCGCCGCCATCGGCGCGGTCGTGGAGTGGTTCCTGATCGGGAACCCCGTGGCCGCCAACATCAGCAGCTACACCTTCGGCGCCCTCATCGGGCGCACCGCATTCGTGTTCCCCGTGCTGCTCCTGCTCCTGGCAGGATGGCTCTTCCGCCATCCCTCGTCGGTCAACGACAACGGCCGGGTCGGCATCGGCTTCGGCATGCTCACCGTCACGATCGCGGGCTTCCTCCACGTCGCCGGCGGCCGCCCGAAGCCGGTCGACGGGGTGGTCGTGCTCAGCGAGGCGGGTGGCCTCTTCGGCTGGCTGGTCGCCGAGGCCATGGCCTACCTCATCACCGATGTGGGCGCGTACATCGTGCTGTCGCTCCTGGCCGTGCTGAGCCTCCTAATCATCACCAAGACGCCGCCGAACCGCATCTTCGCGCGCCTGGGTGATCTGTATCTGTGGCTGTTCGACGCCGAGCGCACGCCGCGCGAGGAGAAGCCGGAGAAGCCCGCGAAGGGCGCGACGGCTCCGACGAAGGTGCTCGAGCAGGACGAGGACGACGCGGAGTCGAGCGTGCCGTGGTGGCGTCGGAACAAGTCCGGCCGGGAGGAGGACCCCGAGGTCGTCTCCGAGCCGCAGGACCTCACCGAGCTGCTCACCGACCAGAGCGACCGCGGGTACGACCAGGCCATCGTCACGTCGGAGAGCGCGGTCGCGCCGAAGGGCAGGGTGTCGTTCCGGAGCACCGGCTCGTCCGAGAGCACGTCGTCGGAGAGCAGGGGGTCGTCGGGGAGCACGGTGTCGCCCGACGACGCCGTGACCGAGGCGATCTCCGAGTCCGTCGTCGCCGGCCTCCGCGACGACGCCGAGGCCCGCACCGCGCTCGTGGGCGACGGCGACGACCTCGACGACGACGACCTCCCCGGCTTCACCGGGTTCGGCACGGACGGCCCCGGCGCACGCGGTCCGCAGCCGCCCTCCCAGCCGTACGTGCTGCCGTCCCCCGCGGCGCTCGCCGCCGGTCCGCCCGCCGTCGCGCACTCCGAGGCGAACGACCGCGTCGTCGCGCAGATCACCAGCGTGTTCGAGCAGTTCAAGGTCGACGCGAGCGTCACCGGCTTCTCGCGCGGTCCGACCGTGACGCAGTACGAGATCGAGCTCGGGCCCGGGGTCAAGGTCGAGAAGATCACCCAGCTGTCGAACAACATCTCCTATGCGGTGGCGTCGAACGACGTGCGGATCCTCGCCCCGATCCCCGGCAAGAGCGCCATCGGCGTGGAGATCCCGAACGCCGACCGCGAGACCGTCGCGCTCGGCGACGTGCTCCGCTCGCCGGCCGCGCAGAAGTCCACGCACCCGCTCACCATCGGCGTCGGCAAGGACGTCGGCGGCGGTTTCGTCCTGGCGAACCTCGCGAAGATGCCGCACCTCCTCGTGGCCGGCTCGACGGGCTCCGGAAAGTCCAGCTTCGTCAACTCGATGATCACCAGCCTCCTCATGCGCGCGAAGCCGAGCGAGGTGCGGATGGTGCTCATCGACCCCAAGCGCGTCGAGCTGACGAACTACGCGGGCGTCCCTCACCTCATCACGCCCATCATCACCAATGCGAAGAAGGCCGCCGAGGCCCTGCAGTGGGTGGTGAAGGAGATGGACATGCGGTACGACGACCTCGCGTCGTTCGGGTTCCGCCACATCGACGACTTCAACCGCGCCGTGGTCGCCGGCGACGTCGACGTGCCGACCGGCAGCGAGCGGGTGCTGAAGCCGTACCCGTACCTCCTCGTGGTCGTCGATGAGCTCGCGGACCTGATGATGGTGGCCCCGCGCGACGTCGAGGACTCGATCGTGCGCATCACCCAGCTCGCGCGCGCCTCGGGCATCCACCTGGTGCTGGCCACGCAGCGCCCGTCCGTCGACGTCGTGACGGGCCTCATCAAGGCGAACGTGCCATCCCGTCTCGCCTTCGCCGTCACCAGCGTCACCGACAGCCGCGTCATCCTCGACCAGCCCGGCGCCGACAAGCTCATCGGCCAGGGTGACGCCCTGTTCTCGCCGATGGGGTCGTCCAAGGCGCTGCGCGTGCAGGGCGCGTGGGTCACCGAGGACGAGATCGAGAAGGTCGTCGCGCACGTCACCGGGCAGGCGCGTCCGGAGTACCGCTCCGACGTGGCGGAGGCGCTGGAGCCGAAGAAGAAGGAGGTCGACGAGGACATCGGCGACGACCTCGAGCTCCTCCTGGCCGCCGCCGAGCTCATCGTGTCCAGCCAGTTCGGCTCCACCTCGATGCTGCAGCGCAAGCTCCGCGTGGGGTTCGCGAAGGCGGGGCGCCTGATGGACCTGCTGGAGTCGCGCGAGATCGTCGGCCCGTCCGAGGGCTCGAAGGCGCGCGACGTGCTCGTCAAGCCCGAGCAGCTCGCGGGCGTGCTGGCGAAGCTGCGCGGCGAGGAGCCGCCGGCCGATCAGGCGGGCGGCGCGGCGGAGGAGAAGCCGGCTGCCGTGGCGGTGCCGGCCGACGACGACCGCTACGCGGAGGATCCGATCGAGGCGCAGTTCGCCGGCCACGAGACCGTCGACGAGAGCGAGTCGGAAGACGCGTGGGGTCTCACGGGGCGCGACGAGCCGCGGTACTGAGAGACTGAGGCCATGGCCATCCCACGGCAGCTGCCGAACATCCTCACCGTCGTGCGCATCCCGCTCGCGGTGGTGTTCTTCATCGTGCTGCTCCTGGGCGGCCGGCTGGGCGAGCACGACCTCGCGCTGCGGTGGATCGCGGCCGTGCTCTTCATCGTGGCGATCTCGACCGACTGGGTCGACGGGTATCTCGCCCGGCGCTACGACCTCGTGAGCGACTTCGGCAAGCTCTGGGACCCCATCGCCGACAAGCTCCTCACCGGCGCCGCGTTCGTCGGCCTCGCGATCCTCGACGAGATGCCGTGGTGGATGGTCGTGATCATCCTGGTGAGGGAGTGGGGGATCACGATCCATCGGTTCGTCGTCGCGCGACAGCACGTCGTCGCCGCGGCCTGGATGGGCAAGGTGAAGACCGCCTTCCAGGGCGTGGCGCTGGGCTGGGCCCTGCTGCCGATCTGGCTGGTCATCGGGGAGGGCGCCTTCTCGCTCGTCACGCAGATCCTGATGTGGGTGGTCGTGGTCCTCACGGTCGCCAGCGGAATCGATTACGTCGTCGCGCAGGCGCGGGGTGCGAAGGGCGAGGCCCATGAGTGACATCGAACGCGAGACCCTCGCTGTCGCGAACGAGCTGCTGCGGCGCCTGAGCGCGCGCAACTGGAGCATCGGAACGGCGGAGTCGCTCACCGGCGGGCTGCTGGCGTCGGCGATCATCGACGTGCCGGGGTCGTCGCAGCGGATGCGGGGCGGGGTCGTCGCTTACGACACCACGATCAAGCAGACCGTGCTCGGCGTCGACGAGGACCTGCTGGCGGCCGAGGGCGCCGTGCACCCCGACGTCGCGCGCCAGATGGCGCTCGGCGTGCGGCGCGTGCTGTCGCTCGCCGACGAGGAGACCCTGGTGGGGCTCGCCACCACGGGCATCGCCGGCCCGGTCTCGCCCGACGGCCAGCCGGTGGGCACCGTGCACGTGGCCGTCGCCACGCCCGACCGGCTCGTCGTCTCCTCGCACCTCTTCGACGGCGACCGCGCGGAGATCCGCGCGCAGTCGGTGCTCGCCGCACTGGATCTCGCGGTCGCAGAGATCTGAGGGCCTTCGCTCGGCGGATTCTCGGCCGGAGCGCTCGCCTTCGTCCTGTCAAGCGGGATTAAAGTGGATCCACCCGCGTTGTACTCTTATGCACCCGGTGATACGCCAGTGAGGAGGGGATAGTCATGATCCTGGTTCGTCAGGAGATCGGCGACGTGCTGCGCGGCTTCCGCCAGCAGAAGGGCCAGACCCTCCGACAGGTGGCCAGCAAGGCCAGCGTCGCGCTCGGATACCTCAGCGAGGTCGAGCGCGGGCAGAAGGAGGCATCGAGCGAGATCCTCGCGTCGGTGGCCGAGGCGCTCGACGTCCCCATCTCCACGATCTACCGCACCGTCGGCGACCGCATCGCGGTGCTCGAGGGCCTCGACGTGCCGTCGTTCCCCGACGTCGTGCCCGACGACCTCATCGCCGAGGTCGGCCCCGAGCTGTCCTACCGCTGACCGGGATGCGCAGAAGCGAGTTCCTGCGCGCGGTCGACGAGGAGTTCGGCGGCCGCGCGTCGTCGCTGGTGAGCGATCTGGTGCTGACCGGGATCGGCCGCACCGCGCAGGAGGCCCTCGACGCGGGAGTGCCGCCGCAGGAGATCTGGCTCGCGCTGTGCGCGGACACCGACGTGCCCCCTTCGCGGCGGTACGGAGCGGGGCGTCAGGAGCCGCGGCGCTGAGCGCGCGATGTTCGAGGATCGTCGTGTCCGATCGCGGCGTGTCGTCGAAAGTGCGTTCGATACCGGCGTAGCCTCGTGCACAACGTGGTTGCGAGGCGTCCGCCCTCCACAGAAACGGTGCCCCGACGGCAATGTCGGTGGCCCTCCGTAGCGTGGTGATCGGCACCAGCGCCACACGCCTTGTCGCAGCACCCGGCCATCCGGTCGGGGCGCGACAGCCTACAGGCGGCGGCACACGAGTGGATAAGGAACAGGAAATGCCCGCACCAGCAGACCGCGAGAAGGCTCTCGAATCGGCTCTCGCACAGATCGACAAGCAGTTCGGCAAGGGCTCGGTCATGCGACTGGGCAGCGACGAGCGCGCTCCCGTCGAGGTCATCCCCACGGGGTCCATCGCCCTGGACGTCGCTCTCGGCATCGGCGGAATCCCTCGTGGCCGCATCATCGAGATCTACGGGCCGGAGTCGTCGGGTAAGACGACGCTGACCCTGCACGCGATCGCCAACGCGCAGCGCGCCGGCGGCATCGCCGCGTTCATCGACGCCGAGCACGCTCTCGACCCCGAGTACGCGCAGAAGCTCGGCGTCGACATCGACCAGCTCCTCGTCTCGCAGCCCGACACGGGCGAGCAGGCGCTGGAGATCGCCGACATGCTCATCCGCTCGGGCGCGATCGACCTCGTCGTGATCGACTCCGTCGCCGCGCTCGTGCCGCGCGCGGAGATCGAGGGCGAGATGGGCGACTCTCACGTCGGCCTGCAGGCGCGCCTCATGTCGCAGGCCCTCCGCAAGCTCACAGGCGGTCTGAACCAGACCAAGACCACCGCGATCTTCATCAACCAGCTCCGCGAGAAGATCGGCGTCTTCTTCGGTTCGCCGGAGACCACCGCGGGCGGTAAGGCGCTGAAGTTCTACGCCTCGGTGCGCATGGACATCCGCCGCATCGAGACCCTGAAGGACGGCACCGACGCGGTGGGCAACCGCACGCGCGTGAAGGTCGTCAAGAACAAGATGGCGCCGCCCTTCAAGCAGGCCGAGTTCGACATCCTCTACGGTGTCGGCATCTCCCGCGAGGGCAGTCTCATCGACTTCGGCGTCGACCACGGCATCGTGAAGAAGTCGGGATCCTGGTACACGTACGACGGCGATCAGCTGGGGCAGGGCAAGGAGAACGCCCGCAACTTCCTCATCAAGAACGCCGACGTCGCCCTCGAGATCGAGAACAAGATCAAGGACAAGCTCGGCATCGGGCAGCGTCCGCAGGTCGAGGAAGCGCCGGCTCCCGCGGAGCCTGCTCGACGCACGGCGTGAGGCGCGGCTCAGCATGACGGAGCCGACCGACGGGGGCGAGGCGGACCTCGCCCCCGTGATCCCCCTGTTCGGCGCGCGGTCCGCGCGCCCCGACGATGGCTCGGCCGACGGCTCGGCGGACGCCGCACCTGCGCGGCCCGTCGAGTCGGGCACGGCCGACGCAGAAGGGTGGCACACCACCTGGCGCGACCTCCGTCCCGGGCGCCCGCAGGCGGTGCCGGCGGTGAGCACCACCGTCCGCGATGGCGTGCGATTCCTGGAGATCGAGCCGGACCCGGCGGACGCCGACAGCGCGTCCGCGACCGAAGCGGCGGAGGCCGCCGAGGCGCGTCTGCTGCGGGCGCTGCGCTCGCGCTCGCTGTCGGTGAGTGAGGCGCGCAGCCGTCTGCGACAGGACGGTGTGGACGCCGCGGACATCGACGCGATCGTCGACCGCCTGGAGCGGCTCGGTGCGCTCGACGACGCGGCCCTCGCCGAGCAGCTCGTGCACGTCGGCACGACGCGCAAGAACCAGGGCCGGCGCGCGATCGCGCAGGCGCTGTCCGCGCGCGGGATCGGCCGCGAGGTCGTGGACGCGGCCCTCGCGGAGCTTCCCGACGACGACGAGGAGCGCGCCCTCGAGTTCGCCCGCGGCAAGGCGCAGAGTCTGGTGCGGTACGACGAGGACACCGCGCTCCGCCGTCTCGTGGGCCAGCTGGGGCGCCGCGGCTTCGGCGGCTCGCTCGCCATGTCGGCCGCCCGTCGTGCCCTCGAAGAGGCCCGCGGCGGGGGACGCGGCGTGCGCTTCCGCTGAGCGATCCCTCGGTGTCGGCGGGAAGGGCGGAACGTAGAATGTGCAGGTCATGACTACGCCATCCAGCGCCCCGACGCTCATCGATCCCTCGCCCGCCGCCCTCGACGCCGAGGGCCGCGCGCGCTCGTACGAGGTGCGCACCTTCGGGTGCCAGATGAACGTGCACGACTCCGAGCGGCTGTCGGGCTCACTCGAGAGCGCGGGCTACGTGAAGGTCGAGCCGGGCGCGGAGGCCGACCTCGTCGTCATCAACACCTGCGCGGTGCGCGAGAACGCATCCGGCAAGCTCTACGGCACCCTCGGGCACCTGAAGTCCCGCAAGGACGCCCGCGCCGGCATGCAGATCGCGGTGGGCGGATGCCTCGCGCAGATGGACCGGGAGGCGGTGCTCGACCGTGCGCCCTGGGTCGACGTCGTCTTCGGCACGCACAACATGGGCGCTCTTCCGGCGCTCCTGGAGCGCTCGCGGCACAACGGCGAGGCGGAGGTCGAGATCCTCGAGGCGCTCGAGGTGTTCCCCTCCACGCTGCCGACCAAGCGCGACTCCACGTACTCCGGCTGGGTGTCCATCTCCGTCGGCTGCAACAACACCTGCACCTTCTGCATCGTGCCGAGCCTGCGCGGCAAGGAGAAGGACCGCCGCCCCGGCGACGTCCTCAGCGAGATCCGCCTCCTCGTCGACGACGGCGCGATCGAGGTCACCCTCCTCGGCCAGAACGTCAACACCTACGGCGTGGAGTTCGGCGATCGCCAGGCGTTCGGCAAGCTGCTGCGCGCAGCCGGCGAGATCGAGGGACTCGAGCGGATCCGCTTCACCAGCCCGCACCCCGCCGCCTTCACCGACGACGTCATCGCCGCCATGGCCGAGACCCCGGCCGTGATGCCGCAGCTGCACATGCCGCTGCAGTCCGGCAGCGACAGCATCCTCAAGGCGATGCGGCGCTCGTACCGCAGCGCGAAGTTCCTCGGCATCCTCGACCGCGTCCGCGAGCGCATCCCGCACGCGGCGATCTCGACCGACATCATCGTGGGCTTCCCCGGCGAGACCGACGCCGACTTCGAGGACACGCTGCGCGTGGTCGAGCAGGCGCGCTTCGCCAACGCGTTCACGTTCCAGTACTCCGTGCGCGCGGGCACTCCCGCCGCGACCATGCCGAACCAGGTGCCGAAGGAGGTCGTGCAGGAGCGGTACGACCGTCTGCTGGCCCTGCAGGAGCGCATCTCCCTCGAGGAGAACCAGAAGCAGCTGGGCCGCTCGGTCGAGGTGCTCGTGTCGACCGGCGAGGGCAAGAAGGACGCCGCCACGCACCGGCTCACCGGTCGCGCGGAGGACAACCGGCTCGTCCACGTCGAGCTGCCCGCCGGCTCGGAGCGTCCGCGTCCGGGCGACTTCGTGACCGCCGTCGTCACCCATGCGGCGCCGTTCCACCTCCTCGCCGACAGCCCCGACGGCGCACCGCTGCGCATCCGCCGCACGCGCGCCGGCGACGCCTGGGACCGTGCGCAGGCGGCGTCCTGCGCGGTGCCCGCCGCTCCCGCCGCCGCACCGGGGGCGGTCCGCCTGGGGCTGCCCACCATCCGCGTCGGCGTGTGAGCCGCGCGCCGCGGCTCTGGGCGGTCGTCGGCGCGACCGGCACCGGGAAGAGCGATCTCTCGCTCGACCTGGCCGAGGCCATCCGCGCCGCCGGCGGTGACGCCGAGGTCGTGAACGCCGACGCCATGCAGCTGTATCGCGGCATGGACATCGGCACGGCGAAGCTTCCGCTGCACGAGCGCCGCGGCGTCGCGCATCACCTCCTCGACGTGCTCGACGTGACCGAGGAGGCGTCCGTCGCGCGCTATCAGACGGAGGCGCGCGCGGCGATCGACGCGATCCTCGCCGCCGGACGCGACGCCATCCTCGTCGGCGGGTCGGGTCTCTACGTCTCCAGCGTGCTGTTCGCGTTCCGGTTCCCCCCGCGCGACGAGGCGCTGCGCGCGCAGCTGGAGGACGAGCTGGCCCGGCTCGGTGCGGGTGCGCTCCATGCCCGGCTGCAGCGGGAGGACCCCGCGACCGCCGAGCGCGTCGACCCGCACAACGGCCGGCGCATCGTGCGCGCGCTGGAGGTGCTGGCGCAGGGGGAGGCCACCCACGGCGCGGCGCTTCCGGAGGCCCCCGCGCGCTGGCGCCCGGCCACGCTGCTCGGCCTGCGCCTCGAGCGGCCGGCGCTCGTCGAGCGTCTCGACCGGCGGGTCGAGCGGATGTGGACGCAGGGGATGCTCGACGAGGTGCAGGGCCTGCGCGAGCGCGGCCTGGAGCGCGGTGTCACCGCCCCGCGCGCGATCGGGTACGCGCAGGCGCTCGCCCAGCTGGCGGGGGAGATGACGGAGGCGGACGCCATCGCCCAGACCCAGGCGCTCACCCGCCGCTACGCGCGCCGCCAGGTCTCGTGGTTCAAGCGCTATGCCGACGTGCGCTGGCTCGAGGCCGGCGAGGTCGACGACGGGGCGCTGGCCGCCGCCGTCGCCGGGGAGCCGGCGACTCTAGACTGAGGGGATGGCGGAGATCCAGTTCACCAAGGGCCACGGCACGGGCAACGACTTCGTCATCGTCGCCGATCCCGACGGCGAGCTCGACCTCAGCGCCGACCAGATCGCCGCGCTGTGCGACCGGCGCTTCGGCATCGGCGCGGATGGCCTCCTGCGCGTCGTGCGCTCGCGCGCGCTTCCCGAGGGCGCGGCTGCGCTGGCGGAGGAGCCGGCCGCCGAGTGGTTCATGGACTATCGGAACGCCGACGGCTCGATCGCCGAGATGTGCGGGAACGGCACTCGGGTCTTCGCGCGGTATCTGCTGGATTCGGATCTCGCCGAGCTGCCCGCCGGATCGACGCTGCCGATCGGCACTCGCGCGGGCGTCAAGGACATCACCCGCAGCGAGACCGGCTTCCAGGTCGACCTCGGGCGGTGGCGGGCAGAGCCGGGCGACCCCCTGGTGCGGGCGAAGGGCCTGCCGGTGGCGCGGCCCGGGATGGGGGTCGACCTCGGCAACCCGCACGTCGTGGTGGCGCTCGCCTCGGAGGAGGAGCTTGCGGGCCTCGACCTCACCGTGCAGCCGATGATCGAGCCCGAGCCGCCGCACGGTGCGAACGTCGAGTTCGTCGTGCCGCAGGGCGTGAAGGACGGCATCGGCCGCATCCGGATGCGGGTGTTCGAACGCGGCGTCGGGGAGACCCTCTCGTGCGGCACGGGCACCGCGGCGGCCGCCCTCGCCGTGCGGGACTGGGCGGGCGCCGCCGCCCCCGACTTCTGGCGCGTGGATGTCCCAGGCGGCACGCTCGGCGTGCGGATGTTCCCCACCGAGGAGGGCGAGCACGTCGCCCTCTCCGGGCCGGCCGTCCTCGTTTTCTCCGGCGTGGTGGCCCTCGCCTGATCCCGCGACGGTCGGCGCGGCAGCCGCGGGTCAGCCCGCGATCGCGAGCGTGGTGGCGAGAGCGGCCATGACGACCGCGATGACGCCGTCGAGCACGCGCCACGAGCGCGGCGAGCGCAGCCAGCGCGCGGCGACGCGCGCCATGGCAGTGAGGAACGCGAACCAGACGCCGCTGCCGAGGATGGCGCCGATACCGAACATCCAGCGGTCCGCGCCGTAGCTCGTCGAGATCGAGCCCAGCAGCAGCACCGTGTCGAGGTACGTGTGCGGGTTGAGCCAGGTGATCGCGAGGCACGACAGCAGGGCGGGTGTCAGCGTGGCCGCCACGGTGCGGGGGCGAGTGAGGGTGGCGGTGGTCGTCCCGCCGTCGTCGGCGCGCGCGGCCGGGGGCGTGCGCTCCGCCGCGCCGCCCACGGGCGCGCCCCCGGAGACCGAGATCGCCTCGCCTGTCGGGCGCAGCGCGCGCCAGGCGGCGCTCAGGGCGTAGCCGGCGAGGAACACGACGCCCGCCCACTTCACGGCCTGGAAGAGCCAGGGGAGGTGCTGCACGGCGACGCCGAAGCCGCCCACGCCCGCGGAGACGAGCACGACATCGCTGAGGAAGCACGTCAGCGCGAGTGCGACCGCGTGCTGGCGGCGGATGCCCATCTTCAGCAGGAAGACGTTCTGCGCGCCGGGCGCGACGATGAGGGACAGGCTGAGGCCGAATCCGGCGAGCAGGGCGGTGAGCACGAATCGGACGCTACTCGCGCGCGGAGTCGATGCAAAAGTGAGGCTAAGGATTCTGAACCACCGTAAGCTCAGCTTCATGAACGTGCCTCCCGACCTCGCCGCCACCGTCGCCGCGATCGTGGAGGAGGGGAGCCTTGACGCGGCCGCCCGCGCGCTGCAGATCACGCCATCGGCCGTGAGTCAGCGGCTGCGGGCGCTCGAGGCCCAGCTGGGGCGCGTGCTCATCGTCCGCTCCCGCCCCGCCAGGGCGACCGAGGCGGGTGCGGTGGTCGTCCGCCTGGCGCGGCAGTACGCGCTGCTCGCGCACGACGCGGCGGTGGCACTCGGCCTCGAGGGCCCGGGGCTCGCGCGGGTCCCGATCGCTGTGAACGCCGACTCGCTCGCGACCTGGCTGCTCCCGGGCCTGGAGCCGGTCACCCGCACGCATGACGTGACCTTCGAGCTGCGCCGGGAGGACGAGGACCGCACGGTCGCGCTCCTCGAGGCGGGAACGGTGATGGCGGCGGTGACCTCGCAGCGCGAGCCGATCGCGGGATGCACGGTCACCGCGCTCGGCGACACCATCTACGACGCGGTTGCGACGCCCGGATACTCCGCGCGCTGGCTGCCCGACGGCGTGACGCCGCAGGCGCTCGCCCGCGCGCCGCTCATCGACTTCGACCGCGCCGACGACGTGCAGTCCTCGTGGCTGCGCGCGCAGGGGGTCGACCCGACGACGGTGCCGCGCCACTACGTGCCGGCCTCGGAGGACTACGCGGCCGCCGTGCGGCTCGGGCTCGGCTGGGGCATGCTGCCTCCGCTGCAGTCAAAGCCGGGTCTCGAAGCCGGGCTCCTCCTGAAGCTCGGGGAGCCGCGCCTGCGCGTGCCGCTCTACTGGCAGCAGTGGAACCTGCGCTCGCCGCTGCTCACGGCCATCCGCGACGCCGTCGTCACCGCGGCGCGTGCGGCGCTGCCTCCCGAGCGGAGCTGACGGAACCCGCCTGCGAGTTCGCGCTCCGCGATCACGCCTGAGCGGCGCCCGGTCCCTGGTGCCGCACCCGGAGCACGCGGAAGCCCTTCGACGTGGCGTGCCGGTGCACGCTGAAATCGTCCTCGAGCGTCGCCTCCAGCCAGCGATGCAGGGAGTCGGAGCCGAGGTTCCGCTGCACGACGAGGTACGCGTCGCTGCGCTCCGCCAGCCGCGGCAGCCAGGTCTCCATCAGCTCGTGCAGGACGGCCTTGCCCACCCGGATGGGCGGGTTCGACCAGATGGTGCGGAAGGAGACATCCGCGGGAACATCCTCCGGCCGCACGGCGTTGACATTGTCGAGGCCGAGATCATCGGCATTGCGTCGGACGAGATCGAGAGCGCGCTCGTTGACGTCGACCGCCCAGATCCGGGCGCGCGGCGACAGCATGGCGAGGCTCAGCGAGATCGGCCCCCATCCGGCGCCGAGATCGAGGAAGTCGCCGCCCGCCGGGGGCTCGGGCGCATTCGCCAGCAGCACCCGGGTGCCGGTGTCGACATGATCGGGGCTGAACACTCCGCCCGCGGTGGTCACCTCGACATCGCGATCGGCCAGGGTCACGGCGATGCGGCGGAGCTGTTCGGGGGTGGAGGGATTCGCGCTGAAGTAATGGTCCCCCATGATCCCCGAGATTACCGGAGCCGGCACCGCTCCGTGAACAGGAACGGGCGAGACGTCCCCTTCCTCGGGCGCCGTCCCGGCTGTATCCTGAAGGGCTCAGCCGACGCGGCTCCCCTTCGGCCGGCGCCCGCCGGCCGCGGAAAACCTCAGAAAGGCACCCTTTGACAGACACCATCGATCCCGATGTGCAGACCGATCCGATGTCGGATCCGGTTGACCGCGTGCTCTCGCACGCCGAATCGCGCTCGGGAGTCCGCACCTTCGGCGGCGCGCAGGCGCTGCAGGATGCGGGAACCGCCGCCGGTTCGACCACCGACGGCGAGCAGTGGGACCTCGAGGCGCGCCATGCGCTGCGTCGCGTGCCGGGCCTCTCGACCGAGCTCGAGGACGTCACCGAGGTCGAGTACCGCCAGCTGCGCCTCGAGAACGTCGTGCTCGTGGGCGTCTACGCGCAGGGCTCGCTCGTCGATGCGGAGAACTCGCTGCGCGAGCTCGCCGCCCTCGCGGAGACCGCCGGCTCGACCGTGCTCGACGGCGTGCTGCAGCGCCGCCCCCACCCGGACCCCGCGACCTACGTGGGGCGCGGCAAGGCGGAGGAGCTGAAGGACATCGTCACGTCCGTCGGGGCAGACACCGTCATCGCCGACACCGAGCTCGCACCGAGCCAGCGTCGCGCGCTGGAGGACGCCATCAAGGTGAAGGTCATCGACCGCACCGCGGTGATCCTCGACATCTTCGCGCAGCACGCCAAGACCCGCGAGGGCAAGGCCCAGGTCGAGCTGGCGCAGCTCGAGTACCTCCTGCCGCGCCTCCGCGGCTGGGGCGAGTCGATGAGCCGTCAGGCCGGTGGCCAGGTCGGTGCCGGCGGGGCCGGCATGGGCTCCCGCGGACCCGGTGAGACGAAGATCGAGCTCGACCGCCGTCGCATCCGCACGCGGATGGCGCAGCTGCGCAAGCAGATCAAGGAGTTCGCGCCCGCGCGCGACGCCAAGCGGTCCGAGCGCAAGCGCAACACCATCCCGTCCGTGGCGATCGCCGGCTACACCAACGCCGGCAAATCGTCCCTGCTGAACCGGCTGACGAGCGCCGGCGTCCTCGTGGAGAACGCGCTGTTCGCGACGCTGGACGCCACCGTGCGCCGCACCGAGACCGCGGACGGCCGCGTGTTCACGTTCGCCGACACCGTCGGATTCGTCCGCAACCTGCCGCACCAGCTCGTGGAGGCGTTCCGCTCCACGCTCGAGGAGGTCGCCGACGCAGACGTCATCGTGCATGTGGTCGACGGTCACCACCCCGACCCGGCCGGGCAGATCGCGACCGTCCGCGATGTGATGGCGGATGTGGGGGCGCGCGACATCCGCGAGATCGTCGTCTTCAACAAGGCCGACCTCATCGACGACGACACGCGGATGGTGCTGCGCGGCCTCGAGCCGGACGCCGTGTTCGTCTCCTCCCGCACGGGGGAGGGCGTCGCGGAGCTCCGAGCGGTCGTCGAGGACGCCCTGCCGGTCCCGGCCGTCGAGGTGAGGGCGCTCGTCCCCTACGAGCGCGGCGATCTCCTGTCGGCCATCCACGAGACGGGCATCTTCCTGGAGCAGGAGCACGAGTCCGGCGGCACGCGCGTGCACGTCCGCGTCTCGCCGCGCCTGGCCGCCGAGCTCGAGCAGTTCGCCGGCACCCAGTGAGCGCGCGGTTCCGCCTCCCTCACCCGAGGGAGGCGGAACCCAGCCACACCAGCGCGGTCGTCGCGAGGGCGAGCGCCCAGCTCACCATGCTCCCGACGAGGAAGTACTCCGCCTGCGTACCGCGGTCGCGGTCGCGGGAGATCTCGGGGAAGCGCACGATGCCCTTGGCGGCGATGAGCGCCGCGACGACGGGGTAGGCGCCGGCCAGGAGCAGCCCGCCGAGCACGAGGCGCTCGAGCGGTCCGATCAGCCGTCCGCCGCGAAGCGTGTGCACGTCCCGCGCAGGGACGGTGTCCGCGTCCGCTCGAGGGCCGAACAGCCGGCGTCGTCCGGGCGCCTCGTCGCCGTCGGCCGGCACGTCCTCCGTGCGCAGCGCCGTGCGCACCACGCGGTTCGACGACTCCAGCAGGAAGAGCGCGCCGCCGAGCGTGAGGAGCACGACCGCGACCGGCAGCGCGCCGTGGTCGCCCCACGTCACCGTCGCATCGACCGTCGCCGGGCTCCAGGCGAACGCGCCCAGCGCGAGCGCCCCGAGGAGGACGACGGGCAAGAACCCGAGCGGTGAGTCGTCGGCGCGCATCGTCGCCAGCCAGCCGAGCGCGGCCGCCGCCGGCACGAGTGCCAGCAGCACCGAGGAGACGGGGTCGGCGCCGACCGCCGCGCCGGCCAGCACGATCACGACGAGCAGCGCGGTCACGCCGGCTCCGCGCACGCGGTGCGATGCGCCCGCCCGCACGAGATCCGCGCCGCCGATCGCGGCGAGGACCAGCCCCGTGAGCTCCATGGATCAGACGGTACCGTCGGGCGCCGACAGCGCCTCGATCTCCAGCGCCGGCACGTCGGGTGCGGTGAATCCCAGCACCGCGCCCAGGAACGCCACCTCCGACTCCAGCGAGCGCACGATCGCCTCGCTGCCGCGGAAGCCGTGCGACTCGCCCTCGAAGAGGAGGTACGCGTGCGGCACCCCGTTCGCCGCCAGCGCGTCGCGCAGCGCCTCGGCCTGGGAGGGCGGCACGACCGGGTCGTCCGCGCCCTGCTCGATGAGCAGCGGCGTCTGCAGGAGCTGTGGCCGCGACAGCGGCGAGCGGCTCTCGTAGAGGTCTGCGGCCTCGGGCAGCGGGCCCACGAGCTTGTCGATGTAGCGCGCCTCGAAGTCGTGGGTCTCGGCGACGAGCATGCGCAGGTCGGCCACGCCGTAGCGGCTGATCCCCGCGGCGAAGACGTCGGTGTCGGCGAGCGCGCACAGCACGGTCCACCCGCCCGCCGACCCGCCCCGGATGGCCAGACGCGCCGGGTCCGCGAAGCCGGACTCGGCCATCCCGCGCGCGGCGGCGGCGACGTCGTCGACGTCGACCACGCCCCATCCGCCCTGCAGACGCTCGCGGTAGGCGCGTCCGTAGCCCGTCGAGCCGCCGTAGTTGACGTCGAGGACGCCGATCCCGCGGCTCGTGAAGTACGCCACGGCGAGGGAGAGGTCGCCCGCGACATGCGCGGTCGGCCCGCCGTGGACCAGCGCGAGATACGGCGGCAGCTCGCCCTCGGGCGCGGTGACCTCGGGGTTCGTCGGCGGGTAGGCGAAGGCGTGCACCTCGCCGTGAGGGCCGGGGAAGGTCAGCGGCAGCGCCTCGGGCATCCAGACGAGATCGAGGTCGGTCTCGCCGCCGCGCACCGGGGTGACGGTGCGCGCGTCGACGTCCAGCAGCCAGATGCCGCCGGGGGTGCGCGGACCCGCGCCGGAGAGCAGCACCTGCGAGCCGCGCACGTCCTTCACGAGGACCTGCGCGAGCGGGGTCTCGAGCTCGGTCACCGCGCGCGTGTCGGGGGAGACGACCACGAGGCGGTCCCGCCCGTTCGTCTGCACCGCGAGCACGCGGCCGTCGTCGAGCGGGGCGTACCAGCGGGTGCCGAGGTTCCACAGCGGGCCCCCGGTGTCGGCGTCGGCGGGGAGGATGGACTCCACCACGGCCGTCGCGCCGGCCGCCAGGCGCGCGCGCCGGAGGTTCCAGCGGGCGGGTCCGCCCTCGCAGATGGGCGGATCGGCGACGAAGAGGAGGTCGTCGTCCGAGGTCCACTGCGGCTGCAGCGCCGACACGTCCTGCGCCTCCCACGCTCGTCGTCCGCCGGCGAGCGTCGTCCACTCCCGCACCCGGCCATCCGACTCGATGCGGCCGAGCCGCAGCTCCGCTGCGTCCCAGGGCATGTCCGGATGATCCCAGGCGACCCATGCGATCCGGTCGCCGCGCGGCGCGGGATAGGCCACGAAGTCGCTCCCCGACACGACGCTGCGGATGGCCGACCCGTCCGCCGCGGCGCTGCCGTCCAACGGGACGACGACGATGTCGCGTCGCGGTGCCCCCTCGCCGCTCTGCGTCTCCCGCACCGCCCAGAGCCGGCCATCCGTCAGGACGAGATCGCCGAATGCCATGCCCGCGCCGGCGGGGGTGAGCGGCACGGGGTCCGCGCCCGCCGCGAGGAGGTGGATGCGCTGGTCGGACTGCTCGACGAAGAGGAGCCGCCCCGACTCGTCCGCCGTCCATGCGCCGCCGCCGTACTCGTGCACGCGCGACCGCGCGCTCCACGGCGCGGGCAGCACGCGCCGCCCGTCGCTCGCGCGCAGCACGGCGGTCCTCCCGCCCTCGGCGGCGACCCCCTCCGCCCACCAGACGTCGTCGCCGACGAACCGGGCGTCTCCCAGCCGCGGCGCGTTCCCGGCGATGTCACGGGCGGAGATCGGCGACGGCCATGAGCCGAACGGAAGCGTCTGCACCATGCCCCCCACGGTAACCGGCTCCCGGTGACACGGGGCGTCACAGATCTCCCTCCCGGGAGCGGGGCGGGCTACCTTTCCGGAGGAGGCCGGGCACCGGCCGGATACGCAGTCGCCGCGGCGACCGGAAGCGCGGGGGAGGAGCATGGAGTCGTCGGCCACGCCGTTCTCGTTCGAGCTGTATCCGCCGAGGACGCGGTCGCGCACGGCGGCCCTCGAGGAGACCATCCGCCGCCTCGCGGCGGCGGGGCCGGAGTTCCTCTCGGTGACGTACGGCGCGGGCGGCGCCACGGGCGGGGAGTCCCTGCGGGTGCTGCGCTGGATCCGCGAGAACACCGACGTGGAGCCCCTCGCGCACCTCACGTGCGTGGGCAACGACTACGCCACCGCGAGCGCCCTCATCCGCGAGTTCCTCGTCGCCGGCGTGCTGCGCTTCCTCGCGCTGCGCGGCGATCCGCCCCTCGGCAAGGCGGAGGGCGACGTGTTCCTCGGCGACCTCACCACCTCCGCCGAGCTCGTCCAGCTCATCCACCGCGTGCAGGCGGAGCGGGCGCCGTACAGCGAGACGACGATCCCCGGCCATCCCGAGGCCGCCCGCGTGGACCCGCGGCCGCGCGCTCGGACGACGGTCGCCGCGTTCCCCAACGGCCATCCGCGCTCGCGGCACCCCCGAGAGCACATCGACGCGCTGCTCGCGAAGCAGGCGGCGGGAGCCGACGCCGCGATCACGCAGCTGTTCTTCCACGCGGAGGACTACCTGCGGTTCGTCGACCGTGCGCGCGCCGCCGGCGTGGTGATCCCGATCCTCCCCGGCATCATGCCGGTGACCTCCCCGGGCAAGCTCGCCCGGATGCTGGAGCTGACGGGGGAGCCGCTGCCGGCCGACCTGTCGATCGACCTCGAGGTCGAGCCCACCGCGGAGGGCCGTCGCGAGGTGGGCATCGCCTACGCCGCGCGGCTCGCTCGCGAGGTGCTCGCGGGCGGCGCCCCGGGCATCCACCTGTACGCCTTCAACGAGCACGAGACCGTGCTCGCCGTCCTGCGCGAGGCGGGCATCCCGCTCCGCGAGACCGCCGCTTCCTGACCGCACTCATCCCCGGAGACATCCGGAACCACGAAGGAGACCAGCGATGACCGACTTCCCCCTGGGAACGATCCTCGGGTACCCCCGCATCGGACGCCGCCGTGAGCTCAAGCGCGCGGTCGAGGCCCACTGGGGCGGCAAGATCGACGAGTCGGAGCTGCGCGAGCGCGCCGCCGAGCTGCGACGCGCCACGCGCACGCGCCTGGTCGAGCTCGGCCTCGACGAGCCGTCGGCCATCCCCGAGTCGTTCTCGTTCTACGACCAGGTTCTGGATGCCGCGCTCGCCGTGGGCGCCCTGCCCGCGCGGTTCGCCGACCACCGCGAACAGGATGGCTCGATCGGCCTCGCCGCCGAGTTCGCCGCCGCGCGCGGCGACGGCGAGAACGCGCCCCTCGAGATGACGAAGTGGTTCGACACGAACTACCACTACCTCGTGCCGGAGATCGGCCCGGACACCGTCTTCGCCGCGCAGCCCGCGCGGTACGCCGATCTCGTCGCCGAGGCGGCGGCCGACGGCGTGAGCACGCGCCCCGTCGTCGTGGGCCCGGTGACGCTGCTGGCGCTCGCCAAGGCCGCCGACGGCGCCGCGGCCGGATTCCGGCCGCTCGACCGCCTCGCCGACCTGCTGCCGGCGTACCTGGAGATCCTGTCCGCACTGCGCGCAGCGGGCGCCGAGTGGGTGCAGCTCGACGAGCCCGCCCTCGTGAGCGAGACGCTCGAGGTCAGCCCGGCCGAGGTCGCGCGCGCGGTGGCCGAGGCCTACGCGGTTCTCGGCGCGGCGGAGGATCGACCGCAGCTCCTCGTCGCCGCCCCCTACGGCGCACCGAGCGTCGCGGGATGGGGGGCGCTGGTCGGCACGCCCGTCGAGGCGATCGCGCTCGACCTGGTCCGCGGCGGCGTGCCCGCCGCCGTCGACGGGGTCGAGGAGAAGACCATCGTCGCGGGCGTCGTCGATGCGCGGAACATCTGGCGCGGCGACCTCGACCGGGCGTGGGCGCTTCTCGAGCAGACGAGCGGGCTGAAGCCCGCACGCGTCACCGTGGGCACCTCGAACTCCCTGCAGCACGTGCCGCACGACGTGGCGGATGAGCCCGACCTCGACCCGCGCCTGAAGACCTGGCTCGCATTCGCCGACCAGAAGACCGGGGAGGTGTCCGTCCTCGCCCGCGGACTCCGCGAGGGACGCACCGCGGTCGAGCACGCGTTCACGGAGGCCGCCGTCGCCCTCGCCGACCGCCGCTCGGCACCCGGCGTGCACGACGACCGCGTCCGCGCCCGCACGCGCGCCCTCGCGCCGACGGACTTCGAGCGCGGTGCCGTCGAGGAGCGCGTCTCCGCGCAGCGCGACGCGCTTGCGCTCCCGCCGCTTCCGACGACGACCATCGGCTCGTTCCCGCAGACCGGCGACATCCGCCGCGCGCGGGCGGCGCACGACCGCGGAGAGCTGACGACGCCCGCGTACGAGCAGGTGCTCCGCGACGAGGTCGAGCGGGTCATCCGCCTGCAGGAGGAGCTGGGACTCGACGTGCTCGTGCACGGCGAGCCCGAGCGCAACGACATGGTGCAGTACTTCGCCGAGAACCTCGACGGCTTCGCGGTGACGCGCAACGGCTGGGTGCAGTCGTACGGTTCGCGCGCCACGCGCCCGTCGATCCTCTGGGGCGACGTCTCCCGGCCGGCTCCCATCACCGTGCGCTGGGCGACCTACGCGCAGTCGCTCACGTCGAAGCCCGTCAAGGGCATGCTCACGGGTCCGGTCACGATCCTCGCCTGGTCGTTCGTCCGCGACGATCAGCCGCTCGGCGAGACCGCCCGTCAGGTCGCGCTCGCGCTGCGCGACGAGATCGCCGATCTCGAGCAGGCCGGCATCGGCATCATCCAGGTGGATGAGCCCGCCCTGCGCGAGCTGCTGCCCCTGTACGCCCGGGCACGCGACGCATACCTCGAGTGGTCGGTCGGGTCGTTCCGGCTGGCGACCGCGAGCGCGCGCCCGGCCACGCAGATCCACACGCACCTCTGCTACTCCGAGTTCGGCACCGTCCTCGAGGCGATCTCGGCGCTCGATGCCGACGTCACCTCGATCGAGGCCGCCCGCAGTCGCGACGAGCTCTTCGAGGCACTCGCCGGTTACGAGCGGGGGATCGGCCCCGGCGTGTGGGACATCCACTCGCCGCGCGTGCCGAGCGCGGCGGAGATCGGCGGCCGCATCGATCGCGCCGTCGCCGCCGTCGACGTCGACCGCGTCTGGATCAATCCCGACTGCGGTCTGAAGACGCGACAGTACGAGGAGACCGTGGCGTCGCTGGCGAACCTCGTCGCCGCGACGGGCGAGGCACGGGAGGCGCTCCTGGCGCGCGCCTGACCCGAAGACGATGAGAGAGCGGGAGCCGACGGCTCCCGCTCTCTCATCGTCTCCCCGCGCCTCACACGGAGCGGAGGATCGCCACGACCTTCCCGAGCACCACGGCCTCATCGGCGAGGATCGGCTCGAACGCGGAATTGCGGGGCAGCAGCCAGGTGTGGCCGTCGCGCTGACGGAACGTCTTGACGGTGGCCTCGCCGTCGACCATCGCCGCGACGATGTCGCCGTTCTCCGCCGTACCCTGCGAGCGGACGACAACCCAGTCCCCATCGCAGATCGCGGCGTCGATCATCGACTCGCCGCTGACCTTGAGCATGAACAGCTCGCCCTTACCGACCAACTGACGGGGGAGTGGGAAGATCTCCTCGACCTGCTGCTCGGCGGTGATCGGCACGCCCGCCGCGATGCGTCCGACGAGGGGGACGAGGGCGGCATCGCCCACCGCGGGGCCCGCGTCTGCGGGGTTCTCGGCGGCGGATCCCGGCAGGTCGATGAGGACCTCCATGGCCCGCGTCTTGCCCGGGTCGCGCCGCAGGTAGCCGCTGAGCTCCAGCTGGCCCAGCTGGTGGGTGACGCTCGACAGCGACTTCAGCCCGACGGCGTCGCCGATCTCGCGCATGCTCGGCGGGTAGCCGTTGTGCTGGATGGAGCGCTGGATGACCTCGAGGATGGCCAGCTGCTTGTCGCTCAGGCTCTTGCGTCGCCGCGTGCGCGGCTTCTCCTCGCGCGTACCCGCATCCGTCATGTCCGTGCTCCTTCGCTGCCCCGCTCGAATGTCGGAGGTGCGTGGTGTGGTGGTCCCGTCGGTGAAAACGCTAGCGGACGCACCGCGAGACGGGGAGCTTTGTTCGAGCGTGTTGGGCATTCCTCGCGAGAGCAGTTCGAAGACAACTCTTGACACTCGTACGAAATCGAAGATAGGTTCGGAACATCGCTTCGGCAGCGAGATCCTGAGGGATCCGCACCGCCCGAAGAGATCTACAGGAAGGAAAGGCCATGCGCGCACATCGCTCCGCTCCGGCTCCCGCCACCCGTCTGCGCCTGACCCTGCGCGGTCGCCGCGTCCTCGCCGGCCTCGCCGCGGCCCCCGTCGTCGCGGCGATCGGCTTCGGCGCTCTCAGCGGCGGTGCCGCTCTCGCCTCCCGCGCGGACAGCGCGCCCGCCGGCACCTTCGACACCGTCACCGTCGGTGCGGGGGACTCCCTGTGGGAGATCGCCGAGACCGTCGCCCCCGATGCCGACCCTCGCGACGTCGTCGACGAGATCCTGCACCTGAACCAGCTGCGCGACGGCGTCATCGCCGCCGGTCAGCAGCTCGCCATCCCCGCCGCCTACTCCACCGCCGGCTGAGCGCGCGCGGCGGCGCTCTAGCATGGACGGGTGACCGTCTCACTCGATGACCTGCCCCTGCGCGACGACCTCCGCGGCCAGCAGCCGTACGGAGCGCCGCAGGCGCCCCTCCCCGTCGCACTGAACGTCAACGAGAACACGCATCCCATCCCCGACGAGGTCGCCGACGACATCGCGGACTCGGTGGCGCTGGCGCTGCGCGACGTGAACCGCTACCCCGACCGGGAGTTCACCGCGCTGCGCGAGGGATTCGCGGACTACCTCGGCCACGGCATCCAGCCCGAGCAGGTGTGGGCGGCCAACGGCTCCAACGAGGTGCTCCAGCACATCCTGCAGGCGTTCGCCGGCCCGGGTCGCACGGCGTTCGGCTTCGCGCCCACCTACTCGATGTACGCCCTCCTCACGCGCGGAGTGGGCGCGACCTACGTCTCCGGCGAGCGGGGGCCCGCCTTCTCGCTCAGCCCGGAGAGCGCGGCCGAGCAGGTGGCGGCCGCCCGCCCCGATGTGGTCTTCCTCTGCGCGCCGAACAACCCCACCGGAACCCCGATGGAGAACGACGTGATCGAGGCGGTGTACGAGGCGTCGGAGGGCATCGTCATCGTGGACGAGGCCTACCGCGAGTTCGCTCCCCGCGACGCGCCGTCGGCGCTGCAGCTGCTTCCCGGGCGGCCGCGGCTCGTGGTCTCGCGCACGATGAGCAAGGCGTTCGCCTTCGCCGGTGCCCGCGTCGGGTACCTCGCCGCGGACCCCGCCGTCATCGACGCGCTGCGGCTCGTGCGCCTGCCCTACCACCTCAGCGCCCTCACACAGGCGGCGGCGTCGGCTGCGCTGCGTCATGCCGACACGATGCTGGGCATGGTCGACGAGATCGTGGAGCAGCGCGACCGCATCTCGGCGACCCTCGAGGCGCTCGGCTACACCGTCTACCCGACCTGGTCGAACTTCGTGCTGTTCGGCGGCGTGGAGGACACCCGGGCGACGTGGCAGGCGCTGTACGACCGCGGTGTGCTGATCCGCGACGTCGGCATCCCCGGACACCTGCGCGTGACGGCGGGGACCGAGGAGGAGACGAGCGCGTTCCTCGACGCCCTCGCCGCCATCGGACGCTGACGCCTCGCGGAAGGCGCGCGCCGGCCGCGACTAGAATCGGGGCATGACCCGAACCGCGCGCCGCACCCGTTCCACGAGCGAGTCCAGCATCGAGCTGGAGCTCGACCTCGACGGCACGGGCAGGAGCAGCATCGACACGTCGGTGCCGTTCTTCGACCACATGCTCACGGCGTTCGCGAAGCACTCGCTGACCGACCTCACGGTGCGCGCGACGGGCGACACGCACATCGACGCGCACCACACCGTCGAGGACACCGCGATCGTGCTGGGCCAGGCCATCCGCGAAGCGCTCGGCGACAAGGCGGGCATCTCCCGCTACGGCGACGCGCTGGTGCCGCTCGACGAGGCGCTCGCGCAGGCGGTCGTCGACATCTCCGGTCGGCCCTACCTCGTCCACACGGGAGAGCCGGCGGGCTTCGAGCAGCACCTCATCGGCGGACACTTCACCGGCTCGCTCGTGCGTCACACCTTCGAGGCCCTCGCGTTCAACGCGGGGCTGACGGTGCACGTGCGCGTCGTGGGGGGTCGCGACCCGCATCACATCGCGGAGGCAGAGTACAAGGCATTCGCCCGCGCCTTCCGCCAGGCGAAGGCGCTCGACCCGCTCGTGCAGGGCATCCCGTCGACGAAGGGCGCGCTGTGAGCGCCGAGCGGCCCAGCGTCGCCGTCCTGGAGTACGGGTCGGGCAACGTCCACTCCGCCGTGAAGGCGCTGGAGGCAGCGGGCGCGGATGTCGAGCTCACGCGCGACCGCGCGACCGTGCTCGGCGCCGACGGCCTGCTCGTGCCGGGCGTCGGCGCCTTCCAGGCCGTGATGGAGCAGCTCGAGTCCATCCGCGGCGGCGAGCTCATCGACCGCCGCCTCGCGGGCGGGCGCCCCGTGCTCGGCATCTGCGTGGGCATGCAGGTGCTCTTCGGCCGCGGCATCGAGCGCGGCGTGGAGACGGAGGGCCTCGGAGAGTGGCCGGGCACCGTCGCCGAGCTCGACGCCCCCGTCGTGCCGCACATGGGCTGGAACACCGTGCAGGCGGGGGAGCGGTCGCGGCTCTTCCGCGGCGTCGAGGACGAGCGCTTCTACTTCGTCCACTCCTACGCCGTGCAGCAGTGGGAGCTCGAGGTCGATCCGCCGTTCCCGCAGCCCGTGCTGACCTGGGCCGACCACGGCGGCCCCTTCCTCGCGGCGGTCGAGAACGGGCCGCTGACGGCGACTCAGTTCCACCCGGAGAAGTCCGGCGAGGCCGGCATCCGACTCCTCCGCAACTGGGTGGACACCCTCCGCCGCTGATCGCTTCCGGCGCGGAGTTGGAGTCGGGGCCGACGGCGGTCTAGTCTCTTGACTCGTGCGTCGGCAGGAGATGCCTGCAAGCACGAGGTGATATGAACGACTTCGCATCCACTCCCGCTCTCACGCTGCTGCCCGCGGTCGACGTCGCCGACGGGAAGGCCGTGCGCCTGACCCAGGGCGAGGCCGGCTCCGAGACGAGCTACGGCGACCCGCTCGAGGCGGCCGACGCGTGGAAGAGCCAGGGCGCCGACTGGATCCACCTCGTCGACCTCGACGCGGCCTTCGGACGCGGCAGCAACGCCTCGATCCTCCGTCGCGTGATCAAGCACGTCCGCGGCGTGAACGTGGAGCTCTCCGGCGGCATCCGCGACGACGCGTCGCTCGAGGCGGCGCTGGAGACCGGCGCCCAGCGCATCAACCTCGGCACGGCCGCCCTCGAGAACCCCGAGTGGACGGCCTCCGTGATCAGCCGGTACGGCGACGCGGTCGCCGTCGGCCTCGACGTCCGCGGCACGACCCTCGCGGCGCGCGGCTGGACGCAGGAGGGCGGCGACATCTGGGAGGTGCTCGAGCGCCTCGAGGAGGGCGGCTGCAGCCGCTACGTCGTCACCGACGTCACGAAGGACGGAACCCTGCGCGGCCCCAACCTCGACCTCCTGCGCGAGATGGCTCGGCGCACGCAGAAGCCGATCGTCGCCTCGGGCGGCGTCTCCAGCCTCGACGACATCATCGCGCTGCGCGAGCTCGTGCCGCTCGGGGTCGAGGGCGCGATCGTCGGCAAGGCCCTCTACGCGGGCGCCTTCACGCTCGCCGAGGCGCTGGATGTCGCCGGATACTGACGGCGCGACCGACTCCGCCGGCGTCCCCTGGGAGGGGCGCCGCTTCCAACCGAACCCGGCAGCGGGCGACGACGGCTCCGCCGACCCGAAGCTGTGGCAGGCGCTGACGGGGTTCCGCGCGGGCACCGGGACGCAGACCGCCGTCGTCGACGCCCTGCGCACCGCGCGCGTGCTCGTGCCGCTCGTCGCCGAGAAGGGCGACGAGGGCGTCGGCCCGCACGGCCTCGCGGTCGACAAGACGCAGGAGCTGTCCATCGTCACCGTCGCCGCTCCGGATGGCCGGAAGGTGCTTCCGCTGTTCTCCTGCGTCGAGACGCTCACCGCGTGGGATCCGAAGGCGCGCCCGATCCCCGTCGCCGGCACGCGCGCTGCGCTGTCGGCGGCCGGTGAGGACACCGACCTCATCGTGCTCGATCCGACGAGCCCCACCGAGTTCGTCGTGCGGCGCCCCGCGGTGTGGGCGATCGCCCAGGATCAGCCGTGGGAGCCCGCGTCGGCGAACCCCGACGTGTTCCTCGGCCTGCAGGACAGCATCGCGGGAGAGCTCGCCGTCGTCGACATCGGCGCGGAGCCGGGCGACCCGGATGCGCGCCTCGCCGGCCCGGAGCTCATCGTGCGCCTCTCGCTCATCGCGGGGCTCGAGCAGGCCGAGCTCGATGCCGTCCTGCAGCGACTGGCTCGGCGCTGGGCGGCCGACGACCGGATCGCCGTGCTCGTGGACTCGCTGCAGGTCAAGCTCGACGCGGCCTGACCGCCGACCGGTCGCCGGCCGGCGGTCCGCCGCCGAGTCAGATGACCGGGCCGGTCCACTTCTCGCCGGGGCCCTGACCGGGGGCGTCGGGGATTGCCGACAGCTCGCGGAAGCGGAGCTGGAGCGACCGCAGACCATCGCGGATCGGACGCGCGTGCATGTCGCTGATCTCGGGTGCGGCGGCGGTCACGAGTCCCGCCAGCGCGTTGATGAGCTTGCGCGC
The DNA here is from genome assembly GCF_009735645.1 of Microbacterium oryzae. Taxonomy (NCBI): domain Bacteria; kingdom Bacillati; phylum Actinomycetota; class Actinomycetes; order Micrococcales; family Microbacteriaceae; genus Microbacterium; species Microbacterium oryzae. The sequence continues at coordinate 1,319,418 of NZ_CP032550.1, read as the reverse complement.
CTCGTCGAGGTCGACGTAGCCGTCGGCGTCGGGCGCATCGACGAGTCCGAGCTTGACGGCGGCGGCGCTCATGAGGTGCACGCACCCGGAGGCGATGACCTCCACGGCCGCCACATCGGCGATGTCCCGCACGGCGGATGTCTCGGCAGCGGCCTGCTCCTGCTCCTCCCAGCGCGCGTGGCGCTCGGCGTCGAAGGGGGAGTTGTCCGCGGGAATGGCGCTCATGGTCCGCTCTCTGTTAGACTTCTGCGGGCTCCGGAGTGTTCTCCGGACGAAAGAGGATTCAGTTCCCACCCGCGCTTGCCGTTCCAGGCTACCGGGTCATGCACACTCCGCTCGCGTCCGCGCGAGTTGCACAGGGTGTCGAGCCGATGCATGTCGTCGTGCTCGGGTGGATGCTGATGACTCTCCCGCCCGCGCCGCGATCCCCGCAGGCGCGGTGGCTCGGATACCGACCCAAGGAGTTCCGCATCAGCGATCCCCGCACCAACGAGCGCATCCGCGTGCCAGAGGTCCGACTCGTCGGCCCGGCAGGCGAGCAGATCGGCGTCGTCCGCATCGAGGTGGCCCTGCGCCTGGCGCAGGAGGCTGACCTCGACCTCGTCGAGGTGGCCCCCAACTCCCGTCCGCCCGTGGTGAAGATCATGGACTACGGGAAGTTCAAGTACGAAGCCGCCCAGAAGGCCAAGGAAGCGCGCCGCAACCAGGCGAACACGGTCCTCAAGGAGGTCCGCTTCCGCCTGAAGATCGATCAGCACGACTACGACACCAAGCGCAAGCGTGCGGAGGGCTTCCTGCAGGCCGGCGACAAGGTCAAGGCCATGATCCTCTTCCGCGGCCGCGAGCAGTCGCGTCCCGATCAGGGCGTGCGTCTGCTGCAGAAGTTCGCCGAGGACGTCGCGGAGCTCGGATCGGTCGAGTCGCGGCCCACGATCGACGGTCGCAACATGGTGATGGTGATCGCCCCGCATCGGAACAAGTCCGACGCGAAGGCCGAGCAGAACGCCGCGCGCGCAGCCAACAAGCAGGCGCAGCGCGACGCGAAGACCACCGCTCCCGAAGGGGAGTAGTCCCGAGAACTTCCCGCTGCGGCGGGTTGCCACAACGTCGCCCCGTGGGGCGCAGACGCAAGGAAAGAAGAAGATGCCGAAGCAGAAGACCCACTCGGGCAGCAAGAAGCGCTTCAAGATCACCGGCAGCGGCAAGATCAAGAAGCAGCAGGCAGGTATGCGCCACAACCTCGAGCACAAGTCGAGCCGCCGCACCCGCCGTCTGAACCAGGACCAGGTCATCTCGGGCAACGACCTCAAGGTCGTCAAGAAGCTCCTCGGTCGCTGAGCGCGACGCACGTTCGTTAGGAAGTATGAAGAATGGCTAGAGTCAAGCGCGCAGTCAATGCGCACAAGAAGCGTCGCGTCATCCTCGAGCGCGCCTCGGGTTACCGCGGTCAGCGTTCGCGCCTGTACCGCAAGGCGAAGGAGCAGGTCACCCACTCCCTCGTCTACGCGTACCGCGACCGTCGTCAGCGCAAGGGCGACTTCCGTCGCCTGTGGATCCAGCGCATCAACGCCGCGAGCCGCGCGAACGGCCTCACCTACAACCGCCTGATCCAGGGCCTCGGCCTCGCGGGCGTCCAGGTGGACCGTCGCATGCTCGCCGAGCTGGCGGTCAACGAGCCGAACACGTTCGCCGCTCTCGTCGACGTCGCGCGCAACGCGCTGCCCGCCGACGTGAACGCGCCGAAGTCGGCTGCGTGATCTGACACGATCTCCCGAAGAGGGCGTCCCGCGAGGGGCGCCCTCTTCGCATGTCCGTAGACTTGAGGCGTGCTCGAGAATCCCCGATCCCCCCGCGTGCGGGCGGTAGCGAAGCTGGCCAGACGCGACGCCCGCAAGGAGACGGGGCTCTTCCTCCTCGAGGGGCCGCAGGCGGTCCGCGAGGCGGTGGCCTACGCGCCCGACGTCATCGTCGAGCTCTACGCGACGCCCACCGCTCTGGAGAAGCACGCCGACCTGCGCGCCGCGCTCGTCGACGCCGGCGTCGACATCGAGTTCGTCACCGAGCCCGTTCTGGAGTCGATGGCAGACACCGTCACGCCGCAGGGCTTCGTCGCGGTCGCCCGGCAGAACCCGACCGCTGTGAAGGACGTGTTCGCCGCCGAGCCGAAGCTCATCGCCATCTGCGAGGAGGTGCGCGATCCGGGGAACCTCGGCACGATCATCCGCGCCGCCGACGCCGCCGGCGCAGACGCCGTCGTGCTCACGGGGCGCACCGTCGACCCGTACAACCCCAAGGTCGTGCGCTCCACGACGGGGTCGCTCTTCCACGTTCCCGTCGCCGTGAACGCCGATCTGGCCGACGTGGTCGTGCGCGCGCGCGCCGCCGGCCTGCGCGTGGTGGCGGCCGATGTGAAGGGCGATGACCTCCTCGCCGCCCGGCAGGACGGCACGCTCGCGCAGCCGACCGGGTGGCTGTTCGGCAACGAGGCGCGCGGTCTCGACGACGAGGCGCTCGCCCTCGCGGACGGCGCCCTGCGCCTGCCGATCTACGGCCGGGCCGAGTCGCTCAACCTCGCCACCGCGGCCAGCGTGTGCCTGTACGAGACCGCGTTCGCACAGCGCTCGGCGGGCTGACGCCGCGCGTCGGCGTCACAACTCGGTAAAGCTCCCGTGGGGTGTTCGTCGGCGACGCCGTCACGCCCTAGGGTGAAGCCATGGCAGAGCCCCTCGTCGTCGTGAAGGACGTGCAGAAGCACTACGGAGATTTCCAGGCGCTGAAGGACATCGACCTCACGGTCGACCGCGGCGAGGTGGTCGTGGTCATCGGCCCCTCCGGCTCCGGCAAGTCGACGCTGTGCCGCACGATCAACCGCCTCGAGACGATCACCAGCGGCACGATCACGATCGACGGCAAGGAGCTGCCCAAGGAGGGCAAGGCCCTCGCGAACCTCCGCGCCGAGGTCGGCATGGTCTTCCAGTCCTTCAATCTCTTCTCGCACCTCACGATCCTCGAGAACGTGACGCTCGGGCCCATCCGCGTGCGGGGGCTCAAGAAGGCCGAGGCCGAGAAGGAGGCGCGCGAGCTCCTCGACCGGGTCGGCGTCGGACACCAGGCGTCGAAGCTCCCCGCTCAGCTGTCCGGCGGCCAGCAGCAGCGCGTCGCGATCGCGCGCGCCCTCGCCATGCGCCCCAAGGTGATGCTCTTCGACGAGCCCACCAGCGCGCTCGACCCCGAGATGATCAACGAGGTCCTCGACGTCATGGTCGGCCTCGCGCACGACGGCATGACGATGATCGTCGTCACGCACGAGATGGGCTTCGCGCGCAAGGCCGCCAACCGCGTGGTGTTCATGGCGGATGGCCAGATCGTCGAGCAGGCGACGCCCGAGGAGTTCTTCACCCGGCCGAAGTCGGCGCGCGCGAAGGACTTCCTCTCGAAGCTCATCACGCACTGACGCAGACTCCGGAGTCGTACGACGATGTGCGCTCCGGTCCGACCGAAAACCGAGAGAGAGGACGCGCACATGCGCACATTCCGCACCATCGCCAGCGCGGGGATCGCCGTCACGGCGGCGCTCGCCCTCACCGCCTGCAACAGCGGCACCCCCGGCAGCACGGGAAGCGCCGCCCCCGAAGGCGACACCGGCAGCACCAGCACCCCCTGGGAGGTCGCGAGCGACGTCCAGCTCGAGGGGAGCCCCACCTTCGACCGCGCCAGCGAGGCCGGCGAGATCGTCGTGGGCGTCAAGGAGGACCAGCCCGGACTCGGCTACCTCGACGCCACGACCGGCGAGCGCACCGGCTTCGACATCGACATCGCGCGCTGGATGGCCGCCTCCCTCGGCTTCGAGGAGGACCAGATCACGTTCGAGGCGATCCCGTCCGCGAACCGCGAGCAGGCCATCGTCAACGGCGACATCGACTACTACGTCGGCACCTACTCGATCACCGACGCCCGCAAGGAGCAGATCGACTTCGCCGGCCCGTACTTCGAGACCGGCCAGGGCCTGCTGGTGGCGGCGGACAACGAGGACATCACCTCCGACGCCGACCTCAGCTCCGACGTCACGGTGTGCTCGGCGACCGGCTCCACGCCGATCCAGAACATCCGCGACAACTACGAGGCGAAGACCGAGGAGTTCGACACGTACACCCAGTGCGTGGACGCCCTGCTCAACGGCACCGTCGACGCGGTCACCACCGACGAGCTCATCCTCATCGGCTACGCTGCGCAGAACCCGGAGGAGCTGAAGGTCGTCGGCGAGCCGTTCTCCGAGGAGAAGTACGGCATCGGCCTGACGAAGGGCGACGACGCCCTGCGCACGCACTTCAACGAGACCCTGAGCGACGGCGCAGACGTCTGGCAGGCGATCTTCGACAAGAACCTCGGCGCCTCCGGGGTCGAGGCCGAGCAGCCCGCCGTCGACCAGTACTGATCCCCACCGCGGCGGCCGTCTCCGACGGCCGCCGCGGCTTCCTTCCGATCCCCGACCCCTGAGAGGAGCCGGTGCATGGGCACCCTGCTCGACAACCTCGACCTGTGGGGACTGGCGCTCGGCAACACCGTGCGCCTGTTCGTCGTGAGCGGTCTCATGGCCCTCGTCCTGGGGCTGATCGTCGGCGCGATGCGCGTCTCGCCCGTCCCGATCGCGCGAGCGGTCGGCACGGTGTACGTGAACTTCGTGCGCAACACCCCGCTCACGCTCATCTTCTTCTTCTTCGCGCTCGGCTTCCCCGCGCTGAAGCTCGTGGACGTCAGCTACACGACCCTGGCCATCCTCGCCCTGGGCTTCTACACCGCGACGTACGTGGCGGAGACGCTGCGCTCCGGCATCAACACCGTGCCCGTCGGCCAGGCGGAGGCGGCCCGCGCCATCGGCCTCTCCTTCGGCCAGGTCATGACGCTCGTGGTCCTGCCGCAGGCCGTGCGCTCGGTCGTGCCGCCCATGATGAGCGTGCTCATCGCGCTGCTGAAGAACACGACGATCGCCGCCGGGTTCTCGGTCATCGAGCTCGGCGCCATGCGCGCCAATCTCAGCGAGCGCGGCGAGCCGGCCATGGTCGTGCTGCTGTGGATCGCGGCCTTCTTCGTCGTCATGGTGCTGCTGCTGTCCTGGCTGCAGCGAACGCTCGAGACCCGCTGGAAGGTGATCCGATGACCTCGGTCCTCTACGACGTCCCCGGGCCCCGGGCCATCCTGCGCAATCGCATCCTCGGCGCGGTGACGGTCCTCGTGATCGTCGCGCTGTTCGCGTGGATCATCTGGCTCATGATCGACACCGGGCAGCTCAGCGCGCAGAAGTGGTCGATCTTCAGCTACTCCCTCATCTGGGAGCAGATCCTCCATGGACTCCGCTCGACCGTGCTGGCATTCCTCTCGGCGGCCGTCGGCGCGCTCGCGCTCAGCGTCGTCCTCGCGGTCGGCCGCCTCTCGGACCACGCCTGGGTGCGCGCGCCGTTCACCGTCATCATCGAGGTGTTCCGCGCGATCCCGGTCCTCATCTTCATGATGATCATGTACTACGGCCTGCCGAGCATCGGCATCTCGGTGAGCCCGTACGTCGCGGTCGTCGTCGCGCTCATCGCCTACAACGGCTCGGTCATGGCCGAGGCGATCCGCGCGGGCGTCGTCTCCCTGCCCAACGGGCAGACGGAGGCCGGCTACGCGATCGGGCTCCGCAAGACCGGCGTCATGACCTTCATCCTGCTGCCGCAGGCGTTCACCGCCATGCTCCCGGTCATCCTCGCGCAGCTCGTGGTGACGCTGAAGGACACCGCGCTCGGCTCGATCATCACGTACGACGAGCTGCTCTACGTGGCCAAGCTCATCGGCGGCCAGCTGCAGTACGGACGGCCCTACATCCCCGCCGCGATCGTCATGGGCGGCATCTACATCGCGCTCTGTCTGGTGCTGTCGTACATCGCGCGTCGCGTGGAGAAGCGGCTGCGGAAGTCCCCGCGCGTGCACGCCGTCGCGGCCGACCCGCGTCGTCACGAGGAGGCCACGGTCACCTCGGTCATCGCCCAGCAGGGCGACGGCGACCTCACCGCAGGCGGTCGCTGACCGGATCCGCAGCGGCCGCCGGTCACGGGATCGGCGGCCGCTCTGGAATACTGGTCGCGTGCCCCACCCCCGCTCCACCTCCCGCCGCGCCGCTCTGCCCTTCGTCCGTCTGCGTCGGGCCGCCCTCGGAGCTGTCGTCTCGGCCATCCTCGCGATCGGACTGCTGCCCGCGACCGCGGCGGTCGCAGCGCCCGCGACGCCGCTTCCGTCGGCAGCGGCTCCCGCAGCCGACATCCCCACGCCGGAGGAAGGCGACTACGTCGGGTCGAACACCGAGGACGAGGCCGACCCGGGTGAGTACGCGGCGCAGGACGATGCCGCGCACGCGGTGAGCCTGTCGGGTTTCGACGCCGGCAACCTCATCAGCGACGCCGCGATGTACACCTCGGGCACGATGACGGCGGCGCAGATCCAGTCCTTCATCACGGGCAAGGCGCCGAAGTGCGACCGCGGCTACACCTGCCTGAAGGACTTCGCGCAGCGCACGGCGACCAAGAAGGCCGATGCCTACTGCACGCAGACCTACCAGGGGGCCTCGCGCGAGTCCGCCGGGACGATCATCTCGAAGGTGTCGCGTGCGTGCGGGGTGAGCGAGAAGGTGCTGCTCGTCATGCTGCAGAAGGAGCAGGGCCTCGTCACGCACCACTGGCCGAGCGACTGGCGGTACGACATCGCCATGGGCTACGCGTGCCCGGATGGCGCCGCGTGCGACGAGCGCTACTTCGGCTTCCAGAACCAGGTGTACATGGCCGCGCACCAGCTGCAGCGGTACAGCAAGGACAGCTTCTTCAACTGGTATCCGGTGGGCAAGACCTCGCAGGTGCGCTGGCACCCCGATGCCAGCTGCGGCTCCGGCCCTGTCCGGATCCAGAACAAGGCGACCGCGGCGCTCTACTACTACACGCCGTACCAGCCGAATCGGGCATCGCTCGCGGCAGGTTACGCCGCGTCGAACGACCGGTGCGCGTCGTACGGCAACCGCAACTTCTACAACTACTACACCGACTGGTTCGGGCCGTCGCGCGGCGGCGGGGGACCGAAGGCCGACTCCTCGGGAACCGTCGCCGTGCACCGATTCTGGTCTTCGAAGTTCGACAACGCGCACTTCTACACCGCGAACGCGGCGGAGGCGGACGCGCTGCGCCGCACCGACCCCAACTGGACCTACGAGGGCACCGACTTCCGCGTCTGGCCCGCGTCGAATGGCGGATGCCGGGCCGGCACCGTCGCCGTGCACCGGTTCTGGTCGTCGACCTTCGCCTCGCACTTCTACACGACGAACGGAGCGGAGGCGGCGAAGGTGCGCTCGGGCGACAAGAACTGGTCGTACGAGGGCGTCGGCTTCTGCACCGCCGCCTCGGGGCAGGCGGGCACGGTCCCCGTGCACCGCTTCTGGAGCGCGAAGTTCGAGAAGCACTTCTACACGGCCAACGCGGCCGAGGCGCGCAAGCTCCGCGAGACCGACCGGAACTGGACGTACGAGGGCGTCGCGATGTACGCACCGCGCTGAGTCCGGCGCTGAGCGCCCGCGCGGAGGGCGACGGATGGCACGGCTAGACTTGTCTTCCGTGTCTGATGCTCCCGAGATCACTCCGGAAGGGGTGGAGGCCGCGGTCGCCGATGCGCTCGCCGCGATCGCCGCAGCCCCCGATACCGCCGCCCTGAAGGCAGCCCGAGCCGCGCACGCGGGGGAGGGGTCGCCGCTCGCCGCGTTCAACGCGCAGATGCGCAGCGTGCCGAAGGAGCGGAAGGCCGAGTTCGGCAAGCTCGTCGGCCAGGCCCGCGGCCAGGTGACCCATGCGCTCGCCGCCCGCGAGGAGGAGCTTGCCTCCGCCGAGCTGTCCGCGCGCCTCGAGGCGGAGCGGATCGACATCACCGCCGTCGCGAGCCGCACGCGGACGGGCGCGCGCCATCCGCTCACCCTGCTGCAGGAGCAGATCGGCGACATCTTCGTCGGCATGGGGTGGGAGATCGCGGAGGGCCCCGAGCTCGAGCACGAGTGGTTCAACTTCGACGCGCTGAACTTCGACGAGGACCACCCGGCCCGTCAGATGCAGGACACGTTCTTCGTCGACCCGGTCGAGCGCCACCTCGTCATGCGCACGCACACGAGCCCCGTGCAGGTGCGCTCGCTCCTCGAGCGCGACCTGCCGGTCTACGTCATCTGCCCGGGCCGCGTGTACCGCACCGACGAGTTCGACGCGACGCACCTGCCGGTGTTCACCCAGTTCGAGGGCCTCGTCGTCGACAAGGGCATCACGATGGCGCACCTCAAGGGCACGCTCGACCACGTCGCGCGCCAGCTCTTCGGCGCGGAGGCGAAGACGCGCCTGCGCACCAACTACTTCCCCTTCACCGAGCCCTCCGCCGAGCTCGATCTGTGGCACCCGACCTTCAAGGGCGGTGCGCGCTGGATCGAGTGGGGCGGCTGCGGCATGGTCAACCCCAACGTGCTGCGCGCGGCGGGGATCGACCCCGAGGTCTACAGCGGCTTCGCGTTCGGCATGGGCGTCGAGCGGACGCTGATGTTCCGCAGCGACGTGAAGGACATGCGCGACATGGCAGAGGGCGATGTCCGCTTCAGCGAGCAGTTCGGGATGGTGGTGTGATGCGCGTTCCGCTTTCGTGGCTGCGTGAGTACGTCGAGCTTCCGGCGGGGACGACTCCCGACGACGTCCTCGCGGCGCTCGTGCGCGTCGGGTTCGAGGAGGAGGCGGTCGTCCGCTTCGACCTGACCGGGCCCATCGTGGTCGGTCAGGTGCTCTCCTTCGAGGAGGAGCCCCAGAAGAACGGCAAGACCATCCGCTGGTGCCAGGTCGACGTCGGCGAGGCCGAGCCCCGCGGCATCGTGTGCGGCGCGGGCAACTTCTTCCCCGGCGACAAGATCGTCGCGACGCTGCCCGGCGCCGTGCTGCCAGGGCCGTTCCCGATCGCCGCCCGCAAGACCTACGGGCACCTCTCGGATGGCATGATCGCCTCCGCGCGCGAGCTCGGTCTCGGCGACGAGCACGACGGCATCCTGCGCCTCGTCGAGCTCGGGATCGACGCCGCACCCGGCACCGATGCGATCGCGCTGCTGGGCCTCGACGACACCGCCGTCGACGTCAACGTCACGCCCGACCGCGGGTACGCGCTGTCGATCCGCGGCATCGCCCGGGAGTACGCGCACGCGACGGGGGCGACGTTCCGCGATCCCGCCGAGCGCGTCGCCGGCGAGGTGGCACCCGGTGAGGGCTTCGCCGTCGCGGTCGAGGACGCGCGCCCCGTGCGCGGTCGCGTCGGTGCGTCGGAGTTCGTCGCCCGCGTCGTCCGCGACGTCGACACCGCCAAGCCGACGCCGCCGTGGATGATCGCGCGGCTCACGCTCGCCGGCGTCCGCTCGCTCGGCATCCTCGTCGACATCACGAACTACGTCATGCTCGAGCTCGGCAACCCCGTGCACGGCTACGACCTCGACCGGCTCTCCGGCGGGCTCACCGTCCGCCGCGCGGAGGCGGGCGAGAAGCTCGAGACGCTCGACGGCCAGGTGCGCGCGCTCCACCCCGAGGATCTCGTCATCGCCGACGCCAGCGGACCCGTCGGTCTCGCCGGCGTCATGGGGGGAGCGGCGACCGAGATGGGCGCCGAGACCCGCAACGTGCTCGTCGAGGCCGCCACGTTCGACTCCGTGTCGATCGCCCGCACCGCACGACGTCACAAGCTCTCGAGCGACGCGTCGCGCCGCTTCGAGCGCGGCGTCGACCCGCTCATCCCGTTCGTCGCCGCGCAGCGCGTCGTCGACCTCCTCGTCGAGCTCGCCGGCGGCACCGCCGACACGCTCGGCGGCGCGCTCTTCGCGGAGCACTCGGCCGCGGCCATCGAGCTGCCCGCGGCCTTCGTCCCCGGCATCATCGGCGTGGACTACTCGGACGACGAGATCGTCGGCGCCCTCGAGACCATCGGCGCCGACGTGGCAGCGGTCGACGGCGGCTGGCGCGCGACCCCGCCGTCGTGGCGCCCGGACCTCACCGACAAGTGGACGCTCGCGGAGGAGGTCGCGCGCATCCACGGGCTCGACCGCATCCCGTCGATCCTCCCCACGCCGCCCTCGGGTCGCGGGTTCACGCCCTCGCAGCAGGGCCGCCGCCGCGTCGCGAACGCGCTCGCCGCCGCCGGCTTCGTGGAGACGCCGTCGTTCCCGTTCACGACGCAGGAGCAGAACGACCTGCACGGGTCGGCGACCGGCGAGCACCTGCCGAGCGTGAAGCTCGTCAACGCGCTGGATGGCCAGGCTCCGTACCTGCGCCGCTCGCTGCTGCCGGGGCTGGTCCAGACCGCGCACCGCAACCTCGCGCGTGGACTCACCGATCTCGCGCTCTTCGAGCTCGGGACGGTGTTCCTGCCGGAGCCCGGTGCGACCTACGGCACGGACTTCATCCCGCCGCTCGGCGTGCGTCCCGACGCGGCCACGCTCGCGGCGCTGGATGCGGCCATCCCCGCGCAGCCGCAGCGCGTGGCGTTCCTCCTCGCCGGCAGCGTCGCGCCGAAGCAGCCCGGCCGCGCGGCCGAGGCGGCCGGGCTCGAGGTCGCGCTCGACGCCATCCGCACCATCGCGGCGGCCGCGGGCGTCGAGATCGAGGTGGCGCAGGGCGAGCGCGCGGCGCTGCACCCGGGGCGCACGGGTCTGCTCACGGTCCGCGGCGACGTCGTCGGCTACGTCGGCGAGCTGCTGCCGCAGGTCGCCGCCGACGCCGACCTCGTCGGGCGCGTGACGGTCGGCGAGCTCGACCTCGACGCCGTGCTCGAGCGCGCGGGGGAGCGCGTGGTGGCGGAGTCGCTGTCGACGTTCCCCGCCGCGACGCAGGACGTGTCGCTCGTGGTGCCGGCGGACGTCCCCGCCGCCGCGCTGCGAGACGCCCTCGCGGAGGGCGCGGGCGAGCTGCTCGAGTCGCTGCGTCTCGTCGACGACTACCGCGGGCAGGGCGTGCCGGAGGGGTCGAAGAGCCTCACGTTCGCGCTGCGCTTCCGCGCCCCCGACCGGACGCTCACCGCGGCCGAGGCATCCGACGCGAAGCTCGCGGGCGTGGCGGTGGCAGGCGAGCGCTTCGGCGCCGAGATCCGCGACTGACCCGCCGGCGCGGCGGCCGGTGCTGGTGGCTGTCGGTGGCGGCTCTCGCGCCGGGCTAGCGTTCGGAGCGCTGGGACTAGCGCTCCGAACGCTAGGACTAGCGCCGGTGGTCGAGGCTAGCGCTCGGAGCACTAGTCTCGACGCCCGGCGCTAGTCTCGCGCTCCGGGCTCGGGCTCCGGGCTCCGGGCTCCGGGCTCCGGGCTCCGGGCTCCGCGCTCCGGGCTCCGGGCTCCGGGCTCCGGGCTCCCGGCTCCGAGCCCGCCCTGCCCGAGCCCGGCCCGGCCCCGTGCTACTGTCGTCGGCATGACCTCGCCCGCGACCGGACCCGCGCTCGTCTCGCGCGCCGTCGTCGCGCTCCGACGTCTCCGCGGCCGCCGAATCTAGGCGACACCGCGAGATCACCGCGCCTCCGCGTGGTCCGTCCGCCGGTGTCGCCGTCTCAGGCCACCGCCCCCGGACCATAAGGTAGAAGTCATGTCGTATTCGGTCGCCGTCTCCGGCGCTTCGGGTTATGCCGGCGGCGAGCTGCTCCGCCTGCTCGCCGAACACCCCGACGTGGAGATCCGCACGGTCACCGCGCACTCGAACGCCGGCCAGCCGCTCATCCAGCACCAGCCGCATCTGCGCTCGCTCGCGCACCTCACCCTGCAGGACACGACGCCGGAGATCCTCTCCGGTCACGACGTCGTCTTCCTCGCCCTCCCGCACGGGCAGTCGGGTCAGTACACCGACGCCCTCGGCGACACCCGCCTCGTCATCGACTGCGGCGCCGATCACCGGCTGACGGATGGCGCGGACTGGGATTCCTTCTACGGCGGCCACTTCCATGAGCCGTGGGCCTACGGCGTGCCCGAGCTGCCCGTCGCCGGCGCGAAGCAGCGCGAGCAGCTCGTCGGGGCGACCCGCATCGCCGCCCCCGGCTGCAACGCCTCGACCGTGAGCCTCAGTCTCGCGCCGGGCGTCGCCGCCGGCGTGATCGACCCCTCCGACATCGTCAGCGTCCTGGCGGTCGGCCCCTCGGGCGCCGGCAAGAGCCTGAAGCCGCACCTCCTCGGCGCCGAGCTGTTCGGCAGCGCGAACCCGTATGCGGTCGGCGGCAGCCATCGCCACATCCCCGAGATCCGGCAGGCGCTGCGTGCGGCCGGCGCAACAGGCGACATCCGCATCTCCTTCACCCCGGTGCTCGTCCCGATGGCGCGGGGCATCCTCGCGACGTCGACCGCGCGCATCTCCGACGGCGTGACGGACGCGCAGATCCGCGACGCGTGGGAGAGCGCGTACGGCGACGAGACGTTCGTGCAGTTGCTCCCCGAGGGGCAGGTGCCGCGCACCGCCGACGTGCTCGGAGCCAACACCGCCCTCATCGGCCTCACCGTCGACCGGGCGGCGGGCCGGGTGGTCGTCGTCACCGCGGTCGACAATCTCGCCAAGGGGACGGCCGGAGCCGCCATCCAGTCCATGAACATCGCGCTCGGCCTCCCCGAGAGCCGCGCACTCACCGTGAACGGAGTGGCGCCGTGAGCGTGACCGCACCCGCAGGATTCGAAGCGGCCGGCGTGGCCGTCGGCCTGAAGTCGACGGGCAAGCCCGATGTCGCGGTGGTCGTCAACCGCGGCCCGCGCAAGGTGGGCGCCGCCGTCTTCACCTCCAACCGCGCGAAGGCGAATCCGATCCTGTGGTCGCAGGAGGCGATCAAGGGCGGCGTGGTCGAGGCGATCGTCCTCAACTCCGGCGGTGCGAACTGCTTCACCGGATCGTTCGGCTTCCAGACCACGCACCAGACCGCCGAGCGCGCGGCCGAGCTCCTCGGCGTCGGCGCGGTCGGCATCCAGGTCTGCTCGACCGGCCTCATCGGCACCGGCGACGAGGTGTTCCGCGGGAAGGTCCTCGACGGCACCGAGAAGGCGATCGCCGTGCTCAGCCCCGACGGCGGCGAAGACGCGGCGCGCGCGATCATGACCACCGACACCGTGCCCAAGATGGCGGTGCACGAGGGCGACGGATGGTCGATCGGCGGGATGGCCAAGGGCGCCGGGATGCTCGCTCCCGGTCTCGCGACCATGCTCGTCGTGCTGACGACGGATGCGGTGCTCGAGCCCGCAGAGGCCGATGCCCGTCTCCGCGCGGCGACGCGGGTCAGTTTCGACCGGCTCGACTCGGATGGCTGTATGTCGACGAACGATCAGGTCACCCTGCTGGCGAGCGGCGCTTCCGGCGTCGTCCCCGATGCCGACGCCTTCACTGAGGCCCTCGCCGCGGTGTGCCGTGACCTCGCCCGCCAGCTGCAGGCCGACGCGGAGGGCGCGAGCCACGCGATCGCGATCGAGGTCGTCGGGGCGGCGAGCGAGGAGGACGCGGTCGAGGTGGGCCGCTCGGTCGCCCGCAACAACCTCTTCAAGGCCGCGATCTTCGGCAACGATCCCAACTGGGGCCGCGTGCTCGCCGCCATCGGCACGACCGCGGCGGAGTTCGACCCGTACCAGGTCGACGTGTCGATGAACGGCGTCCGCGTCTGCAGCGCCGGCGGCCCCGACCGCCCGCGCGAGGAGGTCGACCTGACGCCCCGCGACACCCACGTGCTCATCGACCTGCACGCCGGCGACACGACCGCGACCATCCTGACGAACGACCTCACGCACGACTACGTCCACGAGAACAGCGCGTACTCCTCATGACTCCGATCGATCTGCAGGACACCAGCCCCGAGGAAGCCGAGGTCAAGGCGGCGACCCTCATCGAGTCGCTGCCGTGGCTCAAGCGGTACCGAGACCAGATCGTCGTCGTGAAGTATGGCGGCAACGCGATGATCTCGGAGGAGCTGCAGGACGCCTTCGCCGCGGACATCGCGTACCTCCGCTACGTCGGCATCAAGCCCGTCGTGGTCCACGGCGGCGGCCCGCAGATCTCGAGCATGCTCGACCGTCTGGCCATCCCGAGCGAGTTCAAGGGCGGGTACCGCGTCACCAGCACCGAGGCGATCTCGGTGGTGCGGATGGTCCTCACCGGCCAGATCAACCCGCAGCTCGTCGCGAAGATCAACTCGCACGGGCCGTTCGCGGTCGGCATCTCCGGCGAGGACGCGGGCCTCTTCGGCGGTCGGCGCCGCGGGGTCGTCATCGACGGCGTCGAGGAGAGCCTCGGGCGCGTCGGCGACGTGGTCCGCGTCGACCCCACCCCGGTGCTCGATCAGCTGAAGGCCGACCGCATCCCGGTCGTGGCGGGCGTCGCTCCCGACCTCGACCATCCCGGTCACACCCTCAACATCAACGCCGACGCCGCGGCGTCCGCGCTCGCGGTCGCGCTCGGCGCGCGCAAGCTCGTCGTCCTCACCGACGTCCCGGGGCTGTACGCGGACTGGCCGAACCGCGACTCGCTCGTCTCGCACATCAAGGCCGAGGAGCTGCGCGAGATGCTGCCGCGCCTGGAGTCGGGGATGATCCCCAAGATGCAGGCGTGCCTGGACGCGGTGGACGCCGGCGTGCCCACCGCGGCCATCATCGACGGACGCGTGCCGCACTCGGTGCTCGTCGAGCTCTTCACGAGCAAGGGAATCGGAACGGAGGTGGTGGTCGGATGACCACCTGGCAGGACGACGCATCGCGCGATCTCATGAGCCTCGGGGGGCGCCTCGCGCTCCTCACGCGCGGCGAGGGCTCCCACGTGTGGGACGCGAACGACCGCCGCTACCTCGACTTCCTCGGCGGCATCGCCGTGAACTGCCTGGGTCACGCCCATCCGGTCTTCGTTGACGCGGTCTCGAAGCAGGCGGCCACGCTCGCGCACATCTCGAACTACTTCGCGAGCCCCGCTCAGCTGGAGCTCGCCGCGCGCCTCAAGCGCCTCGCCCGCACCGGCGACGAGGGTCGGGTGTTCCTCGCGAACTCCGGCACCGAGGCCAACGAGATGGCGATCAAGCTCGCCCGCCTGCACGGCGGCAAGACCGGCAAGTCGACCATCCTCGTGCTCGAGGGCGCCTTCCACGGGCGCACCATGGGCGCGCTGTCGATCACGCCGAAGGCCGCCTACCGCGAGCCGTTCGAGCCCGTTCTCCCGGGCATCCGCGCGATCGCGCCGACGCTCGAGGCCCTCGAGGAGGCGATGGACGACTCCGTCGTCGCGCTCTTCGCCGAGCCCATCCAGGGCGAGGCGGGCGTGGTGCCGCTTCCGGATGGCTACCTCGCGCGGGCGCGGGAGCTCACCTCCCAGCACGGCGCGCTGCTCGTCCTGGACGAGGTGCAGACCGGGTCGGGGCGCACGGGGGAGTGGTTCGCCTTCCAGCGCGCGGGCATCGTCCCCGACGCGGTCACCGTCGCGAAGAGCATCGCCGCCGGCTTCCCGCTCGGCGCCCTCCTCACTTTCGGTGCGACCAGCGACCTGTTCTACCCGGGCACGCACAACTCCACCTTCGGCGGCAATCCGCTCGCGAGCGCGGTGGCGAACGCGGTGCTCGACCACATCGAGACGGCCGGGCTGCTCGAGAACGTCACCGCACGCGGCGCCGAGCTGCGTGCGGGCGTCGAAGGTCTGCCGCTCGTCTCCGGCACGCGCGGCGAGGGCCTCCTCATCGGCATCACGCTCGCCGCCCCCGTCGCGGGCGAGGTGCGCGCAGTCGCCCACGAGCGCGGCCTCATCGTCAACGCCCCGGCCGACGACGTCATCCGGATCGCCCCGGCCTACACGATCGGCGACGACGAGGTGTCGGAATTCCTCGCCCTGTTCGGCGAGGCGCTCGCCGCCGTCGCCACGACCATCCCCACCCAGACGGAGACCCCCGCATGACCCGGCACTTCCTGCGCGACGACGACATCACCCCCGCCGAGCAGGCGGAGATCCTCGATCTCGCCGTCGAGCTGAAGAAGGATCGCTGGGCCGACAAGTCGCTCGCCGGCCCGAAGACCGTCGCGGTGATCTTCGACAAGTCCTCGACCCGCACGCGCGTCTCGTTCGCGGTGGGGATCGCCGACCTCGGCGGCTCGCCGCTCATCATCACGACGGCGAGCAGCCAGCTCGGCGGCAAGGAGACGCCCGCCGACACCGCGCGCGTGCTCGAGCGCCAGGTCGCGGCGATCGTCTGGCGCACCTACGCGCAGCAGGGCCTCGAGGAAATGGCCGAGGGCACCCGGGTGCCGGTCGTCAACGCACTGAGCGACGACTTCCACCCCTGCCAGCTGCTGGCCGACCTCCTCACCGTGCGCGAGCACAAGGGCGAGCTGCGGGGGCTCGCACTGTCGTTCTTCGGCGACGGCCGCAGCAACATGGCGCACTCGTACGCGCTGGCCGGCGCCATGGCCGGCATGCACGTGCGCATCGCGTCGCCGGCGGAGTACGCGCCGCGCGAGGACGTCGTCGCCGACGCCCAGCGCATCGCGGCGGAGACCGGCGGCTCGGTGACGGTGCTCACCGACCCGGAGGAGGCAGCCGCGGGCGCCGACGTCATCGTCACCGACACCTGGGTGTCGATGGGCAAGGAGGAGGAGAAGCAGGCGCGCCTGCGCGACCTCTCCGTCTACAAGGTGACCGCCGAGCTCATGAGCCGGGCCGATGAGAAGGCGATCTTCATCCACTGCCTCCCCGCCGACCGCGGCTACGAGGTCGACGCGGAGGTCATCGACGGACCGCAGAGCGTCATCTGGGACGAGGCGGAGAACCGCCTGCACGCGCAGAAGGCCCTCCTCGTTTGGCTGCTGCGCCAAGCGGCCTGACCGGCCGAGTGCGGGCCCGTCGGCTGCGGCTCGACGGGCCCGGCCGCGCGCCCGGGATCGACCTCGCGCGCGGTCTCGCGGTGGTCGGGATGTTCGCCGCCCACCTCCTCGACACCTCGCCGTTCGACCCGGGCGATCCGGCGACCTGGACCGACGTCGTCAACGGGCGCTCGTCCATCCTCTTCGCCGTCCTCGCGGGGGTGTCGCTCGCCCTCGTCACCGGGGGCCCGGAGCGTGTGGAGGGCGAGCGGATGCGCATCGCCTGCGGGCGGATCCTGGTCCGCGCGGCGCTGATCTGGGCGATCGGGATGCTCCTGATCGGACTCGGCACCCCGGTGTACGTGATCCTGCCCGCGTACGGCATCCTCTTCCTTCTCGCGCTGCCGCTGCTGCGGCTTCCCGCTGCGACGCTGTTCGCCGTGGCGGCGGCCATCGCGGTCGTCGCGCCGTTCGCGCTGTGGTTCATCGACGGATGGCCGGGGTGGCCGACGACGTCGGGGCAGGCCCTGGTCGCGCTCGTCGGATGGCACTATCCGTTCCTCCTGTGGCTCGCGTTCGTCGCCGCCGGGCTGGGCATCGGGCGCACCCGCCTCGGGCAGGTGCCCGTCGCTCTCGCCCTGCTGTGCATCGGGGCCGCCGCCGCGCTCGTCGGCTACGGCGTGCTGGGGCGCTGGCACGCGGTCGTCCCACCGAGCGGGCTCTGGGCGCACATCCTCGACGCGGGCGCGCACACGAGCGGGGTCGCTGAGGCGATCGGCTCCGGTGGATTCGCCGTCGCCGTCATCGGAGCCTGCGTCCTCGTGTGCGCGACCCCCGCCCGATGGATCGTCTGGCCGCTGCGGGCGGTCGGCTCGATGCCGCTCACCGCGTATGCCGGGCAGCTCGTCGCGTGGGCGGCGCTGCAGCCCGAGCCCACCCCGCTCCAGTTCGGGTCGGACCTCGTCGCCTTCCGCGCGACGGACCCGTTCTGGCCGATGACGCTCGCCACGGTGCTCGCCTGCTCGGTGTGGGCGCTGCTCGTGGGCCGCGGCCCGCTGGAGTCCGCGATGGCGTGGCTCGCGCGCGTGCTCGTCCCCGCGCGCCTCTGAGGCAGGGGGGCGGCGTGTCTCAGGTCGCGCGGGTAAGACCGGGTGGAGTCGCTTCACTAGGCTGGGGGCGTGAGCACAGGCGAGAACCGCGGCACGAACGAGGGCGCCCTCTGGGGCGGACGCTTCGCAGGAGGACCGAGCCCCGAGCTGCAGGCGCTGAGCCGGTCGACGCACTTCGACTGGCAGCTGGCGCTGTACGACATCCGCGGCTCGCACGCGCACACGACAGCGCTCGCCGCGGCCGGCTACCTCACCGCGGAGGAGGCAGAGCGCATGCACGCGGGCCTCGACGCGCTCGCGGAAGGCGTCCGCAGCGGGCGCATCCAGCCCCGCGCCGCCGACGAGGACGTGCACGGCGCGCTCGAGACGGCGCTCCTCGCCGAGGTCGGCGCCGAGCTCGGCGGCCGTCTTCGCGCGGGCCGGAGCCGGAACGACCAGATCGCCACGCTCATCCGGCTCTACCTCATCGACCACGCGTCGGTGATCGCGCGCGAGCTCGTCCAGCTCGTCGACGCGCTCGTGGCCCAGGCCGACGCGCACCCCGCGGCCATCCTGCCCGGTCGCACCCACCTGCAGCACGCGCAGCCAGTGCTGCTCGCGCACCACCTGCAGGCGCACGGATGGCCGCTGGTCCGCGACCTGGAGCGCCTGCGCGACTGGCGCACTCGCGCCGGCGTCTCGCCGTATGGCGGGGGAGCCCTCGCCGGCTCGACGCTCGGACTCGACCCCGAGCTCGTCGCGCGTGAGCTCGGCCTGGATCGCCCGGCCGAGAACTCCATGGATGGCACCGCCGCCCGCGACGTCGTCGCCGAGTTCGCCTACATCACCGCGCAGATCGGCATCGACCTGTCGCGCCTGGCCGAGGAGATCATCCTCTGGAACACCCGCGAGTTCGGCTTCGTCACCCTCGACGACGGGTACTCCACCGGCTCGAGCATCATGCCGCAGAAGAAGAACCCCGACATCGCGGAGCTCGCCCGCGGCAAGTCCGGTCGACTCATCGGCAACCTCGCGGGTCTCCTCGCGACGCTCAAGGCCCTGCCGCTCGCCTACAACCGCGACCTCCAGGAGGACAAGGAGCCGGTCTTCGACTCCATCGCCACCCTCGAGGTGCTGCTGCCGGCGTTCACCGGCATGGTCGCGACCCTGCGCTTCGACACCGAGCGGATGGCCTCGCTCGCGCCGCAGGGATTCTCCCTGGCGACCGACGTGGCCGAGTGGCTCGTGAAGCAGCGGGTGCCGTTCCGCGATGCGCACGAGATCTCCGGTGCGCTCGTCCGGGCGTGCGAGGAGCGCGGCATCGGCCTCGAGGATGCGTCCGACGAGCTGCTCGCCGAGGTGTCGGCGCACCTGACTCCGGCGGTGCGAGAGGTGCTGACGATCGAGGGGTCGGTCGCCTCGCGCACCGGCGTCGGCGGCACCGCACCCGAGCGCGTCGCGGAGCAGCGCGCCCAGCTCGTCTCGCGCACGCAGTCCGCCGCGCACGCCCTCGGCCTGTGATCGGGCGCGCTTCGAGCCTCTAGGCTGGAGGTCATGACTGCCCCCGCAACCTCGGTTGTCGCGCAGGCGAACGATCCCTCCTTCGAGAACGTCTGGGATGAGCTCGTCTGGCGCGGCCTCGTGCACGTGTCGACCGACCAGGAGGCGCTCCGCGAGCTCCTCAGCGGCGAGCCGATCGTGTATTACTGCGGGTTCGATCCCACGGCGCCGAGCCTGCACCTCGGCAACCTCGTGCAGCTGCTGACGATGCGCCGCCTGCAGCTGGCCGGGCATCGGCCGCTCGGGCTCGTCGGCGGATCGACCGGTCTGATCGGCGACCCGCGGCCGACAGCGGAGCGCACGCTCAACACCCCGGAGACGGTGGCGGAGTGGGTCGCCAAGCTGCAGGCCCAGGTCGAGCGGTTCCTCAGCTTCGAGGGCGACAACGCCGCGCGGATCGTGAACAATCTCGACTGGACGGCTCCGCTGTCGGCCATCGACTTCCTCCGCGAGATCGGCAAGCACTTCCGTGTCGGCACGATGCTCAAGAAGGACGCGGTGAGCGCCCGCCTGAACTCCGACGCCGGCATCAGCTACACCGAGTTCAGCTACCAGATCCTGCAGGGGATGGACTACCTGGAGCTCCACCGCCAGTACGACTGCGTGCTGCAGACCGGCGGCAGCGATCAGTGGGGGAACCTCACCAGCGGCACCGACCTCATCCACCGTGTCGAGGGGAAGTCCGTCCATGCGATCGGCACGCCCCTCATCACGAACAGCGACGGCACGAAGTTCGGCAAGAGCGAGGGCAACGCGATCTGGCTCGATGCCGAGATGTGCAGCCCCTACGCGATGTACCAGTTCTGGCTCAACACCGACGACGCCGACGTGATCGCCCGGCTCAAGGTCTTCACCTTCCTCGGCCGCGAGGAGATCGAGGAGTACGCGGCTCTCGTCGAGAGCGAGCCGTTCCGCCGCGCCGCCCAGAAGCGTCTCGCGCTCGAGGTGACGACGACGGTGCACGGGTTCGCTGCCACTCATGCGGCGATCGCCGCCTCGGAGGCGCTGTTCGGCAAGGGGGACCTCACGGCCCTCGATGCCGACACCCTCGCCGCTGCACTCCGCGAGCTGCCCCACGCCACGCTGGCTTCCGGCACCCCGGTGACACAGGCGCTGGTGGAGACCGGTCTGGTGTCCTCCGTGTCGGAGGCACGCCGGGCGATCGCGCAGGGGGGAGTGTCGCTCGACGGCGCCAAGGTGGCGAGTGACGAGGCCACGGTGGTCGGCGGCCTGCCCGGTGACGTGTCGGTGATCCGACGCGGCAAGAAGGCGCTCGCCGGCGTCTTCGTGCAGGGCTGACCGCCTCAGCTCTGCGACTCGACATCGTCATCCGCTCCCGACGAGGGCGCGATCCCGGCAGGGGTCGCGCCCTCTTCGCGTTTCCCCTCGCCGCACTTCGCCCGCGCGCCGAGACCGCGGGTTCCCTCACTCGCGGAGCGGTCGCTCCGCGACGGCGTGCGGCGCACGCTGTTCGGGAGCGGAGGCCCGTGACGCGTGGCTGACACGGCGTCGCCGCTCCGACCCTGCGCAGTCGCTCGCCGACGGGGTCGGGGCTCCGAGCTGCGCTGTCGCTCTGGGGCCGCGCCTGGCGCACGCTGCTCGGGAGCGGATATGAGGGGTGGCGCAAGGGGAGCTGTCGTGACAGCCTTGCCGCTCCGACGCCGCGCCGTCGCTCGCCAGTTCTGTTCCCGCTCCGGAGGTGCGTGATCGCTCGAAGACTGCGCGTGGTGCTCGCTGTTCGAGAGCGGAGCTCGGGGCGTGCGGTCGAGACTGCGTCGCCGCTCCGACACCGCACGGTTGCTCGACGGACCAGCCGCGCTCTGAGACAGCGTTGCCGCTCTGACGCTGCACCGTTGCTCGTCGATTGCGCTGCGGCGCCGAAGGTGCGTGATCGCTCGAAGACTGCGCGTGGTGCGCACGGTGGGGGAGTGGAGGTGCGGGATGGGCGAGGTGCCAGCCAGCGAGAGAGCCCTACTGCTCTGAACTTGCGGGTCGACTCGGGACCCGCTCGGAGGCCGCATCCGCGACCAGCGGCGCGACACGCCCGAGGTGTTGACCGGTTTGCGGGGGTGGGGGTGCGGGCGTAATGTTGTCTCTTGTCGCCGCCAAGCAGCGAGGTTGAGCCGGAAGGTTCCCCGCCCCAGGTCAGCGACAAACACAAAACATAACTCCCCGGTTCAAGGCTTCTGGTCTTGTTCTGGGGGTGAATGGTTGCCCCGGAGGGCCACGGCGGGAGTCGTGGGGCTGGGTGCGTCTGATCCTTGAGAACTCAACAGCGTGCACTTGTCAAATGCCAAATTATCCTCGGCCTGGTCTTTGTGACTGGGTTTGAGAATTCCTTTGGATCAAAACAATGGTTGTCAGTTATGACATCCGTATTTGGTCATGATTGAACTCGCTGCTCGTTTCACCGTTTTCCCGGTGGCGGTCAGCTTCTGTTTTTTACGGAGAGTTTGATCCTGGCTCAGGATGAACGCTGGCGGCGTGCTTAACACATGCAAGTCGAACGATGAAGCCCAGCTTGCTGGGTGGATTAGTGGCGAACGGGTGAGTAACACGTGAGCAACCTGCCCCTGACTCTGGGATAACAGCCGGAAACGGTTGCTAATACCGGATATGCATCATGGCCGCATGGTCTGTGATGGGAAAGATTTTTCGGTTGGGGATGGGCTCGCGGCCTATCAGCTTGTTGGTGAGGTAGTGGCTCACCAAGGCGTCGACGGGTAGCCGGCCTGAGAGGGTGACCGGCCACACTGGGACTGAGACACGGCCCAGACTCCTACGGGAGGCAGCAGTGGGGAATATTGCACAATGGGCGGAAGCCTGATGCAGCAACGCCGCGTGAGGGACGACGGCCTTCGGGTTGTAAACCTCTTTTAGCAGGGAAGAAGCGAAAGTGACGGTACCTGCAGAAAAAGCGCCGGCTAACTACGTGCCAGCAGCCGCGGTAATACGTAGGGCGCAAGCGTTATCCGGAATTATTGGGCGTAAAGAGCTCGTAGGCGGTTTGTCGCGTCTGCTGTGAAAACCCGAGGCTCAACCTCGGGCCTGCAGTGGGTACGGGCAGACTAGAGTGCGGTAGGGGAGATTGGAATTCCTGGTGTAGCGGTGGAATGCGCAGATATCAGGAGGAACACCGATGGCGAAGGCAGATCTCTGGGCCGTTACTGACGCTGAGGAGCGAAAGGGTGGGGAGCAAACAGGCTTAGATACCCTGGTAGTCCACCCCGTAAACGTTGGGAACTAGTTGTGGGGGCCTTTCCACGGTCTCCGTGACGCAGCTAACGCATTAAGTTCCCCGCCTGGGGAGTACGGCCGCAAGGCTAAAACTCAAAGGAATTGACGGGGACCCGCACAAGCGGCGGAGCATGCGGATTAATTCGATGCAACGCGAAGAACCTTACCAAGGCTTGACATACACCGGAAACGGCCAGAGATGGTCGCCCCTTTATGGTCGGTGTACAGGTGGTGCATGGTTGTCGTCAGCTCGTGTCGTGAGATGTTGGGTTAAGTCCCGCAACGAGCGCAACCCTCGTTCTATGTTGCCAGCACGTTATGGTGGGAACTCATGGGATACTGCCGGGGTCAACTCGGAGGAAGGTGGGGATGACGTCAAATCATCATGCCCCTTATGTCTTGGGCTTCACGCATGCTACAATGGCCGGTACAAAGGGCTGCAATACCGTGAGGTGGAGCGAATCCCAAAAAGCCGGTCCCAGTTCGGATTGAGGTCTGCAACTCGACCTCATGAAGTCGGAGTCGCTAGTAATCGCAGATCAGCAACGCTGCGGTGAATACGTTCCCGGGTCTTGTACACACCGCCCGTCAAGTCATGAAAGTCGGTAACACCTGAAGCCGGTGGCCTAACCCCTTGTGGGAGGGAGCTGTCGAAGGTGGGATCGGTAATTAGGACTAAGTCGTAACAAGGTAGCCGTACCGGAAGGTGCGGCTGGATCACCTCCTTTCTAAGGAGCATCTCGAACCTTTTAGGTTCTAGAGGCCAGTTCATCACCGAATGTGTGGTGCTGGTAGCTCATGGGTGGAACATTTGACAAGGCGCCTCAGTCGCGCTGGTGCTCTTAGTACGTCTCGTCTTCGGACGGGGTGGGAACGGGGTGCTGGCTGCGGGTGGGGCGCGTGCACGTTGTTGGGTCCTGAGGGCTCAGGCACCTGTTGGTGGCTGGATCCTTGTGGGCCATCCTGAAGCCGGGTTTTCCGGTGGGTGGGGTGGTGCCGCCCGTACTTTGAGAACTACACAGTGGACGCGAGCATCTTAAAGAAATTCGCATACTCCGGTTTCGGCTGGGGTGTGTGTACTCATGTGATTTCAAGTCTTTAAGAGCAAACGGTGGATGCCTTGGCATCTGGAGCCGAAGAAGGACGTAGCAATCTGCGATAAGCCTTGGGGAGCCGATAAGCGGGCTGTGATCCGAGGGTCTCCGAATGGGGAAACCCCGCCAGGCGGCGTGCTGACCTGGTGACTCCCGCCTGAATATATAGGGCGGGTAGAGGGAACGTGGGGAAGTGAAACATCTCAGTACCCACAGGAAGAGAAAACAATAGTGATTCCGTGAGTAGTGGCGAGCGAAAGCGGAAGAGGCTAAACCGAGTCGTGTGTGATAGCCGGCAGGCGTTGCACGTTCGGGGTTGTGGGACCACTAGGGGACGCTGCCGTGTTCCGCGTGGTACAGGTGCGTATAGACGAACGGTTTTGAATGGCCGGCCAGAGCGGGTGGTAGCCCCGTAGTCGACATGCGTGTTCCTGCCGCGAGTGGTATCCCGAGTAGCACGGGGCCCGTGAAATCCCGTGTGAATCTGCCAGGACCACCTGGTAAGCCTAAATACTCCCAGATGACCGATAGCGGACAAGTACCGTGAGGGAAAGGTGAAAAGTACCCCGGGAGGGGAGTGAAATAGTACCTGAAACCGTTTGCTTACAAACCGTCGGAGCCTCCTTGTTGGGGTGACGGCGTGCCTTTTGAAGAATGAGCCTGCGAGTTAGCGATACGTGGCGAGGTTAACCCGTGTGGGGTAGCCGTAGCGAAAGCGAGTCTGAATAGGGCGATCATCAGTCGCGTGTCCTAGACCCGAAGCGAAGTGATCTATCCATGGCCAGGCTGAAGCGACGGTAAGACGTCGTGGAGGGCCGAACCCACTTAGGTTGAAAACTGAGGGGATGAGCTGTGGATAGGGGTGAAAGGCCAATCAAACTTCGTGATAGCTGGTTCTCTCCGAAATGCATTTAGGTGCAGCGTTGCGTGTTTCTTGCCGGAGGTAGAGCTACTGGATGGCCGATGGGCCCTACAAGGTTACTGACGTCAGCCAAACTCCGAATGCCGGTAAGTGAGAGCGCAGCAGTGAGACGGTGGGGGATAAGCTTCATCGTCGAGAGGGAAACAACCCAGACCACCATCTAAGGTCCCTAAGCGCGTGCTAAGTGGGAAAGGATGTGGAGTTGCTTAGACAACCAGGAGGTTGGCTTAGAAGCAGCCACCCTTGAAAGAGTGCGTAATAGCTCACTGGTCAAGTGATTCCGCGCCGACAATGTAACGGGGCTCAAGCACGCCACCGAAGCTGTGGCATTGACATTAATGGTAGGCCTTCGTGGTCCAGCCGTGTTGATGGGTAGGAGAGCGTCGTGTGCGGGGTGAAGCGGCGGAGTGATCCAGCCGTGGACGGCACACGAGTGAGAATGCAGGCATGAGTAGCGAAAGACGTGTGAGAAACACGTCCTCCGGAAGACCAAGGGTTCCAGGGTCAAGCTAATCTTCCCTGGGTAAGTCGGGACCTAAGGCGAGGCCGACAGGCGTAGTCGATGGACAACGGGTTGATATTCCCGTACCGGCAAAGAACCGCCCCAATCAATCCAGTGGTGCTAAACGCCCAAAGCCGGACATCGTCACCTTCGGGTGGCACCGTCCGGGGGAGCGCGTGACCCCATGCTGGTGCGGTTAGCGTATTAACAGGTGTGACGCAGGAAGGTAGCCCAAGCCAGGCGATGGTTGTCCTGGTCCAAGCATGTAGGCCGAGTCATAGGCAAATCCGTGACTCATTAAGGCTGAGATGTGATGGGGATAAAAAGTGGGTGATCCTATGCTGCCAAGAAAAGCATCGACGCGAGGTTCTAGCCGCCCGTACCCCAAACCGACTCAGGTGGTCAGGTAGAGAATACCAAGGAGATCGAGATAATCGTGGTTAAGGAACTCGGCAAAATGCCCCCGTAACTTCGGGAGAAGGGGGGCCATCCACTTATACGGACTTGCTCCGGAAAGGGTGTGGTGGCCGCAGAGACCAGTGGGTAGCGACTGTTTACTAAAAACACAGGTCCGTGCGAAGTCGCAAGACGATGTATACGGACTGACGCCTGCCCGGTGCTGGAAGGTTAAGAGGACCGGTTAGCCGCAAGGCGAAGCTGAGAATTTAAGCCCCAGTAAACGGCGGTGGTAACTATAACCATCCTAAGGTAGCGAAATTCCTTGTCGGGTAAGTTCCGACCTGCACGAATGGCGTAACGACTTCCCAACTGTCTCAACCACGAACTCGGCGAAATTGCATTACGAGTAAAGATGCTCGTTACGCGCAGCAGGACGGAAAGACCCCGTGACCTTTACTACAGCTTGGTATTGGTGTTCGGTGTGGCTTGTGTAGGATAGGTGGGAGACGTTGAAGCGGTGACGCCAGTTACCGTGGAGTCGTTGTTGAAATACCACTCTGGTCACTCTGGATATCTAACTTCGAACCGTGATCCGGTTCAGGGACAGTGCCTGGTGGGTAGTTTAACTGGGGCGGTTGCCTCCTAAAGAGTAACGGAGGCGCCCAAAGGTTCCCTCAACCTGGTTGGCAATCAGGTGGCGAGTGTAAGTGCACAAGGGAGCTTGACTGTGAGACTGACAGGTCGAGCAGGGACGAAAGTCGGGACTAGTGATCCGGCAGTGGCTTGTGGAAGCGCTGTCGCTCAACGGATAAAAGGTACCTCGGGGATAACAGGCTGATCTTGCCCAAGAGTCCATATCGACGGCATGGTTTGGCACCTCGATGTCGGCTCGTCGCATCCTGGGGCTGGAGTAGGTCCCAAGGGTTGGGCTGTTCGCCCATTAAAGCGGTACGCGAGCTGGGTTTAGAACGTCGTGAGACAGTTCGGTCCCTATCCGCTGCGCGCGTAGGAAGTTTGAGAGGATCTGACCCTAGTACGAGAGGACCGGGTTGGACGAACCTCTGGTGTGCCAGTTGTCCTGCCAAGGGCACCGCTGGTTGGCTACGTTCGGGATGGATAACCGCTGAAAGCATCTAAGCGGGAAGCCGGCCTCAAGATGAGACTTCCATACCCTTCGGGGTGAGAGGCTCCCAGCAGACTACTGGGTTGATAGGCCAGACGTGGAAGCCCAGCAATGGGTGCAGCTGACTGGTACTAATAAGCCGATGACTTGATAACACACTCCTTCTGCGAGTGCTCGCGTCCACTTTGTGGTTCCCGATGTACGGGCACCAAACAGTTTCATAGAGAAGCTAGATGTCAGAAACACATCACCAAGTGTTTCGGCGGTCATAGCGAGAGGGAAACGCCCGGTCACATTCCGAACCCGGAAGCTAAGCCTCTCAGCGCCGATGGTACTGCAAGGGGGACCTTGTGGGAGAGTAGGACACCGCCGGACTTCACGTAGACGAAAGGGTCATCCGACGACGGATGACCCTTTCGTGCGTTTACAGGGGCATCATCGAGGAGTGGACATGCCGATTAACGGAGACAACGACCGCCGCGACGGCGGATCTCGACCGAACGGCGATCGTCAGCAGCGCGATGGTGGCACCAGCCGGCCGCGTTACAGCGAGAGCAACGGGCGCGGCGGCCGGCCGAGTCAGCGTGACGATCGCAGCTCGGGGGAGCGTCGCCCGTACTCCCGCGATGGTCAGTCGGGCGAACGTCGCCCCTATCAGCAGCGCGACGACCGCAGCTCGGGCCAGTCGGGCGACCGTCGTCCGTATCAGCGCGACGACCGCGACTCCGGTGAGCGCCGTCCGTACTCGCGGGATGGCCAGTCCGGTGAGCGCCGTCCGTACTCGCGCGACGACCGCAGCTCGGGCCAGTCGGGCGACCGTCGTCCCTACCAGCGCGACGACCGCAACTCCGGTGAGCGTCGTCCGTACTCGCGGGATGGCCAGTCTGGTGAGCGTCGTCCGTACCAGCGTGACGATCGCAATTCCGGCGATCGTCGCCCCTATCAGCGCGACGATCGCAGCTCGGGTCAGTCCGGTGAGCGTCGCTCCTACCAGCGTGATGACCGCAATTCGGGGGAGCGTCGTCCGTACCAGCGCGATGACCGGAACTCCGGTGAGCGTCGTCCCTACCAGCGCGACGATCGCAGCTCGGGTCAGTCGGGTGAGCGTCGTCCCTACCAGCGTGATGACCGCAACTCCGGTGAGCGTCGCCCGTACCAGCGCGATGACCGCAACTCCGGTGAGCGTCGTCCGTACCAGCGCGATGACCGCAACTCCGGTGAGCGTCGTCCGTACCAGCGTGACGACCGCAACTCCGGTGAGCGTCGTCCGTACCAGCGTGACGACCGGAACTCCGGTGAGCGTCGTCCGTACCAGCGCGATGACCGGAACTCCGGTGAGCGTCGTCCGTACCAGCGCGATGACCGCAACTCCGGTGAGCGTCGTCCGTACCAGCGCGATGACCGCAACTCCGGTGAGCGTCGTCCGTACCAGCGCGATGACCGCAACTCCGGTGAGCGTCGTCCGTACCAGCGCGATGACCGCAACTCCGGTGAGCGTCGTCCGTACCAGCGCGATGACCGCAACTCCGGTGAGCGTCGTCCGTACCAGCGCGATGACCGGAACGCCGGTGAGCGTCGTCCGTACCAGCGCGATGACCGGAACTCCGGTGACCACCGCTCCTACGATCGCGACGGCGGCTCGCGTCCGCCGGAGCACGCGCGCATCCCGGACCCGTTCCTTCCCGACGACGTCACCGCGCGCGATCTCGCGCCGGCAGCGCGCAACGAGTTGAAGACCCTCAGCAAGGAGAACGCTGACCGCGTCGCGCGCCATCTCGCGATGGCCTCGAATCTCATCGACGAAGACCCCGAGCTCGCGCACGAGCACGCTCTGGCTGCCGTGCGTCACGCGGGCCGCATCGGCGTCGCACGCGAGACCCTCGCGATCACGGCGTATGCCAACGGCGACTTCTCGCTTGCGCTGCGTGAGCTGCGCACGCAGCGCCGCATCACCGGCCGCAACGACAACGTGGCGCTCATCGTCGACAGCGAGCGCGGTGTCGGGCGCCCCGAGAAGGCTCTCGAGGAGGGCCGCGCCGCAGATCGCGACGCACTCGATGTCGCGGCGCGCGTGGAGCTCGCCATCGCGATGTCCGGTGCGCGTCTGGACCTCGGGCAGACCGAGCTCGCGCTGCACGAGCTGGACATCCCCGAGCTGGACCCGGACCGCGCATTCGAGTGGAGCCCCGGCCTGTTCGCCGCACGCGCGAACGTGCTGGAGGACCTCGGACGCACGGAGGAGGCCGCGTCGTGGCGTCGCCGCGCGGAGGTCGCGGAGCGCGCGCTGAGCGAGCACCGCGGCGCCGACGAGGACGACTTCATGTTCGTGGATGACACGGACACCGAGGAGCTGCCGTTCGACGAGTCCGAGCACGACGTTCAGCAGGACTCGGATGCGGAACCGCAGTCGAAGGACGAGCCCGCGGCCGACGAGCCCGCGGACGCCGACTCCGACTCGAACGACGAGCCCTCCGACGCGGAGGTCGAGCCCGAGGCACCCGTCGAGCCCGAGGCCCCCGTCGAGCCCGAGACGCCGGCTGAGCCGGAGACCGAGCGCACTGCCGAACCGCAGCGCTCCTCGAAGACCGAGCCCGCGCCATCCGATGAGGAGATGTCGATCGAGGACGAGGTCTCCGAGCTCCTCATCGCCGCCGGCATCGACAGCGCCGACGAGGACGAAGACGAGAGCGCCGCGCCCACCGCCGGCGACAAGGCAGACGGATCGAAGAAGGACGGCGGCCGCCCCGATGGCGCTCTTTTCTAAGAAGACGGATGGCCCTGCTCCCCTCGAGGGGGTGGACGTCGTCCTCGCGGACCTCGACGGCGTCGTCTACGCCGGGCCCGGCCCCATCCCGCACGCGGTCGAGAGCCTGAACCGCGCCGCGAGCGAGGGTCGTCGCCTCGGATTCATCACGAACAACGCCGCGCGCACCGACGCCTCGGTCGCCGCGCACCTGAGCGAGCTCGGCATCCCGACCGCGGCCGAGGACGTCGTCACGAGCCCGCAGGCCGCCATGCGCCTGCTGGCCGAGCGCGTCCCGGCCGGATCGACCATCCTCGTCGTCGGCGGGGAAGGGCTCGTGGTCGAGGCCGAGAAGGCCGGCTACGTCGTCACCCGCAGCGCGGAGGACGCCCCGGCGGCCGTCGTGCAGGGGTTCGCGCCCGAGGTCGGATGGTCGCAGCTCGCGGAGGCCGCGTTCGCGCTGGCCGTTCCCGAGGAAGAGGGCGGCATCCCCTGGATCGCCACCAACACCGACTGGACGATCCCGCAGGCCCGTGGCATCGCGCCGGGAAACGGCACGCTGGTCTCGGCCGTGCACACCGCCGTCGGCCGTCTGGCGACGGTGGCGGGCAAGCCGGAGGCACCGATCTTCCACGCCGCCACGGCGCGGTTCGAGGCGCAGCACCCGCTCTTCATCGGCGACCGCCTCGATACCGACATCATGGGCGCCCAAGCGGCCGGCATGGACTCCGTGCTCGTGCTCACCGGCATCGACCGGCCGAAGCACGTGCTCGCGGCGCCGTCCCATTCCCGGCCGACGTACATCCTCAGCGATCTGCGCGAGCTCTTCGAGCCGTACCCCGTCGCTCGGGTGAAGGGCGACACGGTGTGGGTGCGCGACGCCGCGGTGCGGATCGACGGTCCGGACGTGCAGATCGTCAGCGAGGGGTCGAGCGATATCGACCTCGTCCGCGCGGCGGCGAAGGCGATCTGGGACACCGGTCGCCAGATCTTCGGCTTCCGCGTTCCCGAGCGTCTCTACGAGGACCGGTTCCACCGCCGTTAGTCTGAACGGGTGACGGATGGCCACACCGAGCTCGCCGATCGGCTGACGGAGATCGAGGGGAAGCCCCTCGGCGACCGGGCGACGGCGTACGCCGCGCTGCACGACGAGCTGGCGGCGCGCCTGGAGTCCGCTCCCGTCGACGGACGGCGATGACCCTGCGTCTCGACGCCGCGCTCGCGGCCCGCGGTCTCGCGCGTTCGCGCACCCATGCGGCGACCCTCATCGCGGATGGCGCGGTGCAGGTGGATGGCCGCACCGTCACGAAGGCGTCCACTCCGGTCTCCGACGAGACGCCGCTGACGGTCGCAGCGTCGGACGCGTACGTCAGCCGCGGCGCGCACAAGCTCGTGCACGCGCTCGACGCGTTCGGCGTCGACGTCGCCGGCCGCGTCGCGCTCGACATGGGGGCGTCGACGGGCGGGTTCACGCAGGTGCTGCGCGAGCGCGGCGCCGCGCCGGTCATGGCCGTCGACGTGGGCCACGGTCAGCTCGCGCCCGCGGTGGCGGCCGACGCGCGCGTCCATGCCGTGGAGGGCTTCAACGTCCGCTTCATGACGCGGCAGAACCTCGCAGCGGCGAGCGGCGTCGGCACGCCGCCGTCGGTGATCACGGGGGACCTGTCCTTCATCTCCCTCCTCCACGTGCTGCCGGCGGTGGCCGCGGTCGCCGCGGCGGATGCCGACATCGTCCTCCTGGTGAAGCCGCAGTTCGAGGTCGGCCGCACGGCCATCCGCAACGGCGTCGTCCTCGACCCCGCGCTGCGCGCGACGGCCGTCCGCGACGTCCTGCGATCGGCGTGGGAGCTCGGGCTCGGCACGCGGGGCGTGCGCCGCTCGCCGATCGAGGGCGGTCATGGCAATGTCGAGTTGCTTGTGCACATCGGGCCGGAGGGCGGAGGGGATCCGACACAATGGGAGGACACGATCGTGAGCGAGGCGGGGAGACGATGAGCGAGCGCAGGATCCTGATCGTCGCTCACGCCTTCCGCGAGGAGACCGTGGCCGCGGCCGTGCGCGTGGTGAACGCCGTGCGCAGCGAAGGCGCCGTCGCGGTGCTCGCGCCCGCTGATCGCGCGGAGCTCTCCGCGATCGCACCCGTTCTCGGCGACGTGCCGGCGCTGGGCGAGGACATCCCGCTGGCCGACATCGACATCGCGATCGTCCTCGGCGGCGACGGCACGATCCTCCGTGCCGCGGAGCTCGTGCGCGGCGGCAGCGCGCCGGTCCTCGGCGTCAACATGGGGCACGTCGGCTTCCTCGCGGAGATCGAGCGCGACGACATGGATGAGGCCGTGCACCGCGCGATCATCGGCGACTACGCCGTCGAGGAGCGCCTCGCGCTGTCGGTGATCGTGAAGGACGACGACGACCGCGTCGTGTACGAGACGTGGGCCCTCAACGAGGCCGCGATCGAGAAGGACCAGCGCGAGCGGATGATCGAGGTCATCATCGAGGTCGACCGGCGGCCGCTCACGGCGTACGGCGCGGACGGCGTCGTCGTCGCGACCCCGACCGGGTCGACCGCCTACAACTTCTCGGCCGGCGGCCCCGTCATCTGGCCGACCGTGCAGGCCATCGCGGTCGCGCCGCTGTCCGCCCACACCCTGTTCTCGAAGCCGCTCGTGGTGGGGCCCGACCACGCCGTGGCGGTCGAGCTGAAGGCGGACTCGGCCGGCAACGGCGTGCTCTGGTGCGACGGGCGGCGCTCCCACCCGCTGCCGCCCGGCGCGCGCGTGGTCGTGCGCCGCTCGCCGAAGCCCGTCCGCCTCGCGCGGCTGCACCCGGCCGCGTTCACCGACCGGCTCGTGCGCAAGTTCAAGCTGCCCACCGAGGGATGGCGCGGGCCGAGCGAGCACAGCCCCACCGAGGCGATCACCCTGCCGACGCTGGGGGAGCGCGAGTGATCGAGGAGATGCGCCTGCGCGATCTCGGCGTCATCGCAGAGGCGACGCTGCCCATGGGCGCGGGCTTCACCGCGATCACGGGCGAGACCGGCGCGGGCAAGACGATGGTCGTCACCGGTCTCGGCCTCCTGCTCGGCCAGCGTGCCGACTCCGGCGCCGTGCGTGCGGGGGCGTCCCAGGCGGTCGTCGAGGGCGTCTGGGTGGTGCCGGAGGAGGGTCCCGTCGCCGAGCGCGTGCGCGAGGCCGGCGGCGACCTCGAGCCGATCGGCGAGGGCAGGGCCGAGCTCTACCTCTCCCGCACCCTCGCGGCGGAGGGACGCAGTCGCGCGAGCGTCGGCGGACGCGCGGCGCCCGCCGGTGTGCTGGCGGACCTCGCCGATGCGCTCGTCGTCGTGCACGGGCAGACCGATCAGCTGCGGCTGCGATCCGCCACCGCGCAGCGCGACGCCCTCGACCGCTTCGCCGGCACCCCGGTGCGCGAGGCGCTCGACCGCTATCGCTCGGCGTGGCACGCGCACCGCGACCTGGAGCAGGAGCTGCACACCCTCAGGGCCGAGCGCACCGCGCGTCAGACCGAGGCGGAGACGCTGCGCGCGACGCTCGCCGAGATCGAGGAGGCCGCTCCGGAGCCCGGCGAGGACGCGCAGCTCGCCGAGCGCGCCGAGCGCCTCGCGAACGCCGAGGAGCTGCGCACGGCGGCAGCTCTCGCCCGGGAGTCGCTCTCGAGCGAGGAGGGCGCGGCCGACGTCTCGGGCCTCCTCGGCGAGGCGCGCCGGGCTCTCGAGCGCGCGGGTGACCCCGCACTCGACGGCATCGCCGAGCAGCTCGCCGACCTCGGCTACCGGGCCGCCGACCTCGCTGTCGAGCTGTCGGGCTTCCTCGCCGACCTCGACGAGACCGGCCCGCAGGAGCTCGCGGCCGTGGAGGAGCGCCGCGCGGTGCTCGGCGGTCTCGTCCGCGCGCACGGCACGCTGGATGCCGCGATCGCCCTCCTCGAGACGGGCTCCGCGCGCCTCGCGGAGCTCGACGACGACGGCGACCGCATCGAGCGACTGTCCGCGCAGCGCGAGGAGTCGCGTGCCGAGCTCGACGAGGCCGCCGACCAGCTCACCGCGGCGCGCACGGAGGCGGCGACCCGCCTCGGCACCGCCGTCACGGCCGAGCTGCACGCGCTGGCGATGCCCGACGCGCGCCTGGTCGTCGAGGTGAGCGCGGGGCAGGAGAGCGCGGCGGGGCGCGACGACGTGGCCTTCCTGCTCGCCCCGCACCCGGGAGCCGAGCCGCGGTCGGTCGCGCGCGGCGCGTCGGGTGGCGAGCTCAGCCGCGTGATGCTGGCGATCGAGGTCGTCATCGCCGAGACCGACCCGGTGCCCACCTTCGTGTTCGACGAGGTCGACGCGGGCATCGGCGGCGCCGCGGCGATCGAGGTCGGCAAGCGCCTCGCGCGCCTCGCGCAGTCGTCCCAGGTGATCGCCGTCACGCACCTCGCGCAGGTCGCGGCCTTCGCCGGCAACCACCTCAGCGTCGTGAAGGCGAATGACGGGTCGGTGACGCGCTCGAGCGTCCAGCGGCTGGATGGCTCCGCCCGCGAAGCGGAGATGGCGCGGCTGCTCTCGGGGCTGACCGACTCCGACGCGGCGCTCACGCACGCTCGGGAGCTGCTGGACCTCGCGCACGCGACTGCATGAGCGGCGGAGGGGCGGTTCCCGACGACGCCGTGCGTCTGGAACCGCGTCGGCAGACGCCGCTGTACCGGTGGCTGTCCGCGCAATTGCTGCGGTTCGAGGCGCGCTCGCGCGCTCGTGGCAGTCGCGCCGCCCGCTGGGGCATGCGCGCGATCTGGACCGCCGTGGCTCTCGTCGGGCTGCTGCTGCTCGTCGGCCCGGTCGTGAACGCGCCGCTCGAGCTCGACGACTACTACTCGAGCGCAGAGGACGCGGGCGAGTCGTGGATCGCACGCTCGTTCGCAGCGGACTACGAGGTGCAGCGGACCGGCGACGGTCGCCTGGAGCTCGAGGTCGAGGAGCGCGTGCAGGCGTTCTTCCCCGACGGCGTCGACCTGGACGGCATCGAGCGCACCCTCGTCACCGAGCTGCACGGTCACGACCTGCGGCCGGAACTGGTCGAGGCGACCCTGGACGGCTCGCCCGCGGACGTCACGGTCGCGGACTCCGCCACCCGCACGACCTTCGCCATCGCCGCGGGCGAGCGTCTCGGCGGCGACCACGACGTGCTCCTCCGCTACACGCTGCACGACGTGGCAGCCGACGTGTACGACGAGTCGACCGGGCGCTGGCAGCAGACGCTCGACTGGGACGCACTGGGTGCGGAATGGGCGCAGGGCACGCTCGACAAGCGCATCAGCGTGACGCTGCCTCGCGACCTCGACGACGCGCTGCTGCGCCAGCCCCGCGCCTCGCTGGCCTGGCTGCTGCTGAGCACCGACGTCGCGCTCGAGCCCGACAGCGAGACGGTCGACGCCGTCACCTATTCCGCGACGAACGACCAGACCATGCCGCCCTACGCGTCGTTCCGGCTCGCCCTGAACTTCGCGCCCGGCACCTTCGCGATGCCCCCGCACACGCCGCTCTACTGGGTGATGGTGGTCGGTCCGTTCCTGCCGCTGCTGGTGTCCGGGGCGGTGCTCCTCCTCGCCCTCGCCGCGCGAGCGGTGGCCTGGGCCGATGCCCGCGGCCGCCTCTGGTACGTGGCGCAATACGGGCCGCAGCCCGACGTGTCGCCCGCACTGGCGAGCCACCTCTGGGGCGGATGGCGCGTCGCGGCTCTCGTTCGCGCGATCGCGGCGTACCAGCGCGATCGCAGCGCCCGGCCGAAGCTCCTCCGCGAGCTGCATCGCGCAGGGCGCGTGGGAGATGTCGCCGCCGCGCGGCTGCGCTTCCGGGCGGCTCCCGAGCGACGCGAGCAACGGCAGCGCGGCCTCCGACGGTCGACCGCCGGCGTCGTCCGCGATGGCTTCCTCGGTGCGGCCGTCGCCCTGCCGGTCCTGCAGATCGGCCTCGCGCGGCAGCTGTCCCACCAGATGCCGCTGTCCGTCTACTGGTGGCCGCTCGCGATCGTCGCGGCCACCGCCATCCTCTCGGTCGTCGTGATCGCCATCGCGACCTCGGCCTTCCCCCTCACCCGCCGCGGCGCCTTCGCCCGCGAGCACCTGCTGGGGCTGCGGCAGTACATCGAGCAGGCGCGCACGGCGGAGCAGACCACGCTGCGCGATCCGCTGCTGCCCTACGTCGTCCTGTTCGCCGGGGCGCGGGATGGGCGACGCATCGTCGAGCGCGCCCTCGACGACGCCGGCGTGCCGCGCACCGCCGCGAGCGACCCGACGCTTCTGACCGGCGGCCGCCTCGCGATCCGTGCGGTCGCGATCCTCGCGCCGCTCGTGGCCATCCTGCTCGCGAACACCGTGGCGTCGCCCACGGTCGAGACCGCCGACGACTCGATCTTCGACGCCGACCTCGCCGGCGACTACGGCGCGTTCGTGCGGGCCTTCGACGCGACCGGCGAGCTCATCCCGACGGCGGACGGCGGCCTCGCGGTGGAGGTCGAGGAGCGGCTGGAGATGGTGGTCGAGGATCGCCACGAGGTCCCGCAGCTGCTGCGGGAGTGGCGTGATCGACCCGACGGGTCCCGCCAGGAGCTCGAGGTCACGACCGTCGAGGTCGACGGGGCGGAGGTCCCCTTCGAGACCGGCCGCCGTCACGGGAAGGCGTACCTGCGGACGGAGCTCGCCGACGACTGGCCGGGGGAGCACGACGTCGTGGTGCGGTACCGTCTCGCCGATGCGGCCGCGGCCATCCGCACCGCCGACGGATGGCGCGACGCGGTCACCTGGACCGCCCTCACGCCCGACTGGGACTGGAACTGGTCGGGCGTCGACGTGGACGTCGAGCGCGTGTCGTTCGCGCTGCGGGTGCCGCAGGACATCGCCGCCGACGCCGAGGCGGTCGAGCCCCTCGACGCGCCGTCGTGGACGTCCGAGGACGACCCGCCGCTGCTCGAGGCGACCGAGGACGACGACGCCGTCGTCTACCGCACCGCGCTCGCCGCCGACGACGACCAGTGGTTCTGGCTGTCACAGGGGATGGCCGGGGTGCAGCTGCGGTTCGACGAGGGCGCGTTCTCATCGGATGGCCGTGGGCCGTGGATCCGCCACGCCCTGTGGCAGGCGACCCCGCCGATCCTGACGGTGGGAACGGGCGTCGTCGCTCTCGCCGCGGCCCTCATCGGCGTCTTCGGGGGCCGTCGTCTGCGCCCGGGGCTCGGCCGCGACGCCGCGCGCTGGCTCGCTCCCGCGCTTGCCGTCACGCAGCTGGTGCTGTTCGTCTGGATGACGGCCGACGCGTCGGGGGAGGAGTGGTTCTTCATCTGGCCCGGTGTGCTGCTGCTCGCGAACCTCGCGGCCGCGGTCTGGTCGCTCGTCGCCACTCGGAAGCGGTGACGTCAGCCCCGTCGCTGCGCGAGCGCGCCCGCGAGGGCGGCGGCGGAGGTCGCGGAGCTGTCGATGCGCCAGTCGACCTCCTTGTTCTGGTGGAACCAGACGAAGCCGACGACGTCGCTCTGGTCGTTCAGATAGGACACGAGCGCCCTGTTCCAGTCGGCCTTCGAGCCGCCCGCTTCGGCGGACCCGGTCTCGGCGATGAGGACGGGCTTGCCCGGGGCGAGCGCGCGCACCTGGGCGAGACCGTCGCCGAACAGGGCCGAGGGGGCGGTCCAGGTGCTCCACGCCACGGCGGTTCCCCAGTTATAGGCGTCGAGCGCCACGACGTCCACGTACGACGCTCCCGGGTACAGGCTCGAGAGCGGGGTGGAGCCGGCGTAGGGGATGTTCGGGCTCCACACCCACTGCACGTTCGTCGCCCCCTGGCTCTCGACGACATCGTGCACGTGCTGCCAGGCGGCGACGTACGAGCCGGGAGCGTTGCCGTTCGCGCCGTCGGACCAGGGGTACCAGTCGCCATTCATCTCGTGCGCATAGCGCAGGTACACGGGCTTGCCCCAGCCGGCCAGGGCGGCGCCCCACTGGCGCAGGTACGCGTCGTACTCGCCCGCCGCGATCCGGGCGTTGGAGTACGCCGGCTGGGAGACGCCGTCTCCCCATCGCCACGGCTCCCACGTGATGAGGCTCGTCGCTCCTCGAGCAGCGACGCTGTCGAGGTCGGCGATCGGAGCGGGCTGCCCGAAGTCGTCGTACGACAGCACGATCGAGGGGCTCTCGCCCGCCAGCGACGCGACGGCGTCGAGCTCGGCGTTCGCCTGGGCGCCGCCCGGAGTCGCGACACCGAACCGGAGCCGCGCCGAGCTGGTCGCCGGTGCCGTCGGGGCCGGGCTCGACGTCGACGTGTCTGGCGTCGAGGTCGAGGCGGGGCTGTACGTCACCGTGAATGAAGCCGACGCCCGGCTGGCTCCGGCCGTCGCAACGATGTCGACGGTGGCGCTGCTGGTCGAGGGGATCACGATGCTCGAGGCGAAGTAGCCCGAGGCGCTGGTGGTGAACGCGACGCGCTCGCTCCCGGCGGTGAGGGTCCCCGCGGTCTTCTTGGCCATGCCCGTGCCGGTCACGGTGACGGCCGAGCCGACCGGGCCGGACGCGGGTGAGAGGGTCAGGGACGCTCCGCCCGAGCCCGCCATGGCAGGCGAGCCGCCGGCGAGTGTCCCGGTCAGGAGCGCGATGCCCGTGATGAGCATCGTCAGGGTCCGCAGGGCACGCCGCATGGAGCGCATGTTCGTCCTTCTTCCGGTCTCGCGAGGAGCGTGTCCTCGCGAGATCCTTGCCGCATCGCCCACCCCCCGTGAGCAGGACCGAGGAAAGGATGCCACACGCGCACGCCCAACGGCCGGTGGAGACGTCACGACCTGCTGAGAAGTCGCCCCAGACATCCCGCGACGTGACACGATGGCCCCGGAGCCGCACAGGCATCCGCCGCTGTGAGCAGTCTGCGAGCAGCACAGCCCCTGCCGACCTCGCACTGTTAGGATCGAAGCCCGTGATGCAGACTTCTGAGGCACGGCGCGACGACACCACCAAGCAGATCTTCGTGACGGGCGGTGTCGTCTCCTCGCTCGGCAAGGGGCTCACCGCCGCGAGTCTCGGAAACCTCCTGACCGCACGCGGCCTGCACGTCGTGATGCAGAAGCTCGACCCCTATCTCAACGTGGACCCGGGGACGATGAACCCCTTCCAGCACGGCGAGGTCTTCGTGACCGACGACGGCGCCGAGACCGACCTCGACATCGGGCACTACGAGCGGTTCCTCGACATCAACCTGTCCGAGGCGGCGAACGTCACCACCGGCCAGATCTACTCCCAGGTCATCGCGCGCGAGCGTCGCGGCGAGTACCTCGGCGACACCGTGCAGGTCATCCCGCACATCACCGACGAGATCAAGCGGCGCATGCGCCTGCAGGCCGAGGACGAGCCCCGCCCCGACGTCATCATCACCGAGGTCGGCGGCACGGTCGGCGACATCGAGTCGCAGCCCTTCCTCGAGGCCGCCCGCCAGCTGCGTCACGAGCTCGGCCGCGACAACGTCTTCTTCGTGCACGTGTCGCTCGTGCCGTTCATGGGCGCCTCCGGCGAGCAGAAGACGAAGCCGACGCAGCACTCCGTCGCCGCGCTCCGTCAGGTCGGCATCCAGCCCGACGCGCTCGTCCTCCGCAGCGACCGCCCCGTGAGCGAGGGCAACCGCAACAAGATCGCGCTCATGTGCGATGTCGACATCGAGGGCGTCGTCAACACCGTCGACCTGCCGAGCATCTACGACATCCCCTCCACGCTCAACGAGCAGGGGCTCGACGCGTACATCGCGCGCCGCCTGGGCCTCGCGGAGAAGGCCGGCGACGTCGACTGGACTCGCTGGGGGAGGGTGCTCCACGCCGTGCACAACCCCAAGCACGAGGTGACCATCGGCCTCGTCGGCAAGTACATCGACCTTCCCGACGCGTACCTCTCCGTCACCGAGGCGATCAAGGCCGGCGGCTTCGCGCAGGAGACCAAGGTCAACATCCGCTGGATCCCCTCCGACACCTGCGAGACGCCCGAGGGCGCCCGTGAGCAGCTCTCCTCGCTCGACGGCATCTGCGTGCCCGGCGGCTTCGGCATCCGCGGCATCGAGGGCAAGCTCGGCGCGCTGAAGTTCGCCCGCGAGCAGGGCATCCCGACCCTGGGCCTCTGCCTCGGTCTGCAGTGCATGGTCATCGAATACGCCCGCGACATGGCCGGCATCGCCGACGCCTCGTCGACCGAGTTCGACCCCGAGTCGACCGCCCCCGTCATCGCGACGATGGCGGAGCAGGTCGACATCATCGATCGCGGCGACCTCGGCGGCACCATGCGCCTGGGCCTGTACCCCGCCCGCCTCGCGGAGGGGTCGCTCGCCGCGGACCTCTACGGCGCGACCGAGGTGCAGGAGCGCCACCGTCACCGCTACGAGGTGAACAACGCCTACCGCGCTCAGATCGCCGAGGCGGGTCTCGTCTTCTCCGGACTGAACCCCGACCTCGACCTCGTCGAGTTCGTCGAGCTGCCGCGCGACGTGCACCCGTACTACATCGCCACGCAGGCTCACCCCGAGCTGCGCTCGCGCCCGACCGACCCGCACCCGCTCTTCCGCGGGCTCGTCGCCGCCGCCGTCGAGCGCAGCCACGCGGGCGAGCTGTTCGACGTCGAGAACGCCTGATGACGGAGGAGCTCCGCGACGAGCCGCACGAGGTCGGCATCCTCTCGAGCGAGGTGGCGTTCCACGGCATCGTGTGGGACATCGTCGCGGACCGCTTCGCGTACGGCGACGGCGAGCTGACGCGGCAGTACCTCGCCCACCCCGGGGCGGCGGCGATCGTCGCCCTCGATGCCGACGAGCGGGTCCTGCTCATCCAGCAGTACCGCCATCCGATCGGCGAGCGCGACTGGGAGCTGCCGGCCGGGCTGCTCGACGTCGAGGGGGAGAGCCCGCTGGCGGCGGCGCGGCGCGAGCTGGCGGAGGAAGCCGACCTCGAGGCGGGGGACTGGCAGGAGCTGACGGCCGTGCACCTGTCGCCGGGCGGCACGTCGGAGCTCATCCACCTCTTCCTCGCCCGCGACCTCCGCGCCACGGGCACCTCCTTCGATCGCGAGGGCGAGGAGGCCGACATGCGCGTGGAGTGGGTGCCGCTGGACGAGGCCATCCGCGCCGTCGTCGAGGGCCGGTTCCGCAACGCGACGACGGCGCTCGGCGTCCTCCTCACCGCGGCGCGGCTCCGCGGCGCTTAGCGCCCGTGCGTCTCGATCGCGCGGTCGACGCGTACCTGCGCCATCTCACCATCGAGCGCGGGCTGTCTGACCACACGATCGATGCCTACCGGCGCGATCTCGCGGGGTATGCGGGATGGCTGCAGGACGCGGGCGTGAACGACGTCGACGCCGTCACCCCGGCGGTCGTGACGGAGTTCGCCGCCGCGCGCGCGTCCGAGGAGCCGAAGCCAGCGGCGTCGTCGCTGGCGCGGCTGCAGTCGTCGGTCCGCGGTCTCCATCGCTTCCTCGTGCGCGAGGGGCTCGCACCGGACGATCCCGCGCAGCGGCTGCGCCCCCCTCGCCAGCCGCAGCGGCTGCCGAAGGCCCTCTCGATCGACGAGGTCGAGCGTCTGCTGGCCGCTCCGTCGCCGGATGAGCCGCTGGGTCTTCGCGACCGCGCACTCCTGGAGCTGCTCTATGCGACGGGCGCTCGCGTGTCGGAGGCGATCTCGCTCGACGTCGACGACCTCGCCGCGGGCGACGTGCTGCGCCTGCGCGGCAAGGGCGACAAGGAGCGCATCGTGCCGGTCGGCTCGTTCGCGCAGGCGGCGGTGGCGGCCTACGTCACGCGCGTGCGTCCGGAGCTCGCCGCGAAGGGCCGGGCGACGGCGAGGCTGTTCCTCGGCGCGCGCGGCGCCCCGCTGTCGCGGCAGAGCGCGTGGCTCGTCATCCAGTCGGCGGCGGAGCGCGCGCAGCTGTCCGCCCACGTCTCGCCGCACACGCTGCGGCACTCGTTCGCGACGCACCTGCTGCAGGGCGGCGCCGATGTGCGCGTCGTGCAGGAGCTGCTGGGGCACTCCTCGGTGGCCACCACGCAGATCTACACCCACGTCACCGTCGACGCTCTGCGCGACGTGTACGCGACGAGTCATCCTCGCGCTCGCTGACTGGGATATCACGTTTCGATGACGTCGGCTCTGTCGAGTGGCGCAGCGGACGGTGGATGTCGGATGCTTCCGGATGAGAGCGCCTCCCGCGACATCATCCTTCAGACGGATGCCGGAGCGACGGCGCACTTGCCACGATGGCAGAACAGCAGCGCGCACCAGGCGCGCCTCCCCCCCCCCCCAAGGATCACGATGCGCATCACCCGTCCCCTCGCCCTCGCCGCCTCCGCGGCCGTCCTCGCGGTGACCCTGACCGCGTGCTCCGGTCAGCAGGGCGGTGAACAGGAGCTCAGCTGGGAGGACTCGCCCCTCAGCGAGTACATGGCGGCCGCCTACGGCACGGGCCTCTCGGTCGAGGAGCAGCAGGCCAAGGCCGATGAGGAGACCCGGAAGATCGAGGAGCTCACGGCGGAGTGCATGCAGGCGGAGGGGTTCGAGTACATCCCCAACGTGCAGAACGGCACGACCATCTTCTCGGAGGACGACGACGTCTGGGACCCGGAGTCGCGGGAGTGGGTCGAGCAGTACGGCTACGGCATCTTCAACGACCCTTACGGAAACGACCCTCAGCCCGAGTCGGAGGAGTACGTCGACCCGAATCAGGAGTACGTCGAGTCTCTGTCGGAGTCGGAGCAGAGCGCGTACAGCGAGACCCTCTACGGCGCGCAGCCGTCGGAGGACGAGATGAACGATCCCGAGTTCGACTGGGACGCCTTCTATGAGACCGCCGATCTCGGGTGCAGCGGCGAGGCCTCCGACGAGGTCAGCGGCATGGACACGTGGGAGGAGCTCAACACGCAGTTCGAGCCCCTGCTCACCAAGATGGACGAGCTGTACCTGAAGGTGCAGGAGGCGCCCGAGCTCGTCGAGCTCGACGCCGCGTGGTCTGCGTGCATGGCTGAGGCCGGCTTCCCCTCCTACTCGACTCAGGCCGATCCGTCGACCGAGCTCGGCGAGAAGCAGAGCGCCTTCTGGGATGAGCAGAATGCCGCGTACGAGGAGATCGACTGGGAGACGGTGACGGAGGAGGAGATCGCCGCGCTGGACGCGCAGAACGACCCGTCGACGAAGCCGGAGTGGAAGGAGCTCGCCGAGCAGGAGATCGAGGTCGCGCTCGCGGACCTCGAGTGCCGCGAGGAGACCGACTACCGCGACGAGACCATGCGCGTGCAGTTCGCGCTCGAGGAGCAGTTCATCGCCGACAACGAAGCCGACCTCGAGGCCTACCGGGCCGCGGCCGAGCAGATGAGCTGAGCGGTGCGCGGACGGAATCGCAGCGCTGAGGAGCGCGCGCAGCAGGACGCGTCGGAGCCGGTGACGGAGGTCCTCGTCCCAATCGATCAGACGCCGGTCGCCGAGGCCGGGTTCGACGCCCTCGTGGAGACGACGGCGACGGAGACGGGAGCCGCTCGCACCGGTGGATGGGGACGGGTCTTCCGCGGAAACCGCGGACTGTGGATCACCGCGGCGGTCGCCGTCGTCGCGCTCGCGGGCGGCCTGGTCCTCGGTCGCTTCGTCATCTCGCCGATCGACGCCGCTGCCGGCGCCGGCGCCCCGGATCCGGGCCTCGTGACGGTGCCGGTCGAGTTCGGCGAGCTGAGCAACGACGTCACGCTGCGCGGCGACGTGGGCTACACCGACGCGGTCGAACTGAAGATCGACACCTCGACGTTCACGGGCCCGGCTGTCGTCACCGGTCAGGTGCCGGAGACCGGCGCCGAGCTCGACCGCCTCTCGGTCGCGCTCGAGGTAGCCGGACGCCCCGTGATCGTGCTGCCCGGCGCGCTGCCGGCCTACCGCACCCTGCGGATCGGCGTCTCCGGTCCCGACGTCCTGCAGCTCAAGGAGACGCTCGCGGCCGCCGGCATCGGCGTAGGCGACGCCGCCTCCGACGTGTTCGACGAGGCGACTGCGCTCGCCGTGGGCGAGCTCTACAACCAGGTGGGGTACCCGGCGCCCGATGCGGAAGAGGGCGTCGCGGAGACCGTGATCGCCGCCGAGGACAGCGTCCGGATGGCCGAGCAGTCGCTCGCCGACGCGCGGGCGGCCCTCGCAGTGGCGGGTCAGGGACCCTCCGCCATCGAGGTCCGCGAGGCCGACAACCAGATCGCGAGCCTCGACCGGCAGGTGGCCGCCGCCGACGCGGCGGGGGAGGACTCGAGCGACCTGCGCGACCAGCTCGCCCTCGCGCAGCTGCAGCGTCAGGCGCTGGACGCTCCGCGCGACACGAGCGCGGAGCAGGCGGCCGTCGACGGCGCCATCGCGGGAGTGGAGACCGCCAACGCCTCGCTCGCCGAGGCGCGTCAGGCCGCTCTTCCCTACCTGCCGGCGAGCGAGGTGCTCTACCTCGAGGACCTGCCCCGTCGCGTCGACGCGGTCGACGTCGAGCGCGGCACGGCTCTTGAGGGGGCCGCGATGACGGTGTCGGGT
The DNA here is from genome assembly GCF_009735645.1 of Microbacterium oryzae. NCBI lineage: Bacteria > Bacillati > Actinomycetota > Actinomycetes > Micrococcales > Microbacteriaceae > Microbacterium > Microbacterium oryzae. The sequence continues at coordinate 1,275,349 of NZ_CP032550.1, read as the reverse complement.
GCGGCCGTCGAGCTCACCGGCACGGCGGCAGCCGCCGACGTGGAGCTGCTGGAGGTCGGCGCGGAGGCGTCGTTCGAGCTGCCCGACGGCGCCGCCCATCGCGCCGTGATCGTCGCGATCGAGCCGGCCGAGGACGGCGGCCGCACCGTCATCTCGTTCGAGCCCGACCCGCTCTCGCCCGAGCAGATGGAGCAGGTGCTGGGGACGAACGTGCGCATCGAGGTGCCCGTCGGCGCGACCGACGGCGAGGTGCTGTCGGTGCCGTACGCCGCGCTCACCGCCGGGCCGGGCGGCGAGTCGCGGCTGGAGATCGTCACCGGCGACCCGCGGGATGGCGAGAGTGCGGAGACGCGGATGGTCACCGTGGAGACGGGCCTCGCCGCCGGCGGGTACGTCGAGGTGACCGCCACGGAGGGCGACCTCGCCGAGGGCGACCTCGTGGTGGTCGGCTCGTGACGGCCCCGATCGTCGAGCTGCGCGACATCACCCGCTCCTTCCCCGGGCCGCCCGAGGTGCAGGCGCTCAAGGCGGCGACGCTGACGCTCGATCAGGGCGAGTACGCGTCGATCGTCGGACCGAGCGGATCGGGGAAGTCGACGATGCTGAACATCCTCGGACTCCTCGACCGCCCGACCGTGGGCGAGTACCGGCTGGCGGGTGCGCTCACGGGCGCGCTGTCGGAGGACGAGCGCGCGGCCGTCCGCGCGCAGTTCATCGGATTCGTGTTCCAGGCCTTCCACCTCATGCCGCGGCGGACCGTGCTCGACAACGTGCTCATGCCCATGCTCTACAGCGGCGTGCCGCGTGCGGAGCGGGAGGGACGCGCCGAGCGCGCGCTCGAGCGGGTGGGCCTCGGCCACCGCAAGTCGTTCTTCCCCGGGACGCTCTCCGGCGGCGAGCGGCAGCGCGTGGCGGTCGCCCGCGCGGTCGTCAGCGACCCCCGGCTCCTCCTCGCGGACGAGCCGACCGGGAGCCTCGATCAGCGGACATCCGGCGAGGTCATGGAGCTCTTCGAGGAGCTCAACGCCGACGGGCTCACCCTCGTCGTGATCACGCACGATCAGAGCGTCGCCGAGCGCGCGCCGCGCACCGTCCGAATCGCCGACGGCCGGCTGAGCGAGGCGTCATGAGCGCCGACACGATCGAGCGGGAGGCGCCCGTCGAAGCCGTTCCGCGCCGCCGCTTCCGCTGGCCACGCCGGCGGCGAGACGCCGCCGCCGACGTCATGAGCGCGACCGAGCTGATGCGTCCGGTCGCCCGCGCGGACCGGTTCACGACGAGCGACCTCCTCGTCGAGGCGACGACCGACATCGGCTCCCGACCCGGGCGCCTCATCATGACCATCCTCGGCACGGTGCTCGGCATCGGGTCGCTCGTGGCGACATGGGGATTCGCGCAGACCGCGTCGGCGCAGATCGCCAGCCAGTTCGATGCGGCCGCCGCGACGCAGGTCTCCATCGCGCCGGCGGAGGCGTCGAGCGGCCCGGAGGGGCGCACCGGCGCGCTCGGCACGCTGCCGTGGGATTCACCGGAGCGCCTGGAGCGCCTGGCGGGGGCGGAGGCCGCGGCGCTCCTGTCCGAGGTGTCCATCGGCGAGGCGGCGATCACGGCCGTGCCGCTCAACGACCCGTCGGCGCCCGCCGTCGCGCCGCCGCCGCTCATGGCGGCATCGGCGGGGCTGCTCGACGTCGTCGACGGCGAGCTGACCACCGGGCGCATGTTCGACGGGGGCCACGACGCCCGCGGAGACCGCGTCGCCGTGCTCGGTTCCCGCGCCGCCGAGCGCCTCCGCGTCACGCGCGTCGACCGGCAGCCGTCGATCTTCGTCGACGGGATCGCCTACGCCGTGATCGGGATCCTGGGGGAGACCCAGACGCGCGGCGAGCTGCGCGACGCGGTGATCATCCCCGACGGCGCGGCACGCGCGGACTTCGCCCTGGCCGCCCCGGCCGAGGCCGTCGTGCGGATCGCGGTGGGCGCGGGGCCGCAGATCGCCGATCAGGCGCCGCTCGCGCTCGCGCCCGACGCGACCGACACGCTCGAGGTGCGCGCGCCATCCGCTCGCTCCGACCTCCAGGACGCCGTGCAGTCCGACGTGAACATCGTGTTCGTCATCGTCGGCGCGGTCTCGCTCCTCGCCGGCGGCCTCGGCATCGCGAACGTGACGCTGCTGTCGGTGATGGAGCGGGTGGGCGAGATCGGCCTGCGGCGCGCGCTCGGCGCGACGCGGCGGCAGATCGCCGCGCAGTTCACGGCGGAGTCGATCGTGATCGGGCTGCTCGGCGGGCTCATCGGGGCCGCGCTCGGCGTGCTCGCGGTCGTCGTCGTCGCGGCGCTGCAGCACTGGACGGCGGTGGTGGATCCGCTCGTGGCGTGCGGGGGCGTCCTCCTCGGCGCGATCGTCGGATGGCTGTCGGGCTGGTACCCCGCCCGTCGCGCCGCGCGAGTGGAGCCGGTGAACGCGCTCCGCGGCGCGTAGCGCGGCCGCCGCTCCGGCGGCAGCGGATGGCCCGGCGATGGCCGAGGCGGTTCTCGGCACGCGGCGGGTGCTCACCGGCAGTGCAGGGAGGGCGTTTAGACTCGACGTGGTTGCAACAGGACCATCCACGACGGCGGAAGCAGGGGATTCGGTGGCGCGCAAGGCCCAGCAGGACGAGAGACCGATCGGACCGACCGGTCGTCCCTACCAGGGCTTCCCGACCCCGCCGAAGCTCGAGAGCCACGGCCCGGCTCGGATCATCGCGCTGTGCAATCAGAAGGGCGGCGTCGGCAAGACGACGACCACCATCAACCTCGCCGCGTCGCTCGCCGACTACGGGCGCAAGGTGCTCGCGGTCGACTTCGACCCGCAGGGCGCGCTGTCGGCCGGCCTGGGCGTGCAGACGCACGACGTGACGACCATCTACGACCTGCTGCTCGAGCCCAAGCGCGACGCGCACGAGGCGATCGTGCACACAGCGGTCGAGAACCTCGACATCATCCCCGCCAACATCGACCTGTCGGCGGCGGAGGTCCACCTCGTCAACGAGGTCGCGCGCGAGATGATCCTCGCCCGCGTGCTGCGCGGCATCGCCAACGAGTACGACGTCATCCTCATCGACTGCCAGCCCTCGCTCGGCATCCTCACCGTGAACGCGCTCACCGCCGCGCACGGCGTGCTCATCCCGCTCGAGTGCGAGTTCTTCGCGCTGCGCGGCGTGGCGCTCCTCATCGAGACCATCGACAAGGTGCGCGACCGCCTGAACCCGGCGATCGAGCTCGACGGCCTCCTCGCGACGATGTACGACTCCCGCACGCTGCACTCGCGCGAGGTGCTCGACCGCATCGTCGAGGCGTTCGGCGACCGTGTGCTCGAGACCGTCATCGGACGCACGGTGAAGTTCCCCGACGCGTCGGTGTCGGGCGTGCCGATCACCGAGTTCGCTCCCGAGCACCCGGCTGCGCAGGCCTACCTGAGGCTAGCGCGGGAGCTGGTGGCCCGTGGCGCCGTCGCCTGACGCGGCGCACGACACCGCTCCGCTCGCCCCGCGCGCGGAGACAGAGGGCGAGACCGGCTTCCGGGTCTCGCTGTCGAACTTCGACGGCCCCTTCGATCTGCTGCTGACCCTCATCTCGCAGCGCGAGCTCGACATCACCGAGATCGCGCTCAGCAAGGTCACCGACGAGTTCATCGGATACCTGCGCGAGCTGGGCCCCGACGAGGACCTCGACCAGGCCAGCGAGTTCCTCGTGGTGGCCGCGACCCTGCTGGACATGAAGGTCGCCGGCCTCCTGCCGCAGGGCGAGCTCGTCGACGCGGAGTCGGTCGCCCTGCTCGAAGCGCGCGACCTCCTCTTCGCGCGCCTGCTGCAGTACCGCGCGTTCAAGGAGGCAGCGGAGTGGTTCCGCGCCCGCCTCACCGCGGAGGACACCCGGCACGCGCGCGCGGTGCCCCTCGAGGAGAAGCACCGGGCCAAGACGCCCGAGCTCGTCTGGACGCTGTCCAAGGACGAGTTCGCCGCGCTCGCCATGGCCGCGTTCGCGCCGAAGACCCTGCCTCGCGTGGGCCTCGACCATCTCCACGCGCCGGCGGTGTCCATCCGGGAGCAGGCGGCGATCGTCGTGTCCCGGCTGCGCTCCCGTGCGGCGATGACCTTCGGCGAGCTCGTCGCCGACGTCGACCGGGTGGGCGTCGTCGTCGCACGCTTCCTCGCCATCCTCGAGCTGTACCGGCACGCCGCGGTCGCTTTCGACCAGCCGGAGCCGCTCGGCGAGCTCACCGTCCGCTGGACGGCCGAGGAGTGGTCCGACGACATGCTCGCGGCGCTGGGGGCTGACTATGACCGATGAGCACGCGAGCTCCGTCGCGCAGCGGCTCGAGGCCATCCTCATCGTCGCCGATCAGCCGCTCGGCGTCGTGAGCCTCGCCTCGGCCGTGGGCGCGCCCGCGGCCGAGGTGCGCGCCGCGCTCGCGGAGCTCGTCGCCGACTACGACGGCGATGGCGACGGTCCGCGGCGCGGCTTCGAGCTGCGCGAGGTGGGCGGCGGATGGCGGATGTACGTCCGCGCGGAGTTCGACGACCTCGTCGCCGACTTCGTCGGGGGGCAGGTTCCCGTCCGCCTCTCGCAGGCGGCGCTCGAGACGCTCGCCGTCATCGCCTACAAGCAGCCGGTCACGCGCTCGCAGGTGGCGGCCATCCGCGCGGTCAACGTCGACTCCGTGGTGCGCACGCTCGTGGCGCGCGGCCTCATCAGCGAGATGTACGCCGACCCCGAGACCGGGGCGACCACCTACGGCACGACCGATCTGCTGCTGCAGAAGCTCGGCATCACCTCCCTCGAGGAGCTGCCGCCGATCTCGCCGCTCCTCGACGACGGGGCGGACGGCTTCGAGGAGCTGCTGGCGTGAGCCGCGCACACGACATGGACGAGAGAACGAGGACACATGGCTGAGACGAACGAGGGCATCCGCCTGCAGAAGGTGCTCGCGAACGCCGGCGTGGCATCCCGACGGGTGTCGGAGCAGCTGATCGTCGAGGGGCGCGTGCGGGTGAACGGCGCCGTCGTCACCGAGCTCGGCTCGCGGATCGACCCCGAGAACGACCTCGTCGACGTCGACGGCACCGCGGTGCAGCTGGACACGACCAAGCGCTACGTCATGCTCAACAAGCCCACCGGCGTCGTCAGCACGATGAAGGACGAGCGCGGCCGCGATGACCTCCGCCGCTTCACGAAGGACTGGGAGGAGCGGCTGTACAACGTCGGCCGCCTCGACGCCGACACCAGCGGTCTGCTCGTCCTCACCAACGACGGCGAGCTCGCCCACGTGCTCGCGCACCCCCGCTTCGGCGTCACGAAGGTGTACATCGCCAAGGTCGACGGGCGCGTCTCCGCGCAGACCGTCGCCACGCTCACGCGCGGCATCGAGCTCGAGGACGGCCCGATCGCGGCCGACAAGGCGCGCATCCTCGACTCGTCGGGCGACTCCAGCCTCGTCGAGCTGACCCTGCACTCCGGGCGCAACCGCATCGTCCGCCGCATGATGGCGGCTGTCGGCCATCCGGTCGTCGAGCTCGTGCGCCGGCAGTTCGGCCCGCTGCACCTGGGAACCCTCCCAGTGGGTCGCACGCGGGAACTGACTAAGGTGGAGCGTGGCGCGCTGCTGACTCTGTCGCGCCAGGAGACGGATGCTCCGCCCGCCGACGGCGTCGAGACTCCGGCATCGGAGGAGCAGGAGACCTCGTGACCGACAGCGCCATGCCGAGCGCGGCCGCGCCGACCGTGCCCGGTCGCGCCGCCCGCGTGCACGGCACCGTGCGCATCGTGGGCTCGGGACTGCTCGGCGCGAGCATCGGCCACGCCCTCACGCAGCACGGCGTCGACGTCGCGCTCGCCGACACCTCGCCCGCGCAGCTGCGCCTCGCGGTGGACTACGGCGCCGGCCGCGCCGCGTCGGAGTCCGACGACCCCGCGATCGTCGTCGTGTGCGTGCCGCCGGATGTCGTCGCCGACGTCGTCGAGGCCGAGCTCGCCGCGTTCCCGCGTGCCGTCGTCACCGACGTGGCATCGGTGAAGCTCGAGCCCCTGCGCGCGCTGCGCGGCCGCGGCGTCGACCTCACGCACTACATCGGCTCGCACCCCATGGCCGGGCGCGAGCGCGGGGGAGCGATCTCCGCCCGCGCCGACATCTTCGCCGGGCGCCCCTGGGTCATCTGCCGCGACGGCGAGACGCCCGCGGCCGACCTCGCCCTCATCGAGGCGCTCGCGCTCGACCTCGGCGCGGTGCCCATCGAGATGACGCCCGAGGAGCACGACCGGTCGGTCGCGCTCGTCTCGCACGTGCCGCAGGTCGTGGCGTCGCTCCTCGCCGCCCGCTTCGCGGATGCGCCCGACCTCTCGCTCGGGCTCGCGGGGCAGGGAGTGCGCGACACCACCCGCATCGCCCACTCCGCTCCCGAGCTGTGGGTGCAGATCCTCGGCGCGAACGCGACCCCCGTCGTCGAGGTGCTCGACGCGCTCGCCGTGGACCTCGCCAGCGCGGCAGACGCGCTGCGCCACCCGGATGCGCCCGGTGCGCGCCGAACCCTCGCCGAGACCATCCGCCGCGGCAACGTGGGCGTCGAGCGGCTGCCCGGCAAGCACGGGCAGCGGCACCGCTTCGAGTCGCTCGTCGTCATGGTCGACGACGTCGCCGGCCAGCTCGGCCGGCTCTTCGGCGACCTCGGCGAGCTGAGCGTGAACGTCGAGGACTTCCGGCTCGAGCACTCCCCGGGTGCCCAGCTGGGCCTCGCGGAGATCGCGGTCGACCCGGCCATCCTGAACGCCGCCGTGGCGGGTCTCGAGTCCCGCGGGTGGCGGATTGCGAGCACCAGTGACTGAACCCTTCTTCATCGGCATCGACGGCCCCGCGGGCGCCGGAAAGTCGAGCGTCTCCAAGGAGAGCGCGCGTCGGCTCGGCTTCGGCTACCTCGACACCGGCTCGGTGTACCGGGCGCTCGCCTGGCACGTGCAGTCCGGTGGGGCCTCGACCGACGACGCCGACGCGGTCCTCGCGGCCTTCGGCACCTTCGCGCCGACGATCTCCCTCGACCCCGATGTGCGCACGGTCCGTGTGGGCAACGTCGACGTGACCGAGGCCATCCGCACGCCGGAGACCTCGGCGGCGGTCAGCGGAGTCGCCCGGGTGCTGCCGGTGCGCGAGAAGATCAACGCGCTGTTCCGCTCGCTCGTCGCGCAGTCCGGACTGCCGGGCGTCGTCGTCGAGGGCCGCGACATCACCACGGTGGTGGCGCCCGATGCGCCGGTGCGCATCCTCCTCACCGCGCACCCCGACGTGCGCGCGGCGCGGCGATCCGCCGAGCTCGGCGACTCCGACACCGCCGCGGTCGCCGCGGCCATGCGCCGCCGCGACGCATCCGACAGCGAGGTCGTCGACTTCCTGCACGCCGCCCCCGGCGTGGACGTCGTCGACACGACAGACTTGAGTTTCGACCAGAGCGTCGCCGCCGTGCTCACGGTGATCGACGAGAAGACGGGAGGCCGGGATGGCCGCTGAGAACGAGTACGAGGGCGAGCCGGACCGGCTCGCCGAGAAGCTCGCAGAACTCGACGAGGAGCTCATCGAGCGCCGCGCGGAGTCGCTGCGCGCGAGCCTCGAGGACTACGAGCTCGACGAGGAGGACGCCGCCCTCCTCGCGGGTCTGCAGGACGCCGGCGACGGCATCGAGTACCTGCCCGCGCTGCCGGTGATCGCGATCGTGGGGCGCCCGAACGTGGGCAAGTCCGCGCTCGTGAACCGCATCCTCGGGCGCCGCGAGGCCGTCGTGGAGGACACTCCCGGCGTCACCCGCGACCGCGTGACGTACAAGGCCGAGTGGCTGGGTCGCCGGTTCTCCGTCGTCGACACCGGCGGCTGGGAGCCCGACGCGAAGGGCATCGACCGCTCGGTCGCGATGCAGTCGGAGGTCGCCATCGAGCTCGCCGACGTCATCCTCTTCGTCGTCGACGCGACGGTGGGCGCCACCTCGACCGACGAGCACGTCGTGCGCATGCTGCGCAAGACGTCGAAGCCGGTCTTTCTCGTCGCCAACAAGGTCGACGACGCGCGGCACGAGCCGGAGGCCGCCGCCCTCTGGAACCTCGGCCTCGGCGAGCCCCACCCGGTCTCGGCCATCCACGGTCGCGGCGTGGCCGACCTGCTCGACGCCGTCCTCGAGAAGACGCCCGACGTCTCGGCCGTCGCCAAGCACGAGATCGGCGGACCGCGCCGCGTGGCCATCCTCGGTCGACCGAACGTGGGCAAGTCGTCGCTGCTGAACAAGGCCGCGGGGGAGGAGCGCGTCGTCGTCAACGACCTCGCCGGCACGACCCGCGACCCGGTGGACGAGATCGTCGAGCTCGGCGACAAGCTGTGGCGCTTCGTCGACACCGCCGGCATCCGCCGCCGCGTGCACATGGCGCAGGGTGCGGACTTCTACGCGTCGCTGCGCACCTCGGCCGCGCTGGAGAAGGCGGAGGTCGCCGTCGTCGTCCTCGACGTCACGCAGCCCATCAGCGAGCAGGACGTGCGCATCATCGACCTCGTGCTCGAGTCGGGTCGCGCCCTCGTCCTCGCATTCAACAAGTGGGACATGCTCGACACTCCCGAGATGGAGAACCAGGACCGGCGCCGCTACCTCGAGCGCGAGATCGAGCAGGACCTCGCGCACGTCGCATGGGCTCCGCGTGTGAACATCTCCGCCAAGACCGGCCGTCGTCTGGACAAGCTCGTGCCGGCGCTCGAGCAGGCGCTGGACTCGTGGGATCAGCGCATCCCGACGGGCAAGTTCAATGCGTTCGTCACCGAGCTCGTCGCGGAGCACCCGCACCCGCTGCGCGGGGGCAAGCAGCCGCGCATCCTGTTCGGCACGCAGGCGGGCACCCGTCCGCCGACCTTCGTGCTGTTCACGACCGGCTTCCTCGACCCCGGCTACCGCCGGTTCGTGCAGCGTCGCCTCCGCGAGCTGTACGGGTTCGAGGGAACCCCGATCGTGATCAACATGCGCGTGCGCGAACGCCGCCAGCGCAAGTAGGCGGCGCTCCGCCCGCTGCACCGTCGGCCCCGTGGATCCGGATTCCGGATCGGCGGGGCCGCTGTGCGTGTGGTCGTGGGTGCTGGCCGCGAGACTAGTGCTCGTCGTGGGTGCTGGCCGCGAGACTAGTGCTGGGCGTTGGTGCTGGCCGCGAGACTAGTTGTAGTGCCCAGCCAGGTTGTTTGAGATCCGGCTGATGGGCGGGAGCTTTCCGATCGCGGTGTGGGGCCTGTGGTGATTGTAGAAGTGCAGCCAGGCCGGGAGGGCTGCGCGTCGGGCTGACTCGCTGTTGTAGTGCTTCGCGTAGGCCCAGCCGTCGGCCATGGTGCGGTGGAAGCGCTCGATCTTCCCGTTCGTCTGCGGACGGCGCGGGCGGGTGAACTTCGGCCGGACGTCGAGATCGTCGCAGGCGTGCTTCCAGGCGTGGGAGCGGTAAGCCGAACCGTTGTCGGAGAGCACGCGTTCGACGCGGACCCCACGGTCGGCGAACCACGAGACGGCGCGTCGTAGAACCCCGATCGCGGTCTCGGCGCGCTCATCGTCGTGGATCTCCGCGTAGGCGACGCGGGAGTGATCGTCGATCACGGTATGAACGAATGCGTAGCCGAGGATCTCGTGGCGGTGCTTGTCCCGCGCCAGGCCCGGAGTTGCCTGGCGGTTCCAGTCGCCTTGTTGACGGCCGACGAACCGCCACCCGCCGCCGAGCGGAATGTTGCCGAGCTTCTTCACGTCGACATGGATCAAGGCGCCTGGCGTCTCGTGCTCGTAACGCCGCGCCTGCTCTCCCGTCTTCACGTCGACGTGAGTGAGGCGGTTCAGCCGGCATCGGGTCAGAACCGCGTGCACGGTCGAGGCGGGCATGTCCAGCCGCCCGGCGATCTGAACCGGGCCGAGACGCTTGCGGAGCCGCAGGTGAACGATCTTCTTCACCAGCAACTGCGGGGTCTTGTTCGGGTGCGTATGCGGGCGCGAGGAGCGATCGGTCATCCCCGCCTCGCCGAGCTCGGCATAGCGGCGCGCCCACTTGGCCGCGGTCGGCCAGGAAACACGGAAGTAGCCCGCCGCCGCGGCGATGCTCCATCCGTCGTCGATGATCAACCGCGCGATGCGCAGGCGTTGGCGCCGCGTCAGCGCCGCATTACCGTGGGACACGAGAACCTCCGGGTCGTGAGTGAGTGTCTAAGCAGCTCCACTCTGACCGGAGGTTCTCGTCATGTCACGGCAACCAGATCAAACAACGTCCCTGGGCACTACAACTAGTGCTCGTCGCGGGTGCTGGCCGTGAGACTAGTGCTCGTCGTCGAGACCAGCGTTCGGAGCGCTAGTCTCGCGCCCGAACGCTAGCCCTAGCGCCGGGAACGCTAGTCCCGGCGCTCGGAACGCTAGTCCAGCGGCCGACCCGAGCGGATGGCCGTGGCCGGGCACGTGGTCACCCGCATGTGCGAGGGTGGAACGGTGACGATCCAACCTCCCGCGCCCGGTGAACCACGACGGCCTCAGGGTCCGCGCGATCCCGGAGACGCCTGGGTCGTCACGCCCGACGGCCAGCGGTACTGGGGGCGCTTCGGCGCCGCGGGCCTCCTCGCCATCGACCCGGCACGCGGCGTGCTCCTGCAACACCGCGTCGGCTGGAGCCACTTCGGCGGCACTTGGGCCCTGCCCGGTGGCGCGCTGCACGAGGGCGAGGCGCCGCTCGTCGGCGCCATCCGCGAGTCGCAGGAGGAGGCCGGCGTCCCCGACGGGGCGGTCGTCCCGCGATTCACGCACGTGTACGACGCCGGCGTCTGGCAGTACACGACCGTGGTGGCCGACGTCGCCGACCCATTCGAGCCCGTCATCAGCGATCCCGAGAGCCTCGAGCTCGCCTGGGTGCCCGTCGCGGACGTCGATGCGCTTCCGCTCCATCCGTCATTCGCCGCCGCGTGGCCATCCCTGCGCGCGCAGCTGGATGTCCGTCCCATTGTGCTCGTGGACGCGGCGAACGTCGTCGGCTCCGTGCCGGATGGCTGGTGGCGAGATCGCGAGGGAGCCGCGGTCCGACTGCGCGACCGCATCGCCGCGCTCGCGGTCGAGGGCGTCGCGGCTGACGCGCTCCAGCTTCCCGAGGTGCGCTGGTTCCCCCTCTTCGCGATGGTGGTCGAGGGGCAGGCGCGTGGCGTCGCCGATGCGGATGGTGTGCGGGTGTTCTCCGCGGATGGCTCGGGCGACGACGAGATCGTCCGTCGCGCTCAGGCGATGGTCGCGTCGGGTCTGCGCACGACGACCGTCACGAGCGATCGTGAGCTGCGTGCGCGTCTCGAGGAGGTCGGCGCCTCCGTGGTCGGCACGCGCTGGCTGCTGGATCAGCTCCCGTAGATCCGGGCGTTGAGCGAGCGAAGCGAGACGAAACGCCGCCCCCGCGTCACTCCCTTCCGATGAGCTTGTCGATCTCCCGGCGCTCGCGCTTCGTCGGCCGGCCGCTTCCGCGGTCACGCGTGACGATCGGGGCGACGAACTCGCGGGGCGGCGGTGGGGGAGTGCGGTCCTCGTATGCCGCCGCCGCGATCGGCGCACCCACGCGCTTCTGCAGCAGCTGCTTCACGCCGAGAATGCGGTCGAACCCGCTGATGCGCACGCGCACCTCATCGCCCACCTTCACCGCGTAGGCGGCCTTCACGTGGTCGCCGTTGACGCGCACGTGGCCGCCGCGGATGGCCGTGGTGGCAGCGGACCGGCTCTTGTAGACGCGCACCGCCCACAGCCAGACATCGACTCGGACGGACTCGCTCATGATCCGTCCATCGTACGGCGGTCCCGTCGGCTCAGGCCGCCGGGCCGAAGGCGAGAGCGACGACCGCCCGCGTCGGGGTGGGGTGCGCGACGACTTCGAAGCCGGCGGACGTGAAGGTGGAGAGCTTGCCGACGTACAGGTCGTTTGAGCGCGTCTTCTCCTGCGCGTCGGTGTCGATCGGGTAGGCCTCGAGAACTCGCGCTCCGCTTTCCCGGGCGTACTCGATCGCGGCGTCGAGCAACGCCCGCATGACGCCCTTGCCGCGATGCTCGCTGCGGATGGAGAAGCAGGTGATCGCCCACACGCTGGCGTCGTCGAGCGGCTCTTCGGAACCCGCCTTCACGATGCGCGAGCGCGCGAGCCGACGCTGCGGTGGTCGAGGCCCGACGCGCACCCAGCCGGCGGCCTCGCCGTCAACGTAGGCAACGAGGCCGGGCGCAGGACCGGCATCGATCTCGTCGTGCAGCATGCGCTCCCGGTCGGGCACGCTCGTAGCCTCCCACTGAGCGTTCGTGAGCAGGGGCCAGACGCACTGGCAGTCGCGCCCATCTCCGCCTCCGGTGAGCGCGCTCTGCACGTCGTCCCACTGCGCGCCGGTCGCTGCTGTCGTCGTGATCTCTGCCATGCTCAGACGCTACTCCTGCCCGCCGACACACGCGGCGGTCGTCCTGGTTCGCGGCACCCCCTGCGACCCGGTAGACTGTTCGAGTTGTCCGCGTTCACGTGGACTACGGGCTGTGGCGCAGCTTGGTAGCGCACTTGACTGGGGGTCAAGGGGTCGCAGGTTCAAATCCTGTCAGCCCGACCAGAAAGCCGCGGGAACCCAAGGGTTCCCGCGGCTTTTCCGTTGGCGAAGTACTGGTTCGTCCGTCTCCAGCTTGCCTCTCTAAGGTCGCGATGCGGTCATCGTAGAAAAAACTCGGGGTGCCAATCACCGCGAGGCTGCGAGGGCACGCCGCATAGCCGGACCACCTGCGGAGCAAAACGGCGGGTACCGCAACTGTCGCGCGCGGCCGGCACTGCCGCCGAAGCACGTCGGCCAGCCGCTCGCGATGGACGCGGCCCGCAGGGTCCGTGCTCGGGCTGTTAGCGGCGTCCTTCAAGCGGGTGAGCAACGCTACGCGTCGTACCTCGCGCTATGTTGCCCACCGCACTGGGAATGGGTTGTTCACAATCGGGCGTACCTATACGCTGCGCGAATGTTAGAAGAGAAGTAGATTCCGACGCTCTGGGAACGCATTAGCTCACTGTACTCTGACGGCGGGACGTCAAAGTACTGGTAGATGTTCCCGTTCTTGAACTCGATCTCGAGGGTTTGACTGCTCGCGTCGTAGCCGACTGACGACAAATTTGAGCTCTCTACCGGTTCCCGATTCAATTTGACTCCTCTTTTTCTTGCGCGTCGTCAGTGATTACACGAATACTGTTCGGCGTAAGGCCACGCCAAGCCCTTGCTACGTCGTCGTAGTCTTGGGGTACTCGCGGAACGTCCCAGCCGCCCGGAAGTTCACGCCCAACGACTTCAGGATCGGCGCTATCAGGGCGCCTTTCCGCAGGTATGTTGACAACAACTCTCGTCGGAAGTTTGACGATGTCGCCGGTGATAAGGGCCTCGCCCGTGCGCAGTACGGGAACGGCGTCGAAAAGGCCCGACAAATTATCGGGCAACGTTGACCTGACGAGGCCGCGGTCGGAGGTATTGCTCAATCGAAGCACGATGAATGAACCAAGCTGTGAAAGGACAGTCGGCCTGATTTCGCTAGGCCTCTGGCTGACGATGAGCGTACCTATGCCGAACTTGCGGCCTTCCTTCACAATACGCTCGACTGCTTCGCCTGCTGCGTCATTGCTGTCGTTCAGGTACCGATGTGCCTCTTCGAGAACGATCAAGAGAGGTCGCTCCCGTCCACCTTCGGAAAGTTTCCGCGCCCAAATCAGAGACTCATAGAGAAGGCGAAGTAGTACGCTCACCACGCGCTGCAGGACTTGATTCGGAACACCTGATAGGTCGGCGATGACAATTGGCCTGTCGGCGCCGAGCCAGGTCTCGAGAAATTCGCCAACATCTTTCTGCGTTTCGCCAGTGAGTGAGACGTCCCAAGGCCCGGGACGGAAGAGGAAGTCATAGCGTGGATCACGTAACTTTGCGCCGAGCGCATCGGTCTGGCGTCGTATGTTGATGCTTGAGCCGCTGAGGTAGATCCGCTCTTGCCCGCCTGCTGTGGCGGGCCTGTAAGTGGGGGGAGTCACGCTCTCTATGTCTCCGCGCAAATCGTTGCCGTCCGAGTCAACGGCATACGCGCGCGTTTCGTTCGTCTGCGCATTTGGGGCAACTGTGTGGGTTGAGAAGTGCATTTCATGCAACGACATCCAAAGTTTTCGAACGCTGAATGGAAGAGGTGTGTCAGCCGTGACTGCGTGGACATTCAATCCGAGGTCTGGGTGACGCTCGACGAAAGCGCGTTTGGCCTCTGTAACGTGAGCTTGCACAAGCGTCGCCGAGTTGTCGTCAACGGTGCCGAGCGCGAGAGAAAGGAAGTCGTCGAACGGAAGCGCCCAGTATGGCAGGCACAATTGTTGTGTGTTCCTGGTCTCAGTAGCATTCTCCGTGGCGTCGACCTGAAGGCATAAGGCCAAGTCGCCGAACGCGTGAGCGTACTCGCCGTGGACATCGACTACAAGGACCCGTGAGGAAGGGAAGCGTGCTGGCTCGGCCAGGGCGCTCAGAATTGCTGAGACTGTGGTTGACTTGCCACTTCCCGTGCTGCCAACAACGGCGGCGTGACGTGTGACCAGTTTCGTTACGTCGATTAGCGCCGGAAGATGAGGCGCGTTAGCGATATGACCGATGCGAATCGACTTGGAGCGGTCCTTCACCTCATAAATGCGATTCAGGTCGTTGGATGTAACGAGGAGAACTCGGTCCCCGATGGACGGGTATCTCGCGACGCCGCGATTGAAACTTCCATCGCGATGAGCTTCGCCGAGAAGCTCTAAACGCATCCATGGTCGCCCAGGAACGGCGCCTTCGATCGGTTCCTCAGACTGAGTCGAAGAGCCTACCTGTACGACAACAGCGAAGAGATCGACTAGGCCGAGTGGGATCCGTACATACGCGCCTACCTGGCCAACGAAATAGGCATGCCCACGAGAAAAGGTGAGGCCTGGAGCTGCTTCGGGAAGAACAGCGGCGGTTATCGTATCGCCCTGCACGTTAGCGACATCTCCGATGTGCGTGGGGTCGCTACTCATCGGCGCCTTCCTTATGCGGGAGTTCGCCAGTGAGGCTACGCAATAGTTTCCCGAGTTCGGTGAAATCCCCGAGCGTAAACTTTGGCGACGATGTTGCGTCCGGTGCGGCGTTGTCCGGCGACCAGGGGCTCGAGACGCTTCCCACAACCGCGGCGTCTTCAGCTAGGAGCATCAGATTAGGTAGCCCCTTAGCAAGCGCCACCGCATCGTCGTAGCTATTGAGCGAGCCGAACAGGAGCCCTTGAACGCTCGCAGTAGGGTTAGCTCGTAACGACTGGTCGATGACCTCGTTGATGTGTTGATCGCGGAAGGAGAACCCGGTTGTGATGAGAATTGCTCCAGGCTTCCGCATGAACGCCTTGAGACGATCCATCATGGCGAGGTACGGCAGACGGCGACTTTGGTCGTACTTCAGATGGCTTGGGTATACGAGGGCTGACGACGCGTCGCTGGCGTCGGGAGGCCGACGTACCACGTTTCCGTCGGGGTCCTGAGACCAGTTAATCGAGCCGTGAAGCTTCCATAGCAGCGTCCAGCGGCTCGGCAACTGGTCTTCCTCGATAGCTTGCAGGTCGAAGCTTGGTTCCCGAGAGCCCATGAAACCATCGAAGTAGGCTACGCGCTGGCGTTCCAATGCCTGTTCCATCAAGAGGTCGTAGTTGGTCGTGAAAATCTGAGTCGGCACTATTCTTCGCACTGCGCTAACCCACAGGGCAAGTGCGAAGTACGGATTGTCTCCGGGTGGCAGGGATTGGTCCACATGAGTTCGCACAACTTTGCAGATTTCGGCGTCGAGCTTCGATAGGACCTCGACGCTGACGCCGCGGATGTCGCTTGAACCCGGGAGGGCTGCCAATGAGCGCACGTAGTTCAGGAGCGACTCAAGGTTCGCAGAGTCTTTCGGTTCCAGATGCCCGAGGAGCGTGTCGACGGCCGTCGCGTAGGCGGGATTCAGTTCGGCCCTAACCTTCGCCGTGAGTTCCTCGAGACCTGGGATGAGGGGCACGCCGTTCGGTCGCATCGACATAGGCGCCCCGGCACCGATAAGAAATCCGAGAGGCTTCTTTTCTTGTTCCAGGGCGGCCCTGATGTAGTCCATCTGCTGTTGCAGCTCGTGAGTCATGGCGGCCTCGCTTCCTGAATGCAATCTATCTGCTTGGAGACCCCCGCCCCTGGCGCCTCGCACACTCCATCCCGTGAACGACGCATCTCAAACGTCGCGGAACCCGCGCCTTTACTGAGGTGGGGTGGGAATAAGAGCGCTTGTCGGTGCACGTGCCAGTCGAGGTCAACCGGCCGTGTCAAAGGAACGAGCGAACTACGAGATGAAGCTCAGCGGTCGGCCCATTTGGTCCCGGCGGCGGCGTGGCGGATCTGAGAATGCGCGCCGCGGCCGTCCCCTTGACGGGTCCGCTCGGGTTGGGGAAGCGCGTTGACCCGCCTCGTGAGCCGAAGGAGCCTCGTTCCTTCGCCGAGGCGGTAAGCGGTCGGGGGGCTGCGTGACGTTACCGCCGTTGCTCCTACTGCCAGCCTCCGCGACCGCGAGCGACGGGGCCGGCTCCCCTAGTTGTAGTGCCCAGCCAGGTTGTTTGAGATCCGGCTGATGGGCGGGAGCTTTCCGATCGCGGTGTGGGGCCTGTGGTGATTGTAGAAGTGCAGCCAGGCCGGGAGGGCTGCGCGTCGGGCTGACTCGCTGTTGTAGTGCTTCGCGTAGGCCCAGCCGTCGGCCATGGTGCGGTGGAAGCGCTCGATCTTCCCGTTCGTCTGCGGACGGCGCGGGCGGGTGAACTTCGGCCGGACGTCGAGATCGTCGCAGGCGTGCTTCCAGGCGTGGGAGCGGTAAGCCGAGCCGTTGTCGGAGAGCACGCGTTCGACGCGGACCCCGCGGTCGGCGAACCACGAGACGGCGCGTCGTAGAACCCCGATCGCGGTCTCGGCGCGCTCATCGTCGTGGATCTCCGCGTAGGCGACGCGGGAGTGATCGTCGATCACGGTATGAACGAATGCGTAGCCGAGGATCTCGTGGCGGTGCTTGTCCCGCGCCAGGCCCGGAGTTGCCTGGCGGTTCCAGTCGCCTTGTTGACGGCCGACGAACCGCCACCCGCCGCCGAGCGGAATGTTGCCGAGCTTCTTCACGTCGACATGGATCAAGGCGCCTGGCGTCTCGTGCTCGTAACGCCGCGCCTGCTCTCCCGTCTTCACGTCGACGTGAGTGAGGCGGTTCAGCCGGCATCGGGTCAGAACCGCGTGCACGGTCGAGGCGGGCATGTCCAGCCGCCCGGCGATCTGAACCGGGCCGAGACGCTTGCGGAGCCGCAGGTGAACGATCTTCTTCACCAGCAACTGCGGGGTCTTGTTCGGGTGCGTATGCGGGCGCGAGGAGCGATCGGTCATCCCCGCCTCGCCGAGCTCGGCATAGCGGCGCGCCCACTTGGCCGCGGTCGGCCAGGAAACACGGAAGTAGCCCGCCGCCGCGGCGATGCTCCATCCGTCGTCGATGATCAACCGCGCGATGCGCAGGCGTTGGCGCCGCGTCAGCGCCGCATTACCGTGGGACACGAGAACCTCCGGGTCGTGAGTGAGTGTCTAAGCAGCTCCACTCTGACCGGAGGTTCTCGTCATGTCACGGCAACCAGATCAAACAACGTCCCTGGGCACTACACCTAGTAGTCGCGAGCGGCGCCCCCCTCACCCCAGCTCGGCCAGCAGCTCCTGGCACGCCTGCTCGCACCGGCGGCATGCCTCGGCGCACAGACGGCAGTGGTCGTGCATATCGGCGTGGCTCTCGCACTCCGCGGCGCAGGTTCCGCACACCGCCGCGCAGGCCGTGACGACCGCGCGCACGGTCGCCGCGTCGAAGGCGGTCTGCCGGGAGAGGATGCGCCCGGTCGTCGCGCAGATGTCAGCGCAGTCCTGGTCGGTGCGGATGCACTTCGCCATCTCGGCGACCATGTCCTCGGCGAGACACGCGTCCGCGCACGAGGTGCAGGTCTGCGCGCAGGCCAAGCACGCCTCGATGCACGGGGCGAGCTTCGCCTGGTCCACTGCGGGCTCGCCGGGATGGGTCTTCAGCATGGTCTGAACGTCGTGAGCCAACGGGTCCTCCTTCGCTGGATGGTGCCGGCGCACGCCCCGCGAGGCGGATGAACCGGCCGGGGCCCCGACGATAGTCCACCCGCCCCCGGCACGTCGACCTCTCGCGTCGCCGGCAGCCCGCCCTCTAGCGTGGCGCCCGGCGCAGAGGAGAGGACGAGACATGGACTTCCAGGAGATCGTCGAGGGATTCGGCAAGGTCGTCGACGCCGCCGGGGTGATCGCCATCGTGCTGGGCGCGCTCGCCGCGGTGGTCTTCGCCATCGGCGGGATGGCCCAGCGCAAGCAGAACGTGTACGGCCGGTTCCGCAGGTTCCTCGGCCGCTCTATCCTGCTCGGCCTGGAACTGCTCGTCGCGGCCGACATCATCCGCACCGTGGCGGTGACGCCGAGTCTCGACAGCGTCGCCGTGCTCGCCGTGATCGTCGTCATCCGGACGTTCCTCAGCTGGTCGCTCGAGCTCGAGATCACCGGCCGCTGGCCCTGGCAGAAGGCCCCGGCGTCGGAGACCGCGGAAGCCTCCGCCTGACGATCAGGCGAGGTCGGCGATGATGCGCGGGAACTCCGCCGGCAACTCCCCGGCGAGGTAGCCCACGCACTCCTCGCCGTGCGCGAGCCGATCGCCCGCCGCCGCGTGAACGTACGTGCCCCAGACGGCCGCCTGCGCGGGAGAGACGCCCCGGGCGGCGAAGCCGGTGACCGCCCCGGCGAGCACGTCGCCGCTGCCGGAGGTGCCGAGGCCGGGGCCGCCCGCCTTGAGAGTCCAGGTCGCGCCGTCGGGCGCCGCGACGAGCGCCTGCGTGGCGACGGCCGCACCGTAACGGCGGGCGACCTCCTGCGCGGCACGGCGGATGCGGCGCGCGTCGTCGGGCGCGATCTCCTCGCCGTCGCCGAGCAGCGTGGCGAGCTCGACCGGGTTCGGCGTGAGGATGAGGCGGTCGCGCAGCGGTCGCACGAGCTCCAGCTGATCGGCCACCGAGGCCAGCGCATAGGCGTCGAGCACGAAGACGAGCTCAGCGGGCGCTTCGGCGACGAGACCCGCGACGATCTCGCGGGTCGCGTCGATGTCGTCGAGGCCCGACCCGATGAGCGCAGCGCTCTTGTTCGCGAGCTCAGGCAGGAGAGCGCCGGTTGCATCGCCGCGGACGGACCCCGCGGCGTTGTCGGGCAGCGGAACCACGCCTGACTCCGGCACGGCGACGGCGACGGCGGCCGCGACCGACCGTGCGACGGCGAGCGTGATCTTGCCGGCCCCGACGCGCAGCGCTGCGGTGCCGGCGAGCATCGCCGCCCCCGGGCTGCGGAGCGACCCGCCGACGACGAGCACGGTGCCGCGGTCGTACTTCGATCCGCCAGGGGCGGGGAGCCCCCACCCGCGCAGCAGACGGGGCGAGACGCGCTCACTCCGCCGAGACATGCGACACCTCCTCGGCGGCTTCGGTCGCACGGTTCACGCGCGGATCCGGCCGGCCGGTGTGCAGCGTCGCCTCGACGCCGTGCTCGCGCAGGTGCGTGACGTCGCCGACGACCGAGGCGACCCACGCACCTGCCGGGTCGCGCTCGAGAAGCGTGACCGACGCGTTCGGGGCCGGCGCCTCGACGGCGGCCGCGAGCACCTGGTGCTCGTCCCACCCCTCGAGCACGTAGCGGAGGAGATGGATGATCGCCTCGTGCGCGAACACCACGCCGGTCTCGGCCGAGCCGCCCTGCGCCTCGGCGAGGAACGAGCGGAGCCGCAGGGCGACATCCGCCCACGACTCGCCCCCCGGCGGCCGGTAGAAGAACTTGCCCAGGTGGGCGCGGCGCTCGGTCTCGGACGGGTAGCGGGCGAGGGTGCCGTGCGAGGTGAGGTGATCGAGGATGCCCAGCTCGCGATCGCGCAGCCGTTCGTCGGCCATCGCCGCCCGCTCGAGGTCGGCGGCGTCCAGCGCGCGCGCCGACGTCTGCATCGCGCGACGGTACGGGGATGTCCACACGGCGGCCTCGAGACCGACGCCGAGTTCGCGCAGGGCCGTGCCGAGGGCATCCGCCTGCGCCTCGCCGGTGGGGGAGAGCGGGGTGTCGGCATCGCGGAAGGGCAGGTCGATGACCTCGTCGCCGGAGAATTCGGCGGCGCTCGCCGCCTCGTTGCCCACGCTCTCGCCGTGTCGGATCAGGATGAGCCGCTGGAGTCGCATCGTCCGAGGGTAACGACCCACCGCCATCCGTCGGCAGGGCTTGCGCTCGCCGCGCGGGCCTTCTATGTCGCGCAGGAGACGCAGGTCAGCGCGGTCGGCCTCGCCTCGAGCCGGCCCAGCGGGATGGGGCGGCCGCAGCGCTCGCAGAAGCCGTAGCGGCCGTCTGCGATGCGGGTGAGCGCGGCGTCGATGTCGACCAGGCGGCTGCGCGAGGCCGAGAGCAGCGTGGAGGTCTGCGAGCGCTCGAACGCGATCGTCGAGCCCTCCGGGTCGTGCTCGTCGTCGTTCGCGGTGTCCTGCGACGCGGCCACGATCGAGGTGAACGTGCCGGCGAGCGACGCGAGCAGGCGCTCGGTCCGCTCGCGGTCGGCGAGCAGCAGGACGCGGATCTCGTCGAGATTCGCGTCGGTGAGGGCGGGCTGGTCATCGGCCATCCCTCATCATCTGCCAGGGGAGGCGCGCGCATGCAACCCCGTGACTCCCGCCGCGTGAGCGGCTATACCGGAGACACCGAGCGCTGATCACCACCGAAGGAGCGAGCGACATGCCACAGGCGACAGAGATGATGCGGGGCGCCCTGAGCGCGATCGGCGGCGCGAAGGGGCTCGACGCTCCCGCGAAGAAGGTGTCGGGATGGGTGACCGCCGCCACGCGCGCGACCCCGGTGAAGAACCTCCTCTCGGGCTCATGGCTCGGGCACCAGCTGCACCCGATGCTCACCGACGTCCCGATCGGCGCCTTCACCTCGGCGACGCTCCTCGACCTCTTCGGCGGAGACGACACGGCAGCGGCATCGCGTCGCCTGGTGGGCGTCGGCATCCTCGCCTCCGCGCCCACGGCCATGTCCGGTGCATCGGACTGGTCCGACACGATCGGCGAGGACCGACGGGTGGGCCTCGTCCACGGCGCCATGAACGGCGTGGCCACGATCCTGCAGACCGCCTCCTGGTTCGCGCGTCGACGCGGCCACCGCGGCGTCGGCGCCGGCCTCAGCCTCCTCGCGATGGGCCTGACCCTCGGGTCGGCCTACCTCGGCGGGCACCTCTCCTTCGCCCGCGGCGTGGGGGTGAACAACACCGCGTTCCAGGACGAGACGACGACGTGGACCGACGTCGCGGCCGACGCGGAGCTCACCGAGGGTGCGCTCACTCGCGTGGACGTCGACGACGTCCCCGTGCTCCTCGTGCGGCAGCGCGGTGAGCTGCGCGCGATCTCCGCGGTCTGCTCGCACGCGGGCGGTCCGCTCGAGAAGGGCACCCTCGACGACAGCGGCTGCGTCACCTGCCCCTGGCACGGCAGCCGCTTCGACACCGCGGACGGGGCCGTGAAGCGCGGCCCGGCCAGCGTGCCGCAGCCCCGGTGGGACGTGCGCGTCGAAGAGGGCCGCGTCCTCGTCCGCTCGGCCGGCTGAGGTCCGAGCCGCACGCGTACCCCCTGGTGCTGGGCCGCTCGACGACATATCGTCAAGTATCGTTCGACGGTCGTGAAGGAGGCCATCATGAGCAGTTCGTTCCCCACCGGTCCATTCGGCACCGGCAATCCGCTCGACGGCATGTGGCAGATGATGGACCAGCTGCGTGCATCGTTCGACAAGCGCGGCAGCAGCGGTCGGATGGGGCGCGGCGACGTCCGCGCGGCCGTCCTCACGCTGCTCGCCGAGCAGCCCATGCACGGCTACCAGATCATCCGCGAGATCGAGGAGCGCAGCGGCGGCTCGTGGAAGCCGAGCGCCGGCTCCGTGTACCCGACCCTGCAGCTGCTGGCCGACGAGGGCCTCGTCACGACCGAGGAGTCGGATGGACGCAAGACGTACATCATGACCGACCTCGGCCACGCGGAGGCTGCGAAGTCGCAGGCGCCGTGGGAGTCGTCGCACCGGAGCGAGCACGGCGGATTCGGCGCGCTTCCGAAGGCCGGCATCGACCTCGCGCAGGCCGCCGCCCAGGTCGGACGCACGGGAACGCCCGAGCAGGTGCAGGAGGCGGTCGGCGTCCTCGAGGACGCACGTCGCCGGCTCTACGCGATCCTCGCGCAGGGCTGAGCGCCGGTGGCATCGGCAGAGGGGGCGCCGGCCCGCCCGGCCGCGCGCTCCCGCTACCGACGCATCCTCCGGTTCGCCGCCTGGAATCTCGCCGTCCAGTGGTGGTACGAGCTGTTCCTGCCGCGGATCGGGCTGCAGCGCGTCGCGGATCGCAGCCGGACGAGGCGCCTGCTGCGCTTCGCCCGGCGCTTCCGCGTGCTCGCCGTCGAGCTCGGCGGCCTCATGATCAAGGTCGGCCAGTTCCTCTCCTCGCGCCTCGACGTGCTGCCGCCCGAGGTCACGTCGGAACTCGCCGGTCTGCAGGACGAGGTCCCCCCGGTGCCGTTCGCGGCCATCCGCACCCTCGCCGAAGCGGAGCTCGGCCTGCCGCTCGAGCGCGCGCTCGCCGAGATCGAGGAGCGGCCGATCGCCGCCGCGTCGCTCGGGCAGGCGCACCGCGCGCGCCTGCGGGCCGATGACGCCGCGGAGACCGGCATCGCCGAGGTCGTCGTCAAGGTGCAGCGGCCCGGCATCGACGAGATCGTCGCCGTCGACCTCGCCGCCCTGCGGCGGGTGGGCGGATGGCTGAGCCGCGTCCGCGCGGTGTCGTCGCGTGTCGACGCTCCCGCGCTCGTGGCCGAGTTCGCCGCCACCTCCCTGGAGGAGATCGACTACCTGCACGAGGCGGCCGCGTCGGAGCGCTTCGCGGCGGACTTCGCCGGGGACGCGCGCGTGGCCATCCCTGCCGTCGTCTGGGAGCGGACGACCCGGCGCGTCCTCACCCTGGAGGACGTCACGGCGATCAAGATCACCGACGCCGAGGGGCTCCGTGCCGCGGGAATCGACCCGGCCGTCGTGGCGCCCGTGTTCGCGGCGGTCATGTTCGACCAGATGTTCGGCACGGGCTACTTCCACGCCGACCCGCACCCCGGCAACATCTTCGTCACGCCCAGCGCCGACGGCAGCTGGAAGCTGACGTTCATCGACTTCGGCATGATGGGCGCGGTGCCCGACTCGACGCGCCGCGGCCTCCGTCGTCTCCTCATCGCGGCCGCGGCTCGGGATGGCGCCGGTCTCGTCGCGGCCGTGCAGGACGTCGGCGTGCTGCTGCCCTCCGCCGACACCACCGAGCTCGAGCGGGCGATGACGCAGCTGTTCGCCCGTTTCGGGGGGATGGGCTTCGCGCAGCTCCGTGAGGTCGATCCGCGGGAGTTCCGCGATTTCGCGACGGAGTTCGGCGACCTGGTGCGCTCGCTCCCGTTCCAGCTGCCGGAGAACTTCCTCCTCGTCATCCGCGCCGCGTCTCTCACCTCGGGGGTGTGCAGCGCGCTCGATCCCGAGTTCAACCTCTGGGACTCCGTCGAGCCGTACGCCGCGCAGCTCCTCCGCGACGAGCGGCGCAACGTGATGCAGGACGTGGCGAAGGACACGATGGACGCCGCCGGCGTCGCTCTGCGCCTGCCGCAGCGGATCGACCGGCTCGCCGCCCGTCTCGAGGACGGCTCGATCGCGGTCACCACGCCGAGCCTCGAGCGATGGCTCGCGCGCCTGGAGAGCCGACTGCGCCGGCTCATGTCGGCGGTCCTCTTCGGAGCCCTGGTGCTCTCGGGCGCCATCCTGCAGGCCGCCGGCGTCGACCTCGGCGCGTGGCTCATGGGCGCCTCGGTGCTGCCCCTCCTGCACGCGCTGCTGGCGAGCCGGCGTCACTGACGCCGGTACCCCGCACGCCTTCGGCGCGTCAACCCCGTCGACCTGAGGCTCCCGCTCGCGCAGAGTGGGAGCATCAGCACCACCGACAGGAGGACGCCCATGGACGCCGAACCGCGCGACAGCCATATCGTCGATGACCCCGACGCCATCCAGCCCATCCGCGAGGGTGAGGCGACGTCGTACGCCGATCCCTCGGACGACCCGGCGCAGGCCGAGTGGGAGCACACGGAGGCCCTCGATGCCGGCGCGCCGCTTCGCGCGGACGGATCCATCGACACCGCGACGGGGGCCGACCCCGACGAGCTGGCCTCCGACGAGGAGCAGATCCCGCGCATCGACCAGCCGGGCGCGGGCCTCCAGCCCGAGAGCCAGGCCGACGACCCGATCATCGCGGAGCTCGGGGAGGACGGCGAGGGCGACCTCGCCCCCGAGGACATCTGACACGGGAGGCCGCGGTCCGCGTCGAGCGGGCCGCGGCCTCGGCCGTGCGCGCTTCCGAGAGAGGATGACGACATGGTGACCCGCCTGCTCCTCCTCTCCGACACCCACGTGCCCGCGCGGGCGAAGCGGCTCTCCGATGTCGTCTGGCGCGCGGTCGACGCCGCGGACGTCGTCGTGCACGCCGGCGACTGGGTGGACGTCGCCACGCTCGACGTCCTGGAGGAGCGCGCGTCGCGCCTCGTCGCCGTGTGGGGCAACAACGACGGCGCCGCGCTTCGGGCGCGCCTGCCCGAGGTCGCCGTCGCGTCGGTCGAGGGGCTGCGGATGGCCGTGGTCCACGAGACGGGAGCGGCGCGCGGCCGGGAGGAGCGGATGGACGCCGCTTACAGCGGTCGGGGGATCGACCTGCTCGTCTTCGGCCACAGCCACATCCCGTGGGACTCGACGACTCCGGGCGGCATGCGGCTGCTGAACCCCGGCTCGCCGACCGACCGGCGGCGCCAGCCGGTGTGCACGCTCATGACCGCGGTCGTCGACGGGGGCGGGCTGCGCGATGTCGAGATCGTGCCCGTCGAGCGCGCGTGAGAGCACGCCGCACATCGCGTCCGAGCATGACTGAGGGGGCCGGCCGCGCGGCCGGCCCCCTCAGTCGGGTGTCAGTGCTTCCGCTGCGCGCGGTAGTAGGCGAGAAGCGCCTTCGTCGATGCGTCCTGCGCCTCGAGCGCGCTCTCGTCGCCCTCGAGCGCGGGGGCGATCTGCAGGGCCAGCTGCTTGCCGAGCTCCACGCCCCACTGGTCGAAGGAGTTGATGCCCCAGATCGCGCCCTGTGTGAAGACGATGTGCTCGTACAGCGCGATGAGCTGCCCCAGCACGGCCGGCGTGAGCGCGGGCGCGAAGATCGACGTCGTGGGGCGGTTGCCCGGGAACGTGCGCGCTGCCACGAGCGGCCCGGTCGTGCCCTCGGCCTCGACCTCCTCGGCGGTCTTGCCGAACGCGAGCGCCTTCGTCTGCGCGAGGAAGTTCGCCAGCAGCAGGCCGTGCACGTCGCGCCCGCCGTCCTGCAGCGGGTACGCGGGGTTCGCGAACGCGATGAAGTCGGCCGGGATGAGGCGCGTGCCCTGGTGGATCAGCTGGTAGAACGCGTGCTGGCCGTTCGTGCCGGGCTCGCCCCAGAAGATCTCGCCGGTGTCGGTGGTGACGGGGGAGCCGTCCCATCGGACGGACTTGCCGTTCGACTCCATCGTGAGCTGCTGCAGGTAGGCCGCGAAGCGGTTCAGCTGCTGCGCGTACGGGAGCACCGCGTGCGACTGCGCGCCGAGGAAGTTCGTGTACCAGACGTTGAGGAGGCCCATGAGGACGGGCACGTTCTGCGCGAGCGGGGCGGTGCGGACGTGCTCGTCGACGGCGTGGAAGCCCGCCAGCAGCTCGCGGAACGCCTCCGGTCCGAGCACGATCGCGAGCGACGTGCCGATGGCGGAGTCGACGGAGTAGCGGCCGCCGACCCAGTCCCAGAAGCCGAACGCGTTCTCGGGGTCGATGCCGAAGTCGGCGACCTTGTCGAGCGCGGTCGACACCGCGACGAAGTGATGCGCGACGGCGTCGGTGCGCGCGGCCTCGTCGGCCGAGATCGCGCCCTTCTCCTCGAGCTGCGCCCACAGCCAGTCCCGCGCGAGCCGCGCGTTGGTCAGCGTCTCGAGGGTCGTGAACGTCTTCGACGCGACGATGAAGAGCGTCGTCTCCGCGTCGAGGTCGGCCACCTTCTGGGCGAGGTCGGTCGGGTCGATGTTGGAGATGAAGCGCGCCTGGATGCCCGCATCGGCGTAGGGCGCGAGCGCCTCGTAGACCATGACCGGCCCGAGATCGGAGCCGCCGATGCCGATGTTGACGACGTGCGTGACCCGCTTGCCGGTCACGCCGCGCCACTCGCCGCTGCGCACGCGGTCGGCGAACGCCGACACCTTCTCCAGGACGGCCTGCACGTCGGCGTCGACCTGCTGGCCGTCGACGACGAGCGCCGGCTCCGC
The DNA here is from genome assembly GCF_009735645.1 of Microbacterium oryzae. Classification (NCBI taxonomy): domain Bacteria; kingdom Bacillati; phylum Actinomycetota; class Actinomycetes; order Micrococcales; family Microbacteriaceae; genus Microbacterium; species Microbacterium oryzae. Next base: position 1,248,812 of record NZ_CP032550.1, on the reverse strand, counting down.
GCCGGCGGGGCGGCGCAGTGCGGTGTGCAGCACCGCGCGGTCCTCGGTGGTGTTGAGGTGCGCGCCCTCCAGCATCGCGGCGAAGCGCTCCGCCACGCCCGTCTGCTCGGCGAGGCGCACGAGCGAGGCGAGGATGTCGTCGGTCACGAGGTTCTTGGAGAGGTCCACATGCAGATCGGCGAGCGGCAGGCTCAGCCGCTCCGCGCGCGCGGAGTCCGCGGCGAACCAGCCGCGGAGGTCGGGGGTGAAGCCCGCGCGATGCGCGTCGAGCTCGGCCCAGGCCGATGTGGACGTGGGGTCGACAGGAGCAGCGGTCATGCTGCAACCGTACCGATTGCCGGGCCGGGGTGCTCCGCTCGTCGTGCTCGCGCCCCGGGTGTGTCAAGCCCTGCGCCCCGCCGCGCCCGGCGGCATAGCGTGAGGACACGAGCCGAACGAACGGGAAGGTCGACCATGTCGAGCAATGTGCGCGAGATCCGCTGCAGCCCCGAGACGCTGTTCCGCGTCCTCGGTGACGGATGGCTGTATCCGGTCTGGGTGGTCGGCGCGTCGCGGATGCGCCAGGTCGAGGCCGAATGGCCGCAGCCCGGATCGCGGCTCCACCACTCCTTCGGCAGCTGGCCCGCGCTCATCGACGACACCACCGTGTGCCTGGAGTGGGACCCGCCGCACCGCATGGTGCTGCAGGCCCGCGGCTGGCCGATCGGCGAGGCGAAGGTGACGATCGAGGTGAAGCCGCGCGGCGAGGGCTCGGTGGTCCGCATCCTCGAGCGCGCCGACGAAGGGCCGGGCACGCTCGTCCCGCAGTTCGTCATGGACCCGATGCTGCACGCGCGCAACAACGAGACCCTCCGCCGGCTGGCGTTCCTCGCCGAGGGGCACGCCGACCGGCAGCGCTCCTCGGCGCCTACGAGCGAGTGACTCCGCCTCGGCGGACGAGGAGCCAGATGTTGCCGTCCTCGTCCGACCGGTGCTCGAGTCGATCGAGCGTGGCCTGAGCGAGAGCGAGTCCGCGCCCGGACTCGGCGTCGTCCCCCGGCATGCCGACGGCCGACCAGTCGATCTGCACCGGCGCCGCGGTGTCCTTGATCACCGCGCGCAGCATGTCCTCGCTTACCTCGAGCTCGGCGGACGTCACGAGGTCCGGAGCGCCGGGAGCGTGCGTGGCGACGTTGGTCGCGATCTCCGACACCGCCAGCGTGAAGAGCATGCGGTCCTCGTCGGCGACGTCGGGCGCCTCGTCCCACAGCTTCTCGAGGGCGTCGAGGACGGCGTCGACGAAGGGGAGATCCGCGCGTCCCTCGACGCGGGCGCGGCGGGTGCGGTCGTCAGCGGACATCGAACGCGGATTCCACGGACTCGTGCTCGCGCAGCACGCGATCGAGGTTCGTCAGCTTCATCACCGAGCGCACGCCCGCCGGCACCTGGGCGATGCGGAGGTCGCCGCCTGCGACGCGTGCGGTCTTCAGGCCGCTGATGAGGGCGCCGAGCCCGGACGAGTCGACGAACTCCGTCGCGCCGAGGTCGACGACGATCTGCGCGTGGCCGGCGTCGACGAGCTCCTTCACGGCGTCGCGCAGGCGCGGGGCGCCCGAGGCGGTCAGCCTTCCGGTGATCGTCACGACGGCGTAGCGCCGGCGGATGTCGGTGGTCAGGTTCATGCTGCTGCCTCTCGGTCGGGAGCGGGTTCGGGGGCGGGGCCGCGGTAGAAGGCCGCCTGGAGGATGACGCTGAGCACGACGAGGTCGTACGTGACCCACGCCGTGTTGACGAGGGTGCCGAGGCCATCCGCGGTTCCGATGAACACGCGCACGGCCCCGATGACGAGCGCCACGACGAGCGTTCCCATCGCGGCGAGCTGCGGCCAGATCTGACGCCACGGGACGCCGTTCGGGTCGCGACCGTCCTTGCGGGTGACGGCGAAGCCCAGGGGGCGCTTGAGCACGACGTTGGCGAACGCCGTCCAGCACGCGCGGATCCACACCGGGAAGAGCGCGAGGGAGTACTGCTGGCCGCGCCACGTCTTCATGCCGCGACCGACCACGAGGAAGAGCAGCTGGTTGACGAGGAACGCCGGCAGGAACCGGGCGAAGAAGTCGACCGACCAGGCCGTCACCGGGAGCACGCCGAAGACGAGGTAGACGACGGGCGCGGCGATGTAGATGAGCGCGGTGAAGCCGGACAGGTAGCTCCACATGGTCGCGAAGTACATGAGGCGCTGCCCGCCCGACAGCCCGCGCTTGACGAGCGGGTTGTCGCGCAGCATCACCTGCAGCGTGCCCTGCGCCCAGCGGAGACGCTGCGTGAGCATGGTCCGCAGGTCCTCGGGGGCGAGACCGCGGGCGAGGATCTCGTGGTGATAGACGCTGCGCCATCCGAGCGCGTGCAGCTGCATCGCCGTGGCCATGTCCTCGGTGACCGAGATCGTGGCGAGGGGGAGGACCGGCTGGGCCTCGTCGGAGCGGTCGATCCGCAGGGCGTCGACGAGACCGGCGACGGCCTCGAGCGCGCCGAGCGGGGAGAGGTCGGCGGCGGCGAAGGCGTCGAGGGCCGCATCGTCGACGACGACCGCATCGAGCTCGGCGTCGCGTTCGACGGGCAGGCTGCGGATGACGTCGAGGTCGTCGCGGATGCCGGCCATGTCGTGCGTGAGCAGACGCAGCGACGCCTGGTCGACCACGGCCCGCAGAGCGAACGTGATGTCGGCCACCGGCTCGCCCTGCGCGAGCGCGGCCCTGGCCTTGACGATCTCGTCGCGCACGGCGACGAGCTCCTCGCGGAGCTCGGGGTCGCCGGTCGCGCGGATCTCGCGCCGCATCAGCGTCTCCGAGGCGCGGAGGGCGCGCGCGGTGGAGTCGGCCACGTCGCGCACATATCCGACGATGCCGAGCTGCATGAGCGCCTCGCGCCGCAGGATCGCGTTCGATCCGCAGAAGAACGCGGCGTTCCAGCCATCCTTGCCCTGCTGGATGGGACCGTAGAACAGCGGCGCCTGACTCCCGAGCGGGTCGGCCTCATCGACGTTCGAGAACCACTGCGGGGTCTGCACGAGCGCGACCTCGGGGTCGTCGGCGAAGTAGCCCAGCGTGCGGTGCAGGATGAGCGGGTCGGGCACCTGGTCGGCGTCGAGGATGAGGAGGAACTCGCCGTCGGTCTGGAAGAGGGCGTTGTTGAGGTTGCCGGCCTTCGCATGGCGCGGCTTGCCATCCCACTCCTCGGAGCGGCGGATGTAGCCGATGCCCGCCTCTGCGGCCGCCTGCTCGAGCTCGGCGCGCGAGCCGTCGTCGAGGATCCACGTCTCGTGCGGGTACGCGATGCGCTTCGCGGCGATCGCCGTGTGCATCACCATCTCGATGGGCTCGTTGTAGGTCGTGATGAACACGTCGACGGTGCCCTGCGGGTCGGACGTCGGCGCCGGCCGATCGCGGGCGCGCCACATCGTGAGGCAGAACAGCACGGTGTCGATGACGCTGTAGGTCTCGGCCATCACGAGCGGAACGGCGATCCACCACGCCTCCCAGTTCACGGAGGCGAGCCAGCGCCAGGCGACGTAGTTCACGCCCAGCAGGACCGACAGCACCGCCAGGACGCGGATGGCCGCGAAGCGCCCGTTCATGCGTCGCGCCTGACGACGACCACGGTGATGTCGTCGATCGCGTCCGTCACGAGGCGCAGCGCCTCGTCCACCGCGCCCGCCGGTCCGCGCTCGTCGAGGATCCGGGCGACGTGCCCGAAGGGATCCTCGGGATCCAGCACGTCGAGAAGACCGTCGCTGCAGCAGAGGAGGGCGTCGCCGGGCTCGAGGACCGCACGAGCGACCTCCCGGTCCTCGGGAGGGATCATCCCCATGCCCAGCGGAAGCCCGGTCGAGCGCACCGGCAGCCAGGAGCCATCCGCCCGCATGACGAAGGCGAGGCTGTGCCCCGCGTCGACGAGTTCGAGAGCTCCGGTCTGCATGTCGATGTCGGCGTGCACGGCGGTGACGAACATCGTCAGGTCGCCGAGGTCCTCCTCGAGCAGGCGGTCCACCTCGGCGACGGCGGCGACGAGCGGCCGCGAGGGTGCGGTGCGGAACGACGCCCGCACGGCCGAGGCGATGAGGGCGGGGCCCGTGCCCTTGCCCATGACGTCGGCGAGGGTGAGTCGGATGCGTCCGTCGCGGAGGGCCAGGTCGTAGAAGTCGCCGGCGAGGCGGCCCCGCGCGGCAGAGCCGCCGGCGAGCGTGTAGCCGGGCACCTCCGGGAGGCGGCGGGGAGTGAGGTTGCGCTGCACGAGCACGGCGTGGTCGAGCTCCTGCTCGTTCGCGAGCTCGGTCTGCACCCAGAGGGCGAGGTCTCCCAGCATCTTGCGTTCGTCGTCGTCGAAGGCGCGGGGCTGCGTGTCGAGCAGGCACAGGGTGCCGATCGGCTCGCCACCCGGCGCGTGCAGGGGCTGGCCGGCGTAGAAGCGCAGGTGCGGGTCGCCGGCGACGAACGGGTTCTCGGCGAACCGCTCGGTCGTCGATGCGTCCTCGACCACGAGGGTGGCGTCCTGGCGCACCGTCGCATCGCAGAAGGCGTCCTCGCGGGGGGCCTCCCGGCCGCCGAGGCCGATCTCCGACTTGCGCCATTGCCGATCGCGATCGATGAGGGTGACGCTCACCATCGGCACGTCGAAGATGTCCTTCGCGAGCCGCGTGATGCGATCCACGCGCTCGTCCGGCGGCGTGTCCAGCACCCCCAGCGCGTCGAGTGCCTGCTGTCGCCGTCGTTCGTCGATCATCCCCCGCCTTCCGATGGTCTTCCCGATATCCTAGGCAGGCTCGGAAGCGCGCCCTGAGGGTTGACACCCCCGACGGAGTCGGCCAGGGTCAGGTGCCGTGGTCGGCGATCTCCTGCCAGACCGTCCGCATGTGCGAACGGGAATGCCGTTCCGCCGCGTCGGCGTCCGCGGCGGCGATCGCCTGAGCCGTTCGCACGTGCTGCTCGAGGGTGCCGGGGGCGGGCGTGCCGGGGGTGAGTCCCAGGTGCGCGCGGCCGGCGAGCACGTCGTGCACGGGCGTGACGAGCGCGGTGAGCAGCGGGTTGCCCGACGCCTCGAGCAGCGTGCCGTGGAAGTCGAGGTCGGTCTGCAGGTAGTCGGGCGAGTCGCCGCGGCCCCGGGCGCCGAGCTCCTGCAGTCGCTCGGCCAGACGCAGCAGCTCCGCCCGCTGCGCCGCCGTCGCCCGCGCGGCGGCGAGACGAGCGGCCATCGGCTCCACCGACACGCGCAGTTCCATGAGCGCCTCGAGCTGCTGCTGCCGGAACGGGCCGTCGAGGCTCCAGCGGATGAGCTGCGGGTCGAACGCGTCCCACCGCTCGCGCGGCTGCACCGTGATGCCGACGCGGCGACGCGAGGCGACCATCCGGATGCTCTCGAGCACGCGCACGGCCTCCCGCACGACGGTCCGGGATGCCCCGTACTCGCTCTCGATCTGCGCGAGCGTGAAGACGGAGCCGGGGCGCGGGTCTCCCGAGGCGATGCGGCGCCCCAGGTCATCCAGCACATCGCCGTGCACGCGCGCCATGCCGCTCCCTTGCTCGCTCGTTACGTAGTATCTTATCTGCCTATTAAGTAGTACCTTTCCTGCCTGGCGAGCGCGCTACCGCGTTCGATCCCTCGATTCAACGGAGAACCCCATGGAAGACTGGACCCAGACGATGGGCGCCGGGCCCCTGCTCGCCATCGCGGCCGCTGCCGTCGCGCTCATCCTCTTCCTCGTCATCAAGGTGCGGCTGCACGCGTTCCTCGTGCTCATCGTCGTCTCACTGCTGACCGCGATCGCGACCGGCATCCCGATGGGCGCGCTCGTCAACGACGTCCTCGTCGCGAGCTTCGGCTCCACGCTGGGGTCGGTCGCGTTGCTCATCGGACTGGGCGCCATCCTCGGCCGCCTCATCGAGTCGAGCGGCGGCGCGAAGGTGATCGCCGAGAAGATGGTCTCGATCTTCGGCGAGAAGCGCGCGGCCTTCGCCCTCGGCGTCACCTCGCTCATCCTCGGCTTCCCGATCTTCTTCGACGCGGGTCTCGTCGTCATGCTGCCGATCATCTTCGCCGTCGCGCGTCGCATCGGCGGCAAGAACCTGCTGCTCTACGGCTTCTCCGGCGCGGCGGCCTTCTCGGTCATGCACGTCTTCCTGCCGCCGCACCCGGGCCCGGTGTCGGCGACGGAGTTCTTCGAGGCGGACCTCGGCATCGTCCTGCTCCTCGGTCTCGTCATCGCCTTCCCGACCTGGTACCTCTCCGGCTACCTGTGGGGCAAATTCGTCAACAAGCGCTACCCCATGATCGTGCCCGCCCTCTTTGGACAGGCCGACGACGACCAGCCGCAGAATCCACCGAAGGCGTCGACGGTCATCTGGATCCTCGTGCTCCCGCTCGTGCTCATCTTCATGAACACCGGCCTCAACGCCCTCGGCTCGGTCGGCGCCGTCGACCGCGACGCCACCTGGGTGCAGGCGCTCATGCTCGTGGGCACCTCGCCGGTCGCGCTCCTCATCACGTCGCTCATCGCGCTGCTCGTGCTCGGCAAGTTCCGCGGCGAGAACGGGTCCGCGCTCGAGAAGCTCGTCGAGGGCACGCTGGGCACGGTCTCGTCGGTCATCCTCATCACCGGCGCCGGCGGCATGTTCGGCGGGGTGCTGCGCGCATCGGGCATCGGCGACGCGCTCTCGAGCACGCTCTCCGACCTGGGCCTGCCCATCATCTTCGCCGCGTACGTCATCGCCGTCGCGCTCCGCGTCGCGCAGGGCTCGGCCACCGTCGCGCTCGTCACCACGGCGGGCCTGCTCGCGCCGGCCGTCATCGACGGCGGGTTCAGCGCGATCGACACCGCCGCCATCACCCTCGCTGCCGCGGCGGGCTCGGTGTTCGCCAGCCACGTCAACGACTCCGGCTTCTGGCTCGTCGGACGCCTGATGGGCATGGACGTGAAGACGACGCTGAAGACCTGGACGGTGCAGCAGGCGATCGAGTCCGTCGTCGGATTCGCGCTCGTCCTCGTCATCTTCGCGATCTTCTGATGACGGACATCTTCGACATCTCGGGTCGTTCGGCTCTCGTGACGGGTTCGTCGCGGGGGTTGGGGCGTTCGCTTGCGCTCGCGCTGGCGGAGGCGGGTGCGGATGTGGTGCTGCACGGGCGGGATCGGGACGCGCTCGTCGCGACGCGTGACGCGATCGCGGAGGCGACGGGTCGGGAGCCGGGTGTGGTGGCGTTCGATGTGACGGATGCTGCTGCGGTGGAGCGGGGTGTGGGTGATCTCGTCGCGGAGCGGGGCGTGCCGGACATCCTGGTGAACAATGCGGGGGTGCAGCGGCGGGCGCCGTTCACGGAGTTCCCGGTGGCGGATTGGGATGCGGTGGTCTCGGCGAATCTGTCGAGCGTGTTCTATGTGTCGCGGTTCGTGACGCCGGGGATGGCGGAGCGGGGGTCGGGGAAGGTGGTGAACATCGGGTCGGTGCAGTCTCAGCTGGCGCGGCAGACGATCGCCCCGTATTCGGCGTCGAAGGGCGGGGTGGCGATGCTGACGAAGGGGATGGCGGCGGATCTTTCGCGTTTCAACGTGCAGGTCAACGCGATCTCGCCGGGCTACTTCGCGACGGAGATGAACCGTGCGCTGGTCGAGGACGAGGCGTTCGACGCGTGGTTGCGGGCGCGGACTCCGGCTCAGCGGTGGGGGGATTTCCGGGAGCTGTGGGGGACGTTGCTGTATCTGGTGTCGGATGCGTCGAGTTTCGTGTCGGGGCAGAACATCTTCGTCGACGGTGGGATGACGGCGGTCGTATGAGCGAGAGGGAGGCGATGATGCGCGCGGCGTTCATCGACGGCAAGGAGCAGATCGACGTGCGGAACGCTCCGGCGCCCGAGCCCGGGGCGGGGGAGGTGCGGGTGCGGGTGGAGTTCGTGGGGATCTGCGGGTCGGATCTGCACTACTACTTCGAGGGCGCGAACGGCGAGTACGTGGTGCGTGAGCCTCTGGTTCCCGGGCACGAGCTGTCGGGGCGGGTGGATCTGGACCCGTCGGGGCGGCTGGCGCCGGGGACTGCGGTGACGGTGCATCCGGCCCGGTTCGGCTCTCCGGAGCGGGGGATCGAGGGGGACCGGCATCTGTGGCCGGGCGGGTCGTACCTGGGTTCGGCGTCGACGTGGCCGCATACACAGGGCGCGATGAGCGAGCTGCTGGTGGTGGGGGAGGACATGGTCCGGGTGCTGCCGGGGGGCCTGCCGGTGCGGCGGGCCGTGCTCGCCGAGCCGCTCGCGGTCGCCCTGCACGCCGCGGCCCGGGCGGGGGATCTCGCCGGGGCGCGGGTGCTGGTGTCGGGGGCGGGGCCGATCGGGCTGCTGGCGGTGGCGGCCGTGCGGGCGCGGGGCGCTGCGCACGTGACGGTGAGCGATGTGCTCGAGGCGCCGTTGGAGCGGGCGCGTGCCCTGGGCGCGGACGCGGTGGTGCGGGTCGGGGTGGACGAGCTGCCGGGGAACGCGTTCGATGTGGTGCTGGAGTGCTCGGGGGCGCCGGTGGCGATCTCCGCCGCCGGTGGCGCGGTGCGTCGCCGGGGTGTGGTGGTGCAGGTCGGGATGGTGCCGAACGAGCCGCGCCCGGTGAACCTGGCCCCGTTCATCTCGAAGGAGGTCGCGCTGGTGGGCACGTTCCGGTTCGACGACGAGATCGACGAGGCCGTGACGCTGCTGACCGCGCGGCCCGAGATCGAGCAGGTCGTCACCCACGTGCTGCCCCTCGACGACGTCGCCGACGCCTTCGCCCTCGCCCGCGACTCCCAGACCTCGAGCAAGGTCGTCATCGCCCTCCCGAGCGCAGAGCTGTGACGGCCGCAGAGACCGGCGCAGGGACGGTCGCGGGTACCGCGCGCGACATCGTCATCGGTGTCGACATGGGCACGACGGCGACGAAGGCCGTCGCCTGGACGGTGGACGGCGACCTCGTCTCCTCGGCCTCGCGCGGCTACCCGCTGGAGGAGCCGCACCCCGGCCACGCCGTGCAGGATCCCGACCTCATCCTCGAGGCCGTGTACCAGGCCATCCGAGAGGTCGTCGAGCAGATCGGCGCCGAGCGCGTCGCCGGGCTGTCGTTCTCGTCGGCGATGCACTCGCTGATGGCGCTCGACGCGGGCCTGCGGCCGCTGACTCCCGTGGTCACCTGGGCCGACACCCGCGCCGCCGTCCAGGCCGAACGACTGCGCGCGTCGGCGGCGGGCCTGGCCCTCCACCGTCGCACGGGCACCCCCATCCACCCCATGTCGCCGCTGACGAAGCTCATCTGGTTCCGCGAGCAGGAGCCGCGGATCCGCCAGGAGGCCGCGATCTGGGCCGGAATCAAGGACTGGGTGCTGCTGCGGATGTGCGGCGCCCTCGTCATCGACCACTCGCTGGCGTCCTGCTCGGGTCTCATGGACATCCATCGACTGGCGTGGGACGAGGAGGCCCTGTCGCTCGCCGGCATCCGCGCGGAGCAGCTGCCGGAGCTCGTCCCGACCACGACCATCCTCGAGACGATGACCGAGGAGGGCGCCGCGGCCACGGGGCTGCCCGCCGCCACTCCGGTCGTCGTGGGCGCGGGGGATGGCCCGCTCGCGAACCTCGGTGTCGGCGCCGTCCGGCCCGGCGTCGCGGCCTGCTCGATCGGCACGAGCGGCGCCCTGCGCGTCGCCGTCGACCGGCCCGCGGTCGACCCGCGCGGCGGCGTGTTCTGCTACGCGCTCACGGAGGACCGCTGGGTCATCGGCGGCGCCATCAACAACGGCGGCGTCACCCTCGACTGGGTGCGCTCGGAGATCGCGGGCGGGCACGAGCTCACCACCGCGGAGCTCCTCGACGCCGCCGCCACCGTGCCGGCGGGGTCGGGCGGGCTGCTCATGCTGCCGTACCTGCTGAGCGAGCGCGCGCCGCACTGGAGCAGCATCGCGCGGGGCTCCTACATCGGGCTCACGCGCGCGCACCGCACCGAGCACCTCGTCCGCGCGGCGGTCGAGGGCGTCGCGATGCAGCTGGCGCTCGTGCTGCAGTCGATGCGGGCCGCCGATCTCGAGGTGCAGGAGATCCGCGCCACCGGCGGCGTCATGCAGCACCCGCTGTGGCAGCAGACGCTCGCCGACGCGTTCGGCGCGCCGGTCGGGTTGCTGGAGGGCCAGGAGGGGTCGAGCTACGGCGCAGCGCTCCTCGGCATGCAGGCGCTCGGGCTCATCGAGTCGATCGACGTCGCCGCGCAGCGCCTGCCCGTGCACGAGACGATCCGCCCCCATCCGGGCGATTCGGCCGTGTATCGCGCGCTGCTGCCGGTGTTCGACGAGCTGTACGACGCGCTGCTGCCGACGCACACGCGGCTGCGGCGGCTCACCCCGTCGCTTCCGATCTCGTTCTGACGGGGGAGGCGGCAGCGCCTACCATGACGGGGTGGGCTCCGGGAAGAAGAAGAAGGGCAAGCGGGACAAGCCGAAGAAGACCTGCTGCAAGTCGAAGCCACGCTGCAAGCGCTGTCCGATCCGGATGCTCGCGGAGGGCAGACTGGACCCAGCCGACGCGAAGGAGATCTTCGCGAAGGAACGCAATCGCAAGCAGGCGAAGAAGGCCCATCTCGTCGTCCCGGGGGACTGACGGAGCCGCGCCGCCGAACAGAGGGAGCGCATGGCACACGAGCGGATGGCCATCATCTGGAATCCCGCCAAGACCGAGCGCGAGGTGCTCGAGCGCGGGCTCGACACCGCCCTCCATGCGGCGCTGACCGACGAGCTTCCCGACATCTCGTGGTGGGAGACCACGCCCGAGGACCCCGGGCAGATCGTCGCCGAGCTGGCCCTCGAGTGGGGCGCCGACGTGATCGTCACCGCAGGGGGTGACGGCACCGTGCGCGCGGTCGCGGAGCGGCTCGCCGAGCCGGGGGCGGGCGCGGAGCTCGCGATCGTGCCGCTCGGCACCGGCAACCTCCTCGCGCGCAACCTCGACATCCCGCTCGCCAGCCCCGCGGCCGCCTTCGCGCGGGCGTTCGCGCGCCAGCCGCGACCCCTCGACCTGGGATGGCTCGAGACCGAGCTCGCGGGCGAGCCGACGCGCATGGCGTTCAGCGTGATGGCCGGCTTCGGCATCGATGCGCACATGATCGTCGAGACGAGCGACGACCTGAAGGGCCGGGTCGGATGGCTGGCCTACGTCGAGTCGCTCGGTCGCGCCGTCAATGCGAGCGAGGTCGTGAAGATGCGGATCGCCGTCGATCACGGTGAGTTCGTCGCGGCGGCGGGGCACACGCTGCTCATCGGCAACTGCGGCATGCTGCAGGGCGGCATCAGCCTCATGCCCGACGCGAACCCGTCAGACGGCGAGCTGGACCTGCTGCTGCTGAGCGCGGAGGGCCTGGCCGGCTGGCTCGACACCATGCGCTCGTTCATGTGGGAGAACGGCGTGCGTCGCATGCTCGGTGCGACCGACAGGGCCGAGAGCACCTCGACGGCCGCGCACTCGCGCGCAACCGCGGTCGACGTGCGCCTGCCGCGGCCCCGCGTGCTCGAGGTCGACGGCGAGGAGATCGGCGAGGTCGAGGGCTTCGCCGTCGAGATCCAGGCCGGAGCGGTGTCCGTCCGCTGAACTAGGGCAGGCGGATGGCCCCGGTCGCGGAATGCTGCGTCGGCATGCGATCGCGCTTGTAGGTGATCGAGTCGTAGCCGTGCGGCGAGGGGAGCCCGTCGTCGCCGATGCTCACGAAGACGATCTTCTCGATCGTGAGGATGGTCTTCCGCGTGATCATGTTGCGGACGACCGCGCGCATGGTCAGCGACGTGCGGCCGAAGTGCGTCGCGATGAGGCCCATCTCGACGAGGTCGCCCTGCAGCGCGGAGGCCTGGAAGTTGATCTCGGAGATAAGCTTCGTCACGACGCGGTAGTTGCCGAGCTGGATGATCGCGTAGATCGCCGCTTCCTCGTCGATCCACTTCAGCAGGCTGCCGCCGAACAGGGTGCCGTTCGCATTGAGGTCCTCGGGGCGGATCCACTTGCGCGTGTGGAAGTTCATGCCGTCGGTGTCGGGAGTGCTCATCGCGGCCAGCCTACGCCCAGACCGCGTGACAGCATGGATGGGTGAACAGCGCCAACCTCAGCCATGAAGCAGCGGCCGCGCGATCCGCGGCCATCTTCGCCCGGGCCATCCGGGTCGAACTCGACCTCACCGGTGCGCCGGACCCGACGCAGACGGGGTTCCCCACCGTCAGCACGCTCGAGTTCGCCGCGACGACCGACGAGACGTGGATCGACTTCATCGGCGAGGCGGTCGAGTCGGTCGCGGTGAACGGCGCAGAGCAGCCGGTCGACTGGGACGGCGCGCGGATCCGCGTGACGGGGCTCGGCGACGAGAACACCGTGCGCGTCGTGGCGCGCGGTGCCTACAGCCGCTCGGGCGAGGGCCTTCACCGCTTCGTCGACCCGGTCGACGGCGAGACCTACCTCTACACGCAGTACGAGCCGGCGGACTCGCGTCGTGTGATGGCGTGCTTCGAGCAGCCCGACATGAAGGCCCGGTACACGTTCCGCGTCGTCGCGCCGAGCGGATGGCAGGTGCTGTCGAACCAAAGCGCCGTCGCGTCGAGCGAGACGGATGGCGCGCAGGAGATCGAGTTCGCGCCGACGCTGCCCATCTCCAGCTACATCACGTCGGTGGCGGCGGGCCCGTATCACCGGGTCGACGGGGAGTGGACGGGTGATGACCAGACCGTCGCGCTCGGTGTGCTGTGCCGCCGCTCGCTCGCCCCGCACCTCGACGCCGACGAGGTGCTGGAGATCACGCGGCAGGGCCTGGACTTCTTCAGCGAGGCGTTCGCGTACGCGTATCCGTGGGGCAAGTACGACCAGATCTTCGTCCCCGAGTACAACCTCGGGGCGATGGAGAACCCCGGGCTCGTGACGTTCACCGAGTCGTACGTGTTCCGTGGCGCGTCGACCGTCGCCCAGCACGAGGGACGCGCGAACACCATCCTCCACGAGATGGCGCACATGTGGTTCGGCGACCTCGTGACGATGCGCTGGTGGGACGACCTGTGGCTGAAGGAGTCCTTCGCCGACTACATGGGGTCGCATGCCGCGGCGGTCGCCACGCAGTACACGGATGCGTGGGTGACGTTCGCGAACCGGCGGAAGGCCTGGGCGTACCAGCAGGACCAGCTGCCCACGACCCATCCGGTCGTCGCGGACATCCCGGACCTGGAGGCCGCGAAGCTCAACTTCGACGGCATCACCTACGCCAAGGGCGCGTCGGTGCTGAAGCAGCTCGTGGCGTTCGTGGGCGAGGAGGCGTTCTTCGAGGGCGCCCGCCGCTACTTCGCCGCGCACGCGTTCGGCAACACCACGCTCGAGGACCTGCTCGTGCAGCTCGAGGAGGTCTCCGGTCGGAATGTGCGCGGCTGGTCGCGCGCGTGGCTCGAGACGACCGGTGTGTCGACGATCTCCGTCGAGCGGGGGGATGGCGAACTCGTCGTCGTGCAGACCGACCCGCGCCCGCATCGCCTCGCCCTCGGCCTGTACGCGCTGGATGGAGGGCGCCTCGCGCGGCGAGCCGCGGTCGACCTCGACATCCACGAGGAGCGGACGACCGTCGCACTGCCCGTCGCACCCGATGCGGACCTCATCCTGCCCAACGAGGGCGACCGCACCTACGCGAAGGCCCGGCTCGACGAGCGCTCGCTCGACGCGGTGACCGAGGCCCTGTCGACGATCGACGACGCGCTCGCTCGCGGCCTCGTGTGGTCGGCGCTGTGGAACGCGGTGCGCGACGGCGAGCTCGCGACCGCCCGCTATCTGGAGATCGTGCGCCGTCACGCGCCCGCGGAGTCGAATGTCGCGCTCCTCGGCGGCGTGCTCGCGAATGCGGCGTTCGCCGTGGAGCACTACACGGCCGATGACGCGCGAGCCGGCGAACGGGCCGGATGGCTGGACGCGGCCTGGCAGGGGATGGTCGCGTCCGCGCCGGGCTCCGACGCGCAGCTCGCGTGGGCCCGTGCTGTCGGTGCGGCCGCCGCCGTGGACGATGCGCATGCCGACGAGCTGCGCGGCATGCTCGAGGGGTCGGCGGTCGCGCCGGAGGGACTCGCGCTCGATCCCGAGCTGCGCTGGTCGTGGCTGGCCGCGCTCGCCGCGACCGGGCACGCGTCGGCGGAGGATGCCGATACGGAGCTCGTGCGCGACGACACGGCGAACGGGCGGACCTCGCGGATCGAGGTGCTCGCCGCGCGGCCGGACGCCGATGTGCGGGCCGCGGCATGGGCATCCGCCTGGGACGACACCAGCCTGACGAACGACCACCTCTCCGCCACGATCGCCGGCTTCCGCGCGGGCGGGCGCCGCGATCTCATCGCGCGGTTCGACGCGGAGTACTTCGCGCGGATCCGCGACGCGTGGAACGAGCGCAGCATCGAGATCGCCGGGCGCCTCGTGCGCGGTCTGTTCCCGAGCTCGGACTCGCTCGAGCTCGTCGACGGGTGGCTGGCGGAGAACGAGGACGCCCCGGCCGCCCTGCGACGCCTCGTGATCGAGCAGCGCGACCACCTCGCCCGCGAGCTGCGCGTGCGCGCGGCGCAGTAGCCGGGCGGTGAGACCGGCCGGGTGGCGGCGGACGGCCGGGGCGGACGTCACCGTCGCCCGGTCGTGGTCGTTCCCTGGCGGGCCGGGCTGGCCGCTCGTGCCGCTGGGTCAGGCGCGTCCGTGCAGCCGGGCATGGAGCGCGCGGACCTCGGGCGCGAGCGAGGGCGCGGGGCCGGCGACCTCGATGCCCGGAGCGACGTCCGTGATCCGCAGCGGCGCCACGGGTCCCGGCGCGATGCCCCACTCGCGGTGCCACTCCGTGAGCTGACGTGTGCTGGAGGCGTACACGATCTGTCCGAGCCCGACCCAGGCGTGGGCGGCCGCGCACATCGCGCAGTGCTCGCCCGACGTGTAGACCGTCGCGGTCTGTCGTTCCTCGGGCGGGAGATTCGCCGCCGCCCAGCGAGCGATCTCGAATTCCGGATGCCGTGTCGCATCGCCGTCCTTCACGCGGTTCCGGTCCTCGAAGAGCACCTCGCCTCGCCGATCGACGAGAAGGGAGCCGAAGGGCTCGTCCCCGTCGTCGAGTGCCTCCTTCGCGAGTTCGACGCACCGCCGGAGGTGTGCGAGGTCGACATCGGACAGGGGAGTGGCGTCGCTCATCCCGCGACGGTACCAGCGGGCGCGGTCGCGCTCCTCGGACGGAAGCCGCCGAGGTCACGGTGATCACCTGCCCTCCTCGTGCTCGTCGCCACTCTCAGCGCGCCGGCCGCCGTCCGAGGAGCCACTCTGCGTCGTGTCCACCTCGGCGGCCGAGGCCTGGGTCTTGCCGTTGCGCTTCTTCTCGCGTGTGGCCTTTGCTTTCTCGCAGGCGGCCTTCGCGGCTTCTGTGGCGCGTGTCGCTGCCTTGCTGGTGTTAGTGACGATGTGGAAGCGGACTTGTGGGAGGGGGTGGTCGACGTAGCGGCGGCCGGTGGGGCTTGTCCATTCGAGGACGCCGGGACGGATCTGCCTGACCGTCCACGGGGTGTGGTGCTTGTCCTTGTGACACCCCGGACACAGCGCCTCGAGGTTCGAGACATGGGTGCTCCCGCCTTGGGAGTACGGGATGGTGTGATCGAGGTCGGCGTGGATGGCGAGGTTCTCACATCCCGGGGTGCGGCACACCTCGTCCCGGGCGCGCAGGTACCGTTTCTGCGCCGGGGTGGGTGTGTACCGGTCGACGGTCTCGAGGGCCCCGGTGTCGGGGTTGAGGAACAGGCGGTCCCAGCCGGGTTGTTCGCTGGCGAGGTGTCTGGCGGTGGCGGGGTCGACGGGCCCGTTGCCGGTGAGGAATCCGGTGTCTTCGTTGGCTCCGGCGAGGGTGGTGGCGGGGACGGTGACCTGGATATTCGCCTGAATGGCGCCGAGGGCGAGGTCTTCCCCGTTCATCCGGGAGTGTGCGTCGACGGTTCCGGTGAGGAGCATCTCCAACGCCATGTCGGAGGCGACCTGGGTCCGGGTGCGCTCATCCGCCCACGCCTCCGCCCGCTGCCGGTACTCGGCGACTCTCTCGAGGTCGGCGGGCTCGGACACCGCCTTCGCGAGAGAGCCGGGAGCGAAGTCCGGTCCCTCGTCGGGGTCTGGAAGCCCGACGTTCGCGCACCATGACGCGTACAGGGCGTCCAGCTCCTCGATGCTGAGATCGACCTCGACCGTGTCACCATCGTCCGGACGGATGTCGTTCGGGTCGATGTCGTCGGGACCGATGTCGACGGGATCGGTATCGGAAGAATCGGGCGGCCACCAGGGGTCCCCGGGTTCGGCGTGGAGGATCCGGTCTTCGATGGACCGCAGCCAGTCCTCCACCTCCTCCGCACTCGCGACCGCCACGAAGTCGGCATCCCCTGCTTCGTCGTCCGGCCACGCATCCGGTAACGATCCGTCGGGAGGCCCGTCGATGATGGGGCCGGGAGGGCGAGCGCCGTTCATGCTTCCCGAGGCATTGAGGCCGTCACCGCGGCCGATGCCCATGCCGTAACGGGCATCGGGTTGGTTGGCCGTTCCGCGGAGTCTTCCGCCGTTGCCCGTGCACGAGGCTTCGAGAAGCTCGCCGAAGAGCGCCTCGTCCTCCTCCGACACGTTCAACCACCACCGATCCATCCTCTTCCCGCCATTCGCTGACTGGGAGGGCTGCGAGTCTTCCGAGGACTCCGAGGGCTCCGACGAGGTCGCGTTCTGCGCAGCGCGCCCGGCCGACTGCTGCGTGTCCGGGGAGGAGTTTTCCGCCTGCGCCTCACCGGTCCCGGCCCGCTCCTCACCCTCCCGTTCCGACTGCTCGGGACCGGATGCCTCCTGCTTCGGCTTCTCGCCGGCCTGACCCTGCTCGTGTTGGGTCTGTTCCCATTCGCGCTGCTCCCGGTCGGCGCGCTCTTGCTGGCCGGCCTGCTCCCGCTCTCGTTGACGTTCCTGCGCGCGGACATACCGGGTGTACGCGCGCGCCATCCGCTGCAACCGGTCCCGGACGGCGTGGATCTTCACCGCGTCCCCCACCACGTGCAGCTCCGCGAGGCCGTCGGGGAGGTCCTCGGACCACACCGTCCGCCGCTTCAACGCGTCCTGCTGCCGCTCCCTAAACGACCGCGGATTCAACTCCTCCGCCACCCGCACCGCGAAACCCCGCAGCACCCCCGGCGACACCTCCTCCGCGACCGGAAGAAGAGCCTCCTCGAACACCCCCAGCACCTCCTCGGGCAGGTTCCCCGACTCCCGCCGGATCACATCCGCGTGGCGGAGCGTGATCCGCCCCTCCCGCAACGCTTCCACCGTGGTGGGGAACCGTTTCGACAGCTCGTCCGCGTCCGCCATGCGGGTCTGGGTGCGGCCCTTCGACTCGTGCACCGCCGCGGCGATCTCCCCGGCCATCGACCGCATCGGGAACACGTACCGCGAATCCGACTCCGCCCGCCCCATCTGCGCCCACGCGATCGAAGACGCCTCCGCGAGGGCATCGACCTCCATCGCATCCGCCACCGCCCGCAGGCGGCGCGCCTCCTGCAGCTTGTCGAGGAGGTGCAGGGTCGCGGAGATCTCAGCGTCCGTGGGCTCCCACGGAACCCCCGACACCTCACCCGGCTCTGTCCCCTTCGACATACCCCCACGCTACGAACCACCACCGACATTCCCGCGAGTTATCCACAGGGCAGAAGCGCAGGGATCGACAATGTCCTGCGGGCGTCTCGTCTCGCTCCGCTCGCTCGACGAACGAGGTTGAGCGAGCTCGACGAACGAGGTTGAGCGAGCTCGACGAACGAGGTTGAGCGAGCTCGACGAACGAGGTTGAGCGAGCTCGACGAACGAGATGGAGACGCCCTCTGGCGACGGAAGACGGCAGTCGGGGTGCAGGGCCTCGCCGGGACCGCGCGTGCGGCGCAACTGCTGCCTCGCAACGCGGCAATCGGAATCGCGATGGACGCGTCCTGCGGCAGCCGCCATCCTGCCCGCGGCGACGTCTGCCCCTGTTCGCGGCGACGGGAACGCCGACGGGCGCGACGTGCGGCAACCCGCGCCCCGGGATACATCCCGAGGATGACGCGGACGCTCCCTCCGACCGACGACGGGAGCACGGCCATCCGATGGAGTGGAACCATGCACACTTCAGCCCCTCAGACCGCATCTGCCGCACCGCTGCTCAGCGCCCGTGCGCTCACGAAGTCCTACGGCGCGACCTACGCCCTCGCCGGCGTCGACATCGACCTCCGTCCGGGCGAGGCGGTCGCGATCATGGGCGCCTCGGGGTCGGGCAAGACCACCCTGCTGCACGTGCTCGCCGGCATCATCGCTCCCGACTCGGGCACCGTCGCGCTGGAGACCCGCGCAGGCCTGCGCCTTGTCCACGAGCTGCCGGACTCGGAGCGATCGCGGCTGCGGCGCGAGGAGTTCGGCTTCGTCTTCCAGCAGGGTCTGCTGCTGCCCGAGCTCACCGCGGTCGAGAACGTCGCCCTGCCCCTCATGCTCACCGGGCACGCCCGTGCGGAGGCGCAGGAGCACGCCGCGCGCTGGCTCGCCACGCTCGGCCTCGCCGGCATGGAGAACCGCCGCATCGGCCAGCTCTCCGGCGGCCAGGCCCAGCGCGTCGCGATCGCCCGCGCGCAGGCCACCGGCGCCCGCGTGGTGTTCGCCGACGAGCCGACCGGCGCCCTCGACTCCGCGACCTCGGTCGATGTGATGACGGCGCTGCTCAACGCGACTCTCGACCAGGGGCACGCGCTCGTGGTCGTCACCCACGACCCCCGGGTCGCGGCGCGCTGCACGCGCACCGTCCGCCTGAGCGACGGCAAGGTCGTCGCCGACGAGACCGCGACGGCGGCCGCGCGATGACCGCGGTCGTCCAGCGGATGGCGCCTCCCGCGCCTCTCGCACGCGCCTCCGGTCGTGCGCCGCTCCTGCGTCTCACCTGGCATCTCTCACGCCCGAGCGCTCAGAGCGCCGCGGCCCTCGTGCTGCCGGCGGTGGCGTTCGCCGTCGCGACCGCGCTGCTGCTGACCGTCGTCGGCGGAGTGCTCATGTTCTGGAGCTGGCCGCCGGACCGCCTCGGCCTCGTGCAGCTGTACCAGCTGCTGAGCATCGTCGCCCTGGCCATCCTGGCGGTGCCGCTCATGTCGCTCGGCGGCGCCGCGGCACGCCTGTCGGCTCGTCGTCGGGATGACCGGCTGGCGACGCTGCGTCTGCTCGGCGCGACGCCGCAGCTCGTCACCATCATGACGGTGCTCGAGTCGACCGCCGTCGCGGTCATCGGCGCGGTCGCGGGCGTCGCCCTCCACGCCGTCATCGTGCCGCTGGCGGGATTCATCTCGTTCCTCGACGAGCCGATCGGGCCCGGCGCACTGTGGGCGGGTCCGGTGATGACCATCGCCGTCGTCGTGGCGGTCGCGCTCGTGGCGGCGGTGAGCGCGAGCCTCGGCCTGCGACGCGTCGTCATCTCGCCCCTCGGCGTCCGCACGAAGCAGGACGCGCCGCGGGTGCGGGCCATCCGCGCGGTCATCGCGGTCGTGGTGGTCGTCGTCGCGGCCGGCGTACTGAGCGCTCTCGACGCGCTGCCCAGCTACGCCTTCGTCGTCGCGGCCGTCGGCGCGTGCTTCGCCGCCGGCGTCGGGGTGCTCGGCATCATCGGCCCCTGGCTCATCGGCGTCCACGCGCGCATCCGCGTGAAGCGGGCGAAGACCCCCGACCGCCTCATCGCGGCGCGGACGGTCCTCGAATCCCCGAAGGCGGCATGGCGCCAGGTCGGCGGCCTCGCCATGACGACGTTCGTCGCGGTGGTCGGGGGAGCGGGCACGGCGTACGCGCAGGCCCTGCCCTCGGCCGACGACGACTCCCTCATCGTGGACATCCGCACGGGCGTCATCATCACGCTCGCCATCTCGTTCCTCATGGTCGCGTGCTCGGTCGGCGTGAACCAGGCCGCGGCCATCCTCGACCGCCGTGCGCTCTACGTGGCGCTCGACCGCGTCGGCATGCCGCGCGACACCATGGAGGCCGCGCGCACCCGCGCGACCATGGGCCCGCTGCTGTTCACCGTCATCGTCGCGGCACTGGCCGGCGTCGCCCTCGTCGCGCCGCTGCTGAGCCTGTCGCTCATCACGGCGCCGGTGTCGGTGCTCGTCATCGTGGCGTGCATCGTCGGCGGGATCCTGCTCGTGTGGCTCGCGCTCCGGGCGACGCGTCCGATTCTCACCCGGGTGCTCCTCGAGCCGGAGCGCGCCGAGTAGTCAGCCTCGGGCGAGCACGACCTCCGCCGCCGCGTCGACGGTGTCGACCAGGTGCACGTGCCCCGCCATGGCCCTTCCCGCCGCGAGAGCGTCGAGGAGCGGCCAGGCGGGGTACGTCCGCGTCCAGTACTCGCGGCCCACGAGCACCATCTCGCCGACGGTCTCGGGCGTCGCGTAGTAGTTCTCGCAGGCGTCCTGGAAGATCTCCTGCACGGTTCCGCCCGCCCCGGGAAGGAACACGATGCCCTGGTCGCACAGCTGCAGCAGGATCGACTCCCGCAGCGCGTTGCGGAAGTACTTCGCGATCGCCGTTGCGAACAGGTTGGGCGGCTCGTGCCCGTAGTGCCAGGTGGGCACGCCGAGCGAGGCGACGGGGTCGTCGGATGCGGCGATCACCGCCCGCGCGGCGTCGGCCCACGCATCGACCGAGGGATGGAACGACGGATGGCCGCCGAGCGTCGCCAGGGCCGCCTCGAGTTCCTCCGGTGGTCGGCGCGCGAGCCGGGCGCCGAGGTTCGCCGCCTCCATGGCGCCGGGTCCGCCGCCGGTCGCGACGACGAGACGTCCGCCGTCGCGGTCGGTGGCTAGCAGACGTCCGAGACGCGCGGCCTCGGCGTACGCCGCGTCACCGCGCTGCATCGCATGCCCGCCCATCACGCCGACGAGGCGGCGGCCATCCAGCCACCGCTCGAGCGCGGCGTCGACGCCCGCGTCGTGCAGCACCCGTACGAGCACCGACTCGGGGGAGCGATCGCGCTGCGACCAGGCGTACGCGCGGCCGTCCAGCGAGGTCCTCCAGGTCGGAGCGTCGTACAGCTCGTCGGCGGTGTAGAGCGTGTCGCGCTGCGGGTCGACGGGGGCGACGGCGACATCGGGGAGGACGAGCGCGCCGCGCAGCGCGTGCTTCGTCTCGTCGCCCGGGGCGAAGCGGCATCCGGCGAAGGTGGTCCGAGACGTGTCGCACGCGTCGAGAGCGGCGGACCGTCGCGTGAGGTCGAGCCCCACGATGCGCCACCCGCGCAGGCGCCGCGCGCCATCCGACAGCCGTGCGTCGAGCTCGTCGAGCGACTCGACCGTGACGATCCGCCCGCGCCGGTGCTTCATGCTCCGACGCTACCGCGCGCTCGCGTCAGTCGACGCGCGGCCACCAGGCGGGCGTGTGGACGAGGATCCCCCGCGTGTAGGACTCTTCGTCGTTCTCGTCGCTCATGACCCACAGCAGCACGGCTCCGACGAAGCCGCCGCCGACGAACGCCGTCGCGAGGGCGTCGTCGAACTCCGCATCGAGACCGCGCCGGCGGAACTGCGCGATGGCCTCGGCGATGCGCGCGTCGAAGAGCGACTGCAGGCGCCGACGGAAGGCGAGCGAGAACTCCGATGCCAGGAGCGCGCGCAGCGTGCGGCGCTCGGCTGTCACGCTGCGGAGGACGGCGTTGGTCGCCTCGACGTAGCGGGCGGCGAGGGCGTCGACGGTGTCAGACGGGGCGACGGGGAACTCCGCCGCGTCGTCGAGCCAGCTCGCGTACAGGTCGGACGCGACGTCGCCGACGTTCGTGTAATGGCCGTAGAAGGTCGTACGATGCACGCCGGCGGCCCGGCAGAGCTCCGAGACGCCGATCTCGGTCAGCTCCTCGCGCTCGAGCAGACCGCGCAGAGCGCCCTGCAGTCGGCGTCGACTGCGGAGAGCTCGAGGGTCATCCGTCATCTCCCCAGTCTGCCCGAAGAAGAGCTGAAATGCGGGCATGCCGCAACCCCTTGACGCCGGAAACGACGCCGCGAAAGGCTCACTCAGCCGGAGACCCCGGATCGGAGAGGAACAGCGATGCACAGGCAGCCCCAGCAGCACAGGAGAACGAGTGGCCGGGTCATCGGCATCGCGATCGCGGCGGCCCTCGGCGGGTTCCTCTTCGGGTTCGACACCGCCGTCATCAACGGCGCGGTCGACGCGCTCGCCGCGGACTTCGAGCTGGCGGCCGCCATCAAGGGCTTCGCCGTGTCGTCCGCGCTTCTCGGCTGCGTCGCCGGCGCCTGGTTCGCGGGCTCCATCGCCAACCGCCGCGGGCGCGTGCCGGTCATGCTCGTGGCGGCGGTGCTGTTCCTCGTCTCGTCGATCGGCTCGGGGCTCGCCTTCGGCGTCGTCGACCTCATCGTCTGGCGCGTGGTCGGCGGCCTCGGCGTCGGCGCGGCGTCGGTCATCGCACCCGCCTACATCGCGGAGGTGTCGCCCGCGGGCATCCGCGGCCGCCTCGGCTCGCTGCAGCAGCTCGCGATCGTCAGCGGCATCTTCGTCGCGCTGCTGTCGAACGCGGTCCTCGCCGCGGTCGCCGGCGGCTCGAACGAGGTGCTGTGGTTCGGCATCGACGCATGGCGATGGATGTTCATGGCCGAGGCCATCCCGGCCGTCGTCTACGGCGTGATGTCGCTGCGCCTGCCGGAGTCGCCCCGCTACCTCGTGCGAAAGGGCGACTACGACCGCGCGTCGCAGGTGCTGCTCGACTTCACGGGCGAGCCCGACGTGAACCTCAAGATCCAGCAGATCCGCGACTCGCTCGACAGCGAGAAGGCCGAATCGCTGCGCGACCTCGCGGGGCCCGCGCTCGGCCTGAAGCCCATCGTCTGGGTCGGTCTGCTGCTGTCGGTGTTCCAGCAGTTCGTCGGCATCAACGTCATCTTCTACTACTCGACGACGCTGTGGCGGTCGGTGGGCTTCGACGAGTCGAGCGCCCTCACCACGTCGGTCATCACCTCCGTGACGAACATCGTCGTGACGATCGTGGCCATCCTCCTCGTGGACCGCGTCGGACGCCGCGCGCTGCTGCTGGCGGGCTCCGTGCTCATGACCGTCGCGCTCGGCACCATGGCGCTCGCGTTCTCGTTCGCCGAGCTCGTCACGGCGGACGACGGCTCGACGAGCGCGCAGCTCGGCGCTCCGTGGTCCATCATCGCGCTCATCGCCGCGAACCTCTTCGTCGTCGGCTTCGGCGCGACGTGGGGCCCCGTGGTCTGGGTGCTGCTGGGGGAGATGTTCCCCAACCGGATCCGTGCGAGCGCGCTCGCCGTCGCCGCCGCCGCGCAGTGGCTCGCGAACTTCTTCATCTCGACGACGTTCCCGATCTTCAGCAACATCAGCCTGACCTTCGCGTACGGGTTCTACGCGTTCTTCTCGCTGCTGTCGTTCTTCTTCGTGCTGTGGCGCGTGCGGGAGACGAAGGGGCGCGAGCTCGAGGAGATGACCTGAGCGCCGGCTGACAACGCCCGGGGAGGGCATGTCGCTGGGGGACGCGGTCGCGCCGCCGCTTAGGCTCGGTAGGCCATGATCCGGTTCGAACACGTCACCAAGCGCTTCAAGGGAACGGCGAAGCCGGCCCTCAGCGACATCGACTTCGAGGTCCAGCGCGGCGAATTCGTCTTCCTCGTCGGGGCCTCGGGCTCCGGGAAGTCGTCCTGCCTGCGCCTCATCCTCCGCGAGGACCTGCCCTCCTCGGGCCGCGTCGTCGCCCTCGGGCGCGACACGAAGACGCTCACCTCGCGTCGCACGCCCTACTTCCGACGCAACATCGGCGCGGTGTTCCAGGACTTCCGCCTGCTGCAGTCGAAGACCGTCGCGCAGAACGTCGCCTTCACCCTGCAGGTGATCGGCCGCTCGCGCGCGTTCATCAAGGACGCCGTCCCCGAGGCGCTCGAGCGCGTGGGGCTGGCGGAGATGGGCAAGCGCATGCCGCACGAGCTCTCGGGGGGCGAGCAGCAGCGCGTGGCGATCGCGCGTGCGCTCGTGAACCGGCCCCAGCTCCTCCTCGCGGACGAGCCGACCGGAAACCTCGACCCGACGACCTCGGTCGACATCATGCGGATCCTCGCCGAGGTGAACGCCACCGGCACCACGATCGTCATGGCCACGCATGAGGCGACCTTCGTCGACCAGATGCAGCGGCGCGTGATCGAGCTGCGCGAGGGCGAGCTCATGCGCGACGACCGTCGCGGCGGCTACGGCGACACCTCCGTGGTGCAGACCCTGCAGCCCGAGGCCGAGCGCGGCGCGGCGGCGATCGCCGCCCTCACCGCCGTCCTCGACGTGCAGCGCGAGGTGTCGGCGACCGCCGACGCGCAGACGAAGGCCGCCGCCCAGCGCGCCGTGGAGGCGGTGGAGGAGGTCGTCGACGAGGTCGTGCACCCCACCGTCGTCGCTCCGCCCGCCGAGCCGGTGACGTCCGTCGACGCCGCCATCCCGCCCGCCGAGCCCCTCCCGCCCGCCGAGCCCGCGCCATCCGCCGCGCCCGCCCGCGCGGCGGAGCCGACGCGCGAGGCCGACGCCGCGCCATCCGACGCGAGCGAGCGCCGACGGCGCAGCCGCCGCGTCGACCACGACGCGATCGGGATGGTCGACCGGCTCGGACTCGAGTCCGGCGACGAGGAAGTGGGACCCACCTCATGAGACTCGGACTCGTCCTCGGCGAGGCCCTGCAGGGTCTGCGCCGCAACGCCTCGATGGTCGTCTCGGTCATCCTCGTGACCTTCGTGTCGCTCACGTTCGTGGGCGCCGCGGTGCTCATGCAGACGCAGATCGCCAAGACCAACGCCTACTTCCAGGACCGCGCGCTCGTCGACGTCTACATGTGCTCGCCGCTGTCGACGGGCGACACGTGCGTCGACGGCGCCGCGAGCGACGAGCAGATCGAGACGGTGCGCACCGAGCTCGAGGGCCCGACGCTGTCGCCGCTCATCCAGGGGTACACGTACCTGTCGCCGGAGGAGGCGTATGACTCCATCGTCGAGAACCTCGGCGAGGACTACGCGAGCCTGCTGACCGCGGAGCAGACGAGCGCGGAGTTCCACGTCAACCTCGTCGACCCGAGCCAGTCCGACGTCATCGTCGAGGCGTTCACGGGCGTCGACGGCGTCGAGGAGATCACCGATCAGCTCGAGTACCTCGACCCGCTGTTCGCCACGCTCACCATCGCCACGTACATCGCGATCGGCATCGCGGCCCTCATGCTGGTCTCCGCCGTGCTCCTCATCGCCACGACCATCCGGCTGTCGGCGTACGCGCGGCGCCGCGAGGTCGCGATCATGCGTCTCGTGGGCGCGTCGAACCGCTTCATCCAGACGCCGTTCGTGCTCGAGGGCGTGTTCGCCGCGTTCATCGGCGCCGCTCTCGCCGGAGCCGCCGTGCTCGCGGGCGTGCACTTCGGCGTCGAGCGGTACCTCGTCGACGAGATGTACGCCATCCCGTGGGTGGGGATCGGGGAGGCGTGGGCCGTGGTGCCCGTGCTCATCGTCGTCGGCGTCGCCCTCGCGGCACTGTCCGCCGGGTTCGCCATCCGCCGCTGGCTCCGCACCTAGTCGGAGCGTTGCTAGGGTTGAAGGCTGTGCACCGAGAGCCGAGGAGGTGAGCGCATGCCCAAGGAACAGGGTGAGAAGGTCGTCGCGACGAATCGTCGCGCCCGTCACGAGTACACGATCGAGAAGACGTACGAGGCGGGTCTCGTGCTCACCGGCACCGAGGTGAAGTCCCTGCGCCAGGGACGGGCGAACCTCAGCGACGGCTACGCGTACATCGACGGGAACGAGGCGTGGCTCGACGCCGTGCACATCCCGGAGTACGCGCAGGGCACCTGGACCAACCACTCCTCGAAGCGCGTGCGCAAGCTGCTGCTGCACCGCGAGGAGATCATCAAGCTCAGCCACCAGGTCTCCGCCGGCGGCTACACCCTCGTGCCGCTGCGGCTGTACTTCCTCGACGGGCGCGCGAAGGTCGAGATCGGCGTCGCGAAGGGCAAGCGCGAGTTCGACAAGCGCCAGACGCTCCGCGAACGGCAGGACAAGCGCGAGGCCGAGCGCGCCATGCGCATGCGCAATCGCATGGGGGAGTGACCCTCTCCACAGGCTTCTGCGCCACCCCCGCAGCCGCGCCTAGCCTGGCGCGATGCAGGTCGCCGCGCTCCTGACCGCCCTCGTCTACACGGGGTTCCTCGCGGTGGGCGCCGTGCTCATCCGCATCGACATCGACGAGCACCGGCTGCCCGACCGGATCGTGCTGCCGTCTGCCGCGGCGCTGCTCGCCCTCATCGCGCTGCATGCCGCGGCGACGCACGACGGCGTCGCGCTGGTGCGGGCGGTGCTCGGCGGGCTCGCGCTCGGGGCGTTCTACCTCGCGCTGCGGGCGGTCGATCCGGAGGGGATGGGCGGGGGCGACGTGAAGCTCGCCGCGCTCGTCGGCGTCTTCCTCGCCTGGCACGGATGGCCCGCGCTCGTCGCAGGGGCCGCCGCCGCCTTCGTGGCGGGTGCGGCCTGGGCGCTCGCGCTGCTGGCCGCAAGGCGCATCGAGCGGCAGGCGCGCATCCCGTTCGGGCCGTGGATCATCCTCGGCGCGTGGGCGGGCCTCCTCGCCGTGTGACCGCCCGCATCCGGGGCCGCGCCGCCTGCGCCGGCCGCCGCCTGCACGCGCATGGGTAACGTGTGTGCATGTCGTCGGTCGAGAGATGGGTCAGAGACGCGCTCGCGTGGCTTCTCCGCCGGCGCCTCGTGCGCGCCGCGCTGCTCTTCGTCGAGCAGCAGGGCGGGCTCCTCGCGGCGGCGGTGAGCTTCCGCGCCCTGTTCTCGGTCTTCGCCGCCGTCGCGCTCGGCTTCGCCGTCGCCGCGCTCTGGCTCAGCTCGCGCAGCGACCTGTGGCACGCCCTCATCGACGCGGTGAACGAGGCGATCCCCGGGCTCGTCCGCGACGGCGACGACGAGGGGATCATCGACGCGGAGAGCCTCGGCGGCGCGCTCGGCGCCAGCCTCTGGCTCAGCATCGTGTCGGCCGTCGCGCTCGCGTGGGCGGCGATCGGCGCCATCGGGAACGCGCGCACGGCCATCCGCCTGATCGCCGGCACCGCCCACGAAGACGTCCTCGTCGTCTGGCTGCTGCTGCGCGACCTGCTCTTCGCGGTGTCGGTCGGCGTGCTGTTCCTGGCCGCCGCCGTCTTCACCTTCCTCGGCTCGACCTTCATCGAGACGGCCCTCGGATGGCTGGGGCTGGCCGGCGGCGGATGGGCGGAGGTCCTCACGCGGCTCGCCGCGCTCGCGACGACGTTCGCGCTCGACGCCGTGATCATCGCGTGGCTCTTCCGGCTGCTCTCGGGCGTGCGCGCGCCCGCCGGCGCGCTCTGGTCGGGCGCGCTCCTCGGCGGGCTCGGGCTGACGGTGCTGCAGCAGCTCTCGGGCCTGTTCGCGGGCGCGGCGGACCGCAACCCGCTGATGGCCTCCTTCGGCTCGCTCATCGCGCTGCTGCTGTGGTTCAACCTGTCCGCGCAGGTGATCCTCCTCGCGTGCAGCTACATCGTCGTGCGCGTGGAAGAGCGAGAGAACCGCCTGCAGGAGCGCTACGGCGCCGAGACGCTCGTGCAGCGCCGGGTGCGGATGGCCGAGCGCGACGTGCGCGTCGCGGTGGACGCGCTCGAGGCCGCCCGCGAATCCGAGCGCGAGGAGCGCCGTCAGCTCGCAGCGCGTCTATCGTGAGGGTATGGCTATCGCACGACTGCACGGAGGTCCCCTCGACGGGCAGGCCCTTCCCCTGGACGACGCCGACCTCGACCGCCTGATCGTCCCGTATTCGGAGACCCAGGTCGTCTACCGCCGCTCCGGCGAAGCCGAGAACACCGGCTCCGACGACGGCGCGACGGAGGTCCCCTTCCGGTTCGAGGAAGAGGAGGATCGCCTCGTCCAGGACGGCGAGGGCGAAGGCGACGTGAAGCACCGCAGCTGATGACCGATCCCACGCGCTTCGTCGAGATCGAGCGCAAGTTCGACGTCGACGCCGGCACGTCCGTCCCGTCCTGGGCGGACGTTCCCGGCGTCGCGTCGGTGTCGGCGGGGGAGGAGCGCCACCTCGACGCCCTCTACCTCGACACCGACGACCTCGCGCTCGCGCGCGCGGGCGTCGCGCTGCGGCGTCGCACCGGCGGGCCCGATGAGGGCTGGCACATCAAGGGCCCCCTCGTCGACGGCGGGCGCGTCGAGCTGGGATGGCCGCTGGGTTCAGACGACAGCGTGCCGGAGGGCGTCGCGGCCGAGATCGCGCAGTGGACCACCGCGCCCCTCGAGCCGCTCGCGCGCATCGTCAACCACCGCACCGCGTACGAGCTGCTCGACGCGGACGGCGGCGTCCTGGCCGAGTTCGTGGACGACCACGTGCGCACCACAGACCTGCGCGCCGGCGACGAGCGCGAATGGCACGAGTGGGAGATCGAGCTGGGGGCCGCCGCTCCCGCCGACAAGGCCGCGTTCTTCGACGCCGTCGCCCGCGCCGCGCTGGCCGCCGGAGCTCGCGAGGCGTCGCACGCGTCCAAGCTCGCCCGCGCGCTCGGCCGCTGACCGAAGGCGGGCGCCCGACGGCCCACGGCCATCCGCCGCCCGACGACATGACGAAGGCCGCCCCCTCCGAGGAGGGGGCGGCCTTCTTCGCGTCAGCGGATCAGAAGTTGATCATGTGGCCCGCGAGGCCGTGGAAGCCCTCCTGCAGCGCCTCCGACAGCGTGGGGTGCGTGTGCACGTTGCGCGCCAGCTCGTGGGCCGTGAGGTCCCACTTCTGCGCGAGGGTGAGCTCGGGCAGCAGCTCCGACACGTCGGGGCCGACCATGTGGGCGCCGAGCAGCTCGAGGTGCTCCGCGTCGGCGACGAGCTTGACGAAGCCGACCGGCTCGCCGAGGCCGTGCGCCTTGCCGTTGGCCATGAACGGGAACGTCGACACCTTGATCTCGTGGCCGGCGTCCTTCGCCTGCTGCTCGGTGAGGCCGAACGAGGCCACCTGCGGCGAGCAGAACGTCGCGCGCGGCATCATGCGGTAGTCGCCCAGCGGCATGGTCTCCGCGCCGCCGATCGTCTCGGCCGCCACGACGCCCTGCGCCTCGGCGACGTGCGCGAGCTGCAGCTTCGCGGTGACGTCGCCGATGGCGTAGATGCCGTCGACGTTCGTGCGCATGTAGTCGTCGATCGCGATGGCGCCGCGGTCGGTGAGCTGCACGCCGGTCTTGTCGAGGCCGAAGCCGTCGACGTTCGGGGCGAAGCCGACCGACATGAGCACCTTGTCGACGGTGACCTGCTGCGTGTCGCCGCCCTTGTTGGGCGTGTACGACACCGTGACGTTCGAGCCGTTGTCGACGACCGACTCGACCTTGGTCGCCGTGAGGACCTTGATGCCGTAGTTCTTGTACTGCTTCGCGATCTCCTTGGAGACGTCGGCGTCCTCGTTGGGGAGCACGCGGTCGAGGTACTCGACCACGGTGACGTCCACGCCGTAGTTCGACATGACGTAGGCGAACTCCATGCCGATGGCGCCCGCGCCCACGATCACGATCGAGCCGGGGAGCTCGCGCGAGAGGATCTGCTCCTCGTACGTGACGACGTTCTCGCTGAGGGTGACGCCCGGAAGCAGGCGGACCTTCGAGCCGGTCGCGATGATGACGTTGTCGAACGTCACCTCCTCGGTCGAGCCGTCCGACTTGGCGACGGAGATCGCCTTCGGGCCCGTGAAGGTGCCGCGGCCGTCGTACTCGACGACCTTGTTCTTCTTCATGAGGAAGTGGATGCCCTTGACGCGGCCGTTCGCGACCTCGCGCGAGCGGTCGTACGCCTTGCCGTAGTCGAAGGTGACCTCGCCGGAGATGCCGAAGAAGTCCGACTTGTGCTTGAGGGTGTGGGCGAGCTCGGCGTTCTTCAGGAGCGCCTTCGAGGGGATGCAGCCCACGTTGAGGCACACACCGCCCCAGTACTTCTCTTCGATGATGGCGGTCTTGAGACCGAGCTGGGCGCTGCGGACGGCGGCGACGTACCCGCCGGGGCCCGCGCCGAGGATGACGACGTCGTAGTGAGCCATGTGATCAACCCTATCTGTGTGAGGAGTGCAGAACGCCGGTGGCGTGACGGATGGCGGTGCCGATCAGGAGGAGCGGCGCGAGCGGGCGAGCAGCGTGGCGCCGAGCGCCCCGCCGCCCGCGACGAGGACGACGCCGCCGATGATCCACGGCAGGTTCCGCTGGAGCGCATCGTCGTCGGACGGCGTCTCGTCTGCCGCGGTCGCGGAGGGGGTGACGGCGTCGGATGGCGCGGGCTCGGCCTGCGTCGTCATCGTCGGCTCCGGCGTCGCCGCGCCATCCGCCGCCTCGGTGGTCGTGAACCGGAAGATCTTGTCCTCGCTGTGCGAGTCGCCGTAGGTCACGCTCGCGATGACGGTGTACTCGCCGGCCGGGGCGCCGGCCGGATCGAGCTCCTGTCGGAGCATGGGGCCGGCGGCGACGGCGTCGCCCGCGGAGTAGTCGTGGCAGGCGTCGCCATCGATGGCGACATGGCCGGGCGCCGCGTCGGTGATGCCGGGGCAGGAGGCGTCCGTCACGAAGACCGCCTGCGGAGCGCCCTCGAGGAGGGAGCCGCTGAACGTGAGGGTCACCTCGTCCGGCAGCGTCTGCACGGTCTCGCCCTCGGCGGGCGCGGTGCCCACGAGGGCATCGTGCGCGGAGGCTGCGGCAGGGGAGAGGAGGGGCGCGAGCACGGCCGCGGCGAGGATGGCCGTGGCGGCGCCGAGACGCGTGGATCGGTGGGAGCGCGGTGAGGTGAAGAAGGCGACCATGACCCCTCGACGATATCCGCGGATCCTGAGCGGCGCTCGCGCGAGCCGTCTGCGGCGCCTCGAGTCCCGTTCGATCCCCCTTGGGAGGCGCTGAGAGCCCCATCAGCACCGCCCCGGATCCGATAGGGTGGGTCACCAAAGGGAGGTCGAGCGTGTCAGATGCGCAGTACCGGCCGGATTCGGCCTCGATCCGACGCGATGTCGGACCGACGTCGGGAGGCCACGACGGCTCCGGAGACGTCACGCAGACCTTCGGACATGACGCCGATCTGTCGTTCGTCCCGTTCGCGGGCGAGCTGTCCACCGCCGAGCTCGACGCGGTCGGCGCGCTGCCGTCCGGCGCCGCGCTCCTGCTCGTGCGCTCGGGCCCCACGGCCGGCGCCCGCTACCTGCTGGATGCCGAGGTCACCACGGCCGGCCGCCATCCGGAAGCGGACATCTTTCTCGACGACGTGACGGTGTCGCGCCGTCACGCGGAGATCACGCGCGACCGCACCTCGTTCGAGATCATCGACCAGCGCTCGCTGAACGGCACCTACGTGGACGGCGAGCGCGTCGATCGCGCCGTGCTGCACAACGGCGCCGAGGTGCGCATCGGCAAGTTCCGCTTCAACTTCTTCGCCTCCCCCCGAGACATCGCGGGGGCCGGCGCCTGATGGCAGCCGCTGCCGCAGAGCGAAGCGCGACAGCGGCGCTGCTGAGCATCGGCCAGGTGCTCGCGAAGCTCACCCCGGAGTTCCCGAACCTCACCTCGAGCAAGCTGCGCTATCTCGAGGAGCAGGGCATCGTCGCGCCGCAGCGCACGCCCTCCGGCTATCGGAAGTTCTCGCCGCAGGACGTCGAGCGCCTGCGGCTGGGGCTCGTGCTCCAGCGCGACCACTATCTCCCGCTCAGCGTGATCCGCGAGCACCTCGACGAGGTGGATGCGAACGGAGGCGAGCGGCTCCCGCTGCCGACCTCCATCCATCCGACGGCCCGCTCGTTCACCCGAGCCGACCTGCTGGCGGCCGCGGGCGCCGCCCCGCAGCTCCTCAACGACGCCATCAGCATCGGCCTGATGCAGGCGTCGGAGATGTACGACGAGCACGCCGTGGCGCTGCTGCGCGCGTTCGTCGCGCTGGACCGTCACGGCATCGAGCCGCGTCACCTGCGGGCGGTGAAGCAGAGCGCCGATCGCGACGCCGACCTCGTGGATCAGGCGCTCACGCCGCTGATGCGCCGCGCCGATCCGCGCTCCCGCGCCCGCGCGGGCGAGCTCGGCCCGGAGCTCGCCGGACGCCTCGACGAGGTGCGCGGGATCTTCGTCCGGCAGGCGCTCGAGCGCATCCTGCCGTGACCTCGGCACGCGTTTCATAACGTTCATAACGCTTGTCTCGACACGCCGCCCGCTCGGAGCGGATGTCGTTGCCGGGGCCCCGACCCTGCCATACGGTGGACAGGAATCGAACGTGAGGAGTAAGGATCACGATGGCTGAGGATCCCGCATCGGCCGGCTTCACGGCCGACCTGCTCTTCACCGACGGTCTCCCGAAGCTCGACCCCGAGACCGGCTACCGCGGCGCGGTGGCGGCTCGCGCGGCGGGCATCACTTACCGTCAGCTCGACTACTGGG